>NZ_JATR01000021.1:0-176743 GCF_000526075.1 Streptococcus sp. SR1
TGTACTTGTTCTAAATTAGGCGAACAAGAAAGATTAAAAGCAATAATTTCGCTGTTAAAGCCATCTAAAACTGGTGATAAGTAAAGCTTGCGAGCACTTGCTGGAATGGCAAATTCTGTCACATCTGTGTAGCACTTTTCCATCGGTTTGGCTGCTTCAAATTGGCGTTGAATAAGATTCTCTGCCTTCTTGCCAATCTCTCCTTGGTAGGAAGAATACTTCCGTTTCCGACGAATTCGAGCCACTAAACCAAGGACTTTCATCAGACGTTGGACTTTTTTATGATTGACCGAATAACCACGATTTCTTAGTTCTAAGTGAATCCGACGATAACCATAATTTCCTTTATGCTCACGATAAATTGACTGAATTTCAATTTTAATATCTTGATTCTTATCTGGTTTATATAGCTGTTTTAAGTGGTAATAATAGGTTGAACGGGCAAGCTTAATAATCTTTAGAAGAATATTTAAAGAAAACTCTGTTACAAATCCTTGAACAATTTCCGTTTTTCTTTTTCCTCCTTCAAGTAAGACCTTATCAATCATTTCTTTTTTTAGTTCTGGAGAATAATAACAATTCTTACCTTTCTTGACGATTTTTATCCCATAACGGTCAATTAATTTCATCATGTATCTTAACCCAGAAACATCTAAATCAAATCTTTTTGAAAGCTGCTTGAATCTTTGACCTAGCTTTCTAAGTTCATAGATTTGAACTATATACTCATAACTCAATTTCATAATAAAACACCCCAAAAGTTAGATTTTTTCTGTCTAACTTTTATGTTGCAGTTTTTCAATTTATACATGGTATAATTAAAATAATAAAAGATTGAGGATTTTTTATGAGTAAAGAAGCAGTATTTCAAAATGTAGAATCACTACAACAAGTTGTAAACATAATTAATGAAGCAGCGGCAGCTCTTAATGATAAAACACGTACAATAAGAGAGAGTCCAATTCCAGAAGTGTTAGCTGGTGCATTGGGGGCAGGTATTGGTGGGATAGGTTCATTTGCAGCTCTTTATGGTTTAGGTACTGTAGGGTTATCAGCGGCTGGTATTACTTCGGGTCTTGCAGCTATTGGCGGTGTCGTTGGAGGTGGTATGGTAGCTGGAGTGTTTGTAATGGCTGCTCCAGTTGTTGTATTAGCCGGAGGTGGTATATTATTAGCTTCTAATCTAAAAAATAAACAACTTAAACAGGAAAAAGAACGGTTATATAAAGAAGCATTGCAAAAACACGAAGCTATTATACAAGCTCTGAAAACCGAGGCAGATGCTGATAAGGAACGGCTAGATTATCTACAGAGTTTAAATATCCTCCTAACTCAAGCAATAAAGGATCTGAAAAATGATTTAGGTGACTAATAATGAGTAAATTCACTTATTCTGATGAAGAACAAAAATTCAATAATATTTTAACTTATCAAACCAAAGAGTTAGATTTAATAAACAGACCCGATATGTCTATTGCAGAAGAACGTATAGAGGAAAGTGAAAAATTATTGAGAGAGCTAGGCTATACTCTGACTGATCTACCAATAATAGATACCGAAACTAAAAAACAAACTATCGTTGTACCTAAATGGGAAGACTTAGTAGTAAAAGCGGAGTGCGAAGTTGGTTCAATGAATGAACTAGATGCACTCTTCACAAATGAAGAATTGGAACTTAATCAGACAGTTATTCAATCATTGCAGGATGATTTTAACAACATTCATAAACTTGATAAAATTGATATATCGATTTGTGCAGGAGCTGGGATATTAGCAGCGATTGTTGATATTCTTTTAATTGGAATACCTGAGAAAACTCCAAATGGTTTAAAAGGTGGCCCTTTATCTAATTATGTAAGAGATTGGTTCAATCAACGATTCCCTGAAGAAGAAATGGAAAAGTTGGCAAATTCAAAGGTCAGTAAAGTCCCTTTTGACGCTCAAGATAATCGTCATACCAAAGTAAATATTAATGGACTATCTGCTTACTATCATAGATTGTTATCTCTTGGACATGATCCACTTCTTGGTTTAGTGATTGGTGTATGTGATATTCTAAATGGTAAGATGACTACTATTGATAAAACTGGGAAAATAGTTTCTCAATTTATGGAGAACTACACAGATAGAAAAGAAAGTGATATTTTTGCAGCAATAGCGAAGCAGATAATTCATTTTAAATCTGATATTACGACATCAATGGGATTACCTGCACCATTGATGGGATTATTTAATTTGCTTCAGTTTGGAAAAATTGGTGACGAGGATCAAACAATAGCAGAAATAGTACAAGGAATGTATTACGAAGGCTATGATTTCATTCATTTTAGTAGTATGGCTATTTCCACAATGATTATTGAAGTTATAATTAGAATTGGATACGCCCTTAAGAAAATCAACGAAGGACATTCAATAAAAAATTCTATTCCTTTTTCGTTGGATAGAGAGAAACATCCCAAATTACATACGATGCTATTTATTGGACATTCTATAGCCGCATCTGCTAATGCAGGGAAAATCTACTTTACAAAAAATCCAATGACAATAAATTACGCACAATGGATTGCTTTTGCAAAATATTCATACTCTCAGTTAAAGTGGGTGCTTATTGAGAAATCCGAATTGAGAGCTTCATATGTTTCTGATAAGATTTATAAGGAAACTCAGGAAGTTTATGATAAAGTAAATCTTACCTTTAATAACTTCAGTAATGATAGGGTAGTTATATTTGATTAAATTAATAAACTTAGATAAATGGTAAACAATGAAAAAAAGTCTATACAATCTATTGTCAATGATTCCAATATTTGGAACATTTTTAAAATTTTCAAGTAAGGGTGAAATGAGATTATGTAGCTTACTGTATCAAGATTTATTAGATGAAGGGATTAATCCAAATGATATATTCTTACTTCTTGAAAAAAATATCCTGGTGAAGTAGTTACAAGAGACCGTTTCTACGAAGGTTATGGAGAAATACTGGAATCTTTGAACAAAGAGTAATAAGGGAAAGATTATCTGTTATAGATATAATATTAGTTAGGTTGTAACATCCATAGCAGAATGGCGTTGTTTTGTGTTAGATGGTCAAGTATTAGATGTTCGACCCTATACAGGTGAATATCATGCACAATTTGATCCTAGTGTAGTTGATGAAGTGATATCATGTTGGAAAGATGCGCCTATAGCTTATGGGCTAGAAATAGGTGTTACTCGTGATGGAAGAACATTTGTTGTTGAAGTAAATGATGGTTATGCATTGGAAAATTATGGCCTATCTCCTTTAAACTCAATCAATTTTCATAAAGCTATATGGAAAGAAATGGTAAAACCTTATTTTGAAAAAAACGATGTCTTTACTATGCCTGAAAATGAAAATATAAGTTTCTAAAAGGAACAGAAGTAGATCTGTGTGTAACTATACCTAGTAAGTCACTGTTTTTTATTAGTGTTTGATAAAAGAATTTTTTAGTTATCAGACATGTGTACGCGGGAATTATTTTTAAAAACCGGAAAAATTACTAAATAATGTTGATATTGTTTCTTCTTTATGATATATTTGCATTATTAAAGAAAAGAGATGCGATAAACCAATTTTATTAATCCAAAAAGCAAATATAACTAAAATAATCTTATCTTTGAATTCAAATCCGGCATGACACTTGAATTAAAGAGATAATTGAACAAGAACTACGATACGGACACCTTGCAGCAATGCAGGGTGTTTTTCTTATTCATAAAAAATTTACAAGCGAAAAATGTAGAAATATTGAATTTATAAACCAAATGGTTTATACTAAGCTATATGAAGGTGAAATGAATATATAAATATATTGTGGGGAATGATAATGGGATTTGTAAATGAAAATCTAACATATAGAGATGTTTTTGAATTTGATATTGATTTAATGAACTGTATTTTGAATAAATACGAAGATAGCGAAAAAGCTTGGGAAGTATTTTATGAATTTTATAAAGACCCTGATGGATACCCTTTGGAATCTCACAAGTATAAAACTATCGATGGTGTGAAATGTACTTGTGATGCTTTGTTATCTGTAAAACGAATAAAGGAACATGAAGGTTTTAATTCTAATTTTGTAGAAACATTTAAGAATTATCGTAGTAAACCGATTTTTTTCTTTCCTTGTGAAATGGGAGGATTAAACACGTCAAGATACTATAAGTTTTATGACCGGATAGACCATATGTTATTTGATTTGAAAAGAAAATGTGAAGGTAAAACTGATTGTAGATTAGAAAATATTTATACTAAAGCTGGAACTGCAAAATGGCTGGAACACTTTGCGTACGATTTTAATAAAATAGTTGAATGGTACGGATTAGAAAATTCCTTTGTAAGAAAAGAAAATGGAAAATATAGAGTCTTCGATTTGGAAAAAAATGATGGTACATACATAGACAATTATAGTGCTTTTTATTCAAAATCATGGACAGAAGTTTACTATAACAATATAAAAAACAGAATTGATAATTGGATTGAGAAACAATTATAAATGCTTTATTAGTTAAGTGGATGTAGGTCAGCACGTGAAAACATCCGATATGATTAAAGAGTTATGTAATAAAAAGAATATAAGTATATCTGAACTTGCCAGAAGGATTGGACAGACTCCTCAGTACTTTGGAAAGAAACTTAAAAGGGATACGGTTTCACTTGAGGAAATGAAACAGATAGGGGATGTGTTGGAAGTTACATTTGAGCAATCTTTTATTCTGCCTGATGGTGAACAGATAAAAACAAGTAACGAAAGTGAATGTTAGGAGGCAGGAATAATGGCTAATGAACTTCAACCACTATCTCTGTTATTTCAAAACAGATTATTCAGAATACCAGATTATCAGAGAGGGTACGCATGGCAGCAGTCACAACTTGCGGATTTCTGGGATGATCTAATTAATTTGCAGGACGGTAGATATCATTACACGGGCTTACTGTCTCTAAAAAATCTGAAATCGTCCGAGACAACATCATGGGGTAGTGACCTGTGGATGGTGTCGAAAGGATATAAACCTTGCCACATTGTTGATGGACAGCAGAGACTTACCAGCTTTGTCATTCTTCTAAATGAAATCGTAAAGTACTCCAGAACCTTAAAGGAAAATGAAGGTTTATCTGACCGAGACATTGTACTTGGATACGAAACATTAGAGGATGTCATTTCCAAGTATATCTGTCAGCACAGACCACCGAATAAACAGATTACTACATACCTGTTCGGCTATGAGGTGGATAATCCAAGTTCCGATTATCTGCAGTATAGAATTTTCAATGAACCATATTCTGGGACTGTAAATGAAACGTACTATACAAGAAATCTTAAATTTGCAAAGAACTTCTTTAGAGAAAACCTGGTTGCTCTTTACGAGAACGAAGGAATGGATGGCATCAATGAACTGTATCTGAAATTAACTCAGAGATTGATGTTCAACATCCATGAAATCGATGATGATTATGACGTGTTTGTTGCTTTTGAAACCATGAACAATCGTGGTAAGAAACTTACGAATTTGGAACTGCTGAAGAATCGTTTGATATATCTGACAACACTTTATGCTGATGACAAGTTCGATAAGATGGACAAGGATAATCTTCGTAAACAGATCAACGATACGTGGAAGGAAG
Organism: Streptococcus sp. SR1; assembly: GCF_000526075.1. Classification (NCBI taxonomy): domain Bacteria; kingdom Bacillati; phylum Bacillota; class Bacilli; order Lactobacillales; family Streptococcaceae; genus Streptococcus; species Streptococcus sp. SR1. The sequence goes on from NZ_JATR01000021.1 coordinate 5,648, forward strand.
TTTATTATCAGCTTGGAAGAAATGAAAAGACTCCTCTTTCTGATGATGAGTTTTTAAGAGCACATTGGATAGCTTACTTTGCCTATTCTAGAAGAAAAGGTGATGATTACATCCACTTCTTATTAAATAAGTTCTCAGTAAAGAATATTTTTGAAAAGAAGACCGTTGTTGTATCAGGCGAATTTCCGGCAGTTGTTGGGGATAGTGAGTATGACCCTGATGTTGATATTGAGGACGAACCTGGCGAAGCAGATACCGTTGAGGTTTTTAAATTAGAACCATCAGAGATTTTGAACTATGTATACAGCCTTAAGGACATGGTGAAGTATTGGTATGATACCTTCTTCCCAATGCAGAGCGATAACCTTACTGATGATGAAAAGGTATGGGTTGACCGTTTGAATCGTATAGGAATCGGACACTTTAGGCCTTTAATAATGACAGTGATTGGTCGAAGGGACTTGCCGCCGGAGAAAAGAATCGAACTGTTTACAGCGGTTGAGAGATTCATCTTTATCTGTTTCCGTCTTGGTTACTTTAATGCCACATTCAGAAGCAGTGAGTATTATCGTGCTGCAAGAAGCATTTACCTTAAGGAAATGGACATTGATGATTTGATTAATGATATCAATGATACTACGGAAGCTAATATCGAGTATGCACTTCCGAACTTTATAACAAAGATTGAAAAGCACTTTGACAATAAGGGCGGTTTCTATTATTGGAATTCCATCAAATACTTCTTATATGAGTATGAGTATCAACTTGCCAAGAAGAATAACCTGGATAAGGTAAGCTGGGAGATGTTTACAAAGACGGAAAAGGATAAGGTTTCTATTGAACATATCCTTCCACAGACTCCATCAAAATACTACTGGCGTAATCAGTTCCGCCAGTTTAGTAGTGAAGAGATTGATTTTCTGTCCGGTGCTCTTGGAAATCTTCTTCCTCTTTCACAGAGTATCAATTCTGCATTGCAGAATGACAGCTTTGAAGATAAGAAGACATCCAAGAATGGAGGACGAAGAGGATATCAGAATGGATCGCATTCCGAAATTGAAGTGGCACAGGAGATTGACTGGACAGCAGGTAATATCTATAAAAGAAGTAAAAAACTTCTGGAGTTTATGGAAAATCGATGGAAGTTCAGTTTTACCTCACAGCAGATGGATAAACTTATATATGTTACATGGGTAAACGATGGAAGAGCAATTCCAGCCTCGCTGCCTGAAGAAAAGGAAAAACCTGCTGAGTCATCTAAAAAGGAAAAACAGGTGACAAAACCTGTGGGTGATCTGGGTGAACTTCAGCTTCAATTTTGGGCAAACTTTGTGGATTACTGCAAGGCAGATGGTCGAGATAACGATATTGCACTTAGAAAACCGTTAGCACAGAACTGGTATGATGTTCCTGTGAATGGAGCAGATTATCATCTTTCGTATACAGTGACACGAAGTAAGTACCTCACTTTACTGATCTATGCCTATACCAAGAATGCATTTGAAAGATTGGAAAGTAAGAAGAGTGAGATAGAAGAAATCTTCGGTGACAAGCTAGACTGGTATTCCAGCCGGGAAGGCAGCGAGGCAAAACGCATCATTTACAAGCGTGAGGCTGATGTGTTCAACCCATCAAAGCAGGAGGAATATTTCTCCTGGATGGTCGATAAATGTGATGAACTCAGTAATGCACTTGTTCAGGTCGGTGAAATGGACGAAGAGCCAGTAGAAAAGGATAAATTTTCAAAACTGAAACAGTACCTCGAAGAATGTGGAAAGACTGAACTTACATTATCCTTCGCAGATATTGAGTGCATTATTGGATGTACTCTCTGCAAGTCAGCATATAATTATTCAGCTTACTGGGCACCGTCACCGACACACACGATGCCAAATACAATCCTTGCAGCGGGTTATAAGGTTGCATCAGTAGACTTAATAGGAAAGTCATTGATGCTGCAGAGACAATAGAAAAATCGCATTAACGAAGATTCGCAAAATTTACAAGGTTTATTATGAAGGAGGTAATCATAGTGAATGAATTTAATGAATTTGTTCGTGAGATTTTTTCTGCAGTAGGTGATATTGTCATAAGATCCATGATGGGTGGCTACCTTATATATTTTAACGGTAAGCTGATAGGTGACATTTGCGATAATGAACTATTTTTAAAGAGAACGCCGACATCGGACAAACTTCTTGCAGACTCAGAATTGCGTTATCCGTATGAGGGTTCAAAGACATTGATGTATGCATTCGACAGATTTGAGGATATGGATTTGATTACTGAACTACTGAAAGGTATGTATGCGGAACTGCCAGAAAAGAAACCCAAGAAAGCTAAATGAGACAAACAAGCTTCAGTTTGTTGAATTTAGCAAGGTACAAGTTTTTATGAGATGAAGCCTATAAAATTTGTACGGATACTGTAGGGTAAGAAAAGAAAAAATATTTTCATTCTAAAGTTTAAGTTTAAACATTAACTCTATCACTTTCGTTCTATAATATAGATGCTTGCTAGCACCACATGTTGAGGCGGTATCACTGCTTGTACGAGCTGAGGTATCAGCGAAGTAGAAGTAGATGCTCCGCCCATGGGATAGGACTCGTAGAATGAGGAGGGGAATCGACGAAATGATACGGTAAGTCCGAACCGCTGAGTGTGTAGCTTTGCTGGTAAAAGCGTAAAAACCTTGTAACAGAGGGATAAGAAATGCCTTGAAGGTAAGACCTTTTCTCGTTTAGAGGGGAAGTATTAGAGTAACTGCTCATATTTTTTACTAGGTTTAATAACTTATTGGAGATGAATTCTATTTCTAAAAACACTGTGGGGATGCTTTTGTTTCTAAAGATAAGAAGTAAATGGGAATAAATGTATCCTCCTATCACTAGTTTAATAGAGGAGAAGATAATGTGGACTAAAAGAATACATTATTTAACCGAAGTAAATGAGCTTTCGGATTATCTAAAAAAGGTAAATAATTTCACTGACTGTATCATTAGCTCTTTCAGTTTCTATAGTGAAAAGAAATTATTATATCTAACAATTGAAGAGGATAAAGCCTCAAGTGATTTTACAAACTCTTCTTCACTAGTTTGGGATTTAAAGTGTGAATGTGTTAGTGATTTCCTCATGAAAGATATGGGTGGATTATCTAAATGGTGGCTTCATGCTCTATACTTTGAAGACAATTACCTTCATTTTCATCTGTTAGATGGCTATTTTTCATTTAAGGTAACTGATTTTAAATTGGGTATTCCTTATAGCTCTAAAACTTCAATTGGGAATGACATTCAAAGTTTACATATAGATTATCTACTTCAGGAATTTAAGGCTGGAAAGAATATAGACGAAACTTGCTTCTCGTTTGAAAGTGATCCTATAACAGAGTTTCGCTTTATTGGTTATTCAGAAAATGACCCCTTGCCATATTGGGCTGGTTTATGTGACTTACCTAATGGTGCTAGATTTCGAACGGCTGATGAACTTTTTAATGCTAAAATATATGATGGTAAGTCACTAAGAGAAAGATGGTCTGAGGTAACGCTATACAGCATATATGGATTTACGCTTGAAGAATGGCTAAGTTTTGTTGATCATTCAATCGAAACAGATGTTTTAGAGGTAGAAGATGAATATATTTTATGCATAAATGGTGTAAAATTAGATGGTTTTATAGATGATGACTTAGTATGTTTAAATTGTCATGCAAATCAATGTTATTTGGACGATTATGATGAGTATTTTTGCCCCTATTGTAATATATGGATGTATAAAGATTTTTGGGATAGGGACGAAACACATTATTTTAAAAAAAGACCTTTAGAACCAGAGTTGTTATGGAAACCATGTAAAGAATTGAATTTTTGTAATGTTCGATTCTTTTCGAATGACAAAGAATATGTTTATTATTGTTCTGATGAGTCAATAGAGAAATTTGATTGGATAGAAGTTCCTGTTGGAAACAACTCTAATCTAAAAGAAGCACAAGTTACTGAAGTTTTCAAAAAACAAGCCAACAAACCGCCGTTCCCTCTTGAAAAAATAAAAAAAGTAGAACGAAAATTATCTACTATAAACGAAAAGATAATAGAAACCAACAACAGTTTAATAAGTGAAGGAGTAATCTGCGATTTATCAGAAGCTAAAGAAGTGATGAATTCTAAGCAAGCTTATGATATCCTAAAAACACCAATCGGAAATTTTTGGTTAGAACTTAATGGTTCCCCCATAAAAATTTCCATTGGTGCACATTATCCAAATAATGATGATGAATACTATGTGGAGGCTTCCTATTACATAAAACCCTTCAATTCTGATTTTGAAAAGTTTAAATCGTTGACAATCTGCTCAGATATTGATTTAAGAAGTTCTAGATTAATAGATAATTTAGGAGGTGAGCATAAAGAGGGTTATAATTGGCAAGTCGATAATATTGATCTAGGTATTGTGGCTCATCCATATTCTTATCTAGAACAGGAAGTCTCTGAAACACCTGTTGGAGTTCCATATTATGCGGAATGGATTGAAAAATATAAGGAACTCTATGGATTTACAGTTGCTTGGAAATATTTTGTATCTGATGAGGATTTGTCAGTTTGGTTTAATACATAACATTTTTTATGTGTGTAAGTATCTAATAAATCAAAATACGAAGTTTTTCTTATTTCTAATTTTATTAAGTTACGTCAAGTGTTTAGAATTACTGGTAAAAGCGTTAAAAACTTGTATAGAATAATACTTAAAATTCTATGAGGAACCGAAGTTACATGAAAGAATATATTTTAAATTTAGAAAAAGAATTCTCTTTAATAGAAAATGGATTTAAAGAAGAAGAAAAAAGAGCTCTTTCTGACTATCAATCAAACGATATTGCGTATATCAAAGAATTAGCATTTCTAGCCTTTAAATCCAATGTATATCAAGTTAGAATGTACAGTGTATTTCTTTTTGGATACTTATCAGAACAAGATGATATTTTAGCATTTATGCGAGATAAAGTTTCAAAAGATGATAATTGGAGAGTTCAGGAAGTATTGGCGAAAGCATTTGATGAATTTTGCAAAAAAATAGGATATGAAAAAGCACTTCCAGTGATTGATGAATGGTTAAAAAATACCAATCCTAATACAAGGAGAGCAGTAACAGAGGGATTAAGAATATGGACGAGTAGACCATATTTCAAGGATAATCCAGATGAAGCTATTAAACGAATCGCAACATTAAAAGAAGATTCTAGTGAATATGTTAGAAAATCAGTTGGTAATGCTTTGAGGGATATTAGCAAAAAATTTCCAGAGTTGATCAAAGAAGAACTTGATGGTTGGGATATTAATAGTAAAGAGATTCAAAAAGTCTATAAGTTAGTAAGTAAATTTATAAAATGATAATTCTAAACTATAAAGTTAAAAAATGGTAACTATAAAATATTTTCATGCTAAAGTTTAATTTTAAACAACAACTCTATCACTTTCGTTCTATAATATAGATGTTGACTAGTGCCACATGTCGAGTGTGTAGGATTGCTGGTGAAAGCTTAGAAAACTTTTAGAGAAAGCGATACTGAAAAGCCTTGATTGTAAGGCTTTTTTGTGTTTTTATGATAGAATATAGGTAGTTATAATCGAGACCATCTAAGAAGCAGAAAAAATATTTTACATAGAATAATCAAAATAAGGAAGATATAATGACAGAAATTGATAAAAGAAATTTAAAAAATTATCTTTGTTTTACATTTGGAATTACTTATATATCTTGGGGGCTTCTTGCCATATTTACACAATCTTATATTTTGGGATTAGAGACATTTATAGGAAGAATATTACATATAGTTGGTGCACTTGGACCAGCTATTGCAAGTGGCTTTTATTTGAAAAGGAATAATATAAAATTTAAACATTTTGTATTTACTAAAAGAAAAAGTAGTAGTATTTATTTCATTTATCATATGTTAGCAATTTTGATACTATTTTCTGTATCTTCCTTAGAATTAAACGGAGTATCAATTTATCTGATGCCATTATTCTTTATACAACTAATTTTTTTTGGTGGTGGACATGAAGAATTAGGATGGAGAGGAATATTACAACCATTACTTGATAAAAAATATACTTATTGGCAATCTAATTTGATTGTAGGATCAATTTGGGGAATATGGCATCTGCCTTTATGGTTTATAGTTGGAGAAAGTCATCAAGGATTTCCTTTTATTTTATTTTTTATATATACATTATTTTTAAGTTTTGTTTTAGGGCTTCTTTACCGTCAAACGAAATCTGTGGGATACTGTGTATTATTTCATGCATTCGCAAATTTGTTAAATCTCTATTTTGTGTTAAAAATTAATCTTATTTTTATTATCATTTTTATTGGTTATTTGATTTATACTATATTGGCGAGTAATAGAATTAGTAAGGAAACAACATTTTAAAATTTAGATCAGGATATCCATTATTGAAAGTAATGTGTGGTCATTCTAGATAATCAATGTTAGAGACTTTTCTATTTGATGAGACATCACTGCTTGTACGAGCTGATTAAACAAGGGTGTAGCTAGTGAAAGTCCTACAGTAAGGAGTTTAAACATGAAATTCCATGAATTTGGTGATAAGAATTTGCCTCCTATTTTACTGATACATGGTGGTGGCAGTTCTTGGTGGAATTATCTTCGTCAAGCACGAATCTTGTCAGAAGAATACCGTATTATTCTACCCACTTTGAATGGCCACGGCGAGGAATATCAACTTGATTATGTTTCTACTGAAGATTCTGCTTTGGAGATTCTAGACTATATCAAAGCAAACTGTGGTGGGAAATTATTTGCAATCGGTGGTGTTTCACTTGGTGGTCAAATTGCCATAGAGCTTTTGTCTTTAGACAGTGAAATTGCTGAGAAGGCCATCATAGATGGAAGCCTCTGTATTCCTCAACCAAGGTTAGCTAAAATCAGCATCTTTCTAGTGTCTCTATTTGGTAAACTGATGTTCAATAAATTCTCTTGCAAACTTCAGTTAAGCATGATGAACAAACTCTATCCTAAACTGGCTTATCCAGAGGAAATAAAAGCTTATTATTTGGAGGATTTGCCGAGGACGCCTATCAAAACATTGGTGACCATTTACAAAAACTATATGGGATGTTACAAGTTGAAAGATATGATTTCTGCTAGCAAGGCTCAGGTTCTGTATATCTATGGTGAAAAAGAATTGAACTGTGTGAAAGAATCAGCGAAATTATTTCATCAGCTACATTCAAATACAATTTTGTATGAAGCAAAGGGCTATAACCACGGTTATTTATCAGCTTACCTGCCTTATGAGTGGATTGATTTGGTGGTGCCATTTTTAAAGAGTGACTCATTAGAAATGTGTAACGAATCTGATATGCCATAAGGAGGAAACGGATGCTAGGAGCAATTGTTGGAGTCATTGTAGGTTCTATTTACGAATGGAACAATATCAAGACGAAGGATTTTCCTTTATTTTGTGAGGATTGTTTTTTCACGGATGATACAGTAAGTCCTAACCGCTGAGTGTGTGAGTTTGTTAGTGAAACATAGTTAATCCTCAAACTAAAGAAACTAAAATACCATTATTTAGAAATGAAAACCTAAACTGTTTTTAAGGAGGTGTTATATTGATAGAGAGTAGACCTGGGTTTGATAAAATCACATCCTTTGATGAATTTAATAAATACTATTGGTATCGTGATGAACTCTCACAGATATGCAAGTCATTAGGACTTGAAAATAGAGGTACAAAACAAGAACTCAATCATATTATTGAGCAGTACTTTAAGGGCAATTTGATTAAAAAATCATCAGTAAAAAGGAAAAAGAAACGAGTAGAAGTCGTTACCTTAGATACGCCCTTGCTTGAATGCGGGTTCTCCTTTAACGCACACTTTAGAGAATATTTCTCAACTTTAACAGGTGTTTCCCCCTTTAAATTTACTGCTGATATGGCCACTGCTTGGAGAAAAGTAAAAAGAGAACATGATTTAAGTTTTACCATCCAAGATATGTTAAAAGTTTATTATGGAAATTCAGATTATGCCAAGTATGATCATTCGGTTTGTCAATGGAATCAATTTCTAAAGGATTTCTGTGCAGACGAAAATAGTGCCAACTACTCTAATAAACTAAAAGTAGCTTCTATTCTTTGGAAAGAAGTTAGAAATTCAAGTAATGAAAAAATTTATTCAAAAAAACTTTTGACTGAATATGCTGATAAAATAGATGAGTATGACAAGTAGAAATGTCAGTCTAAACTAATAGTTTGTAAGGAGGAATACCATGCTAGGAGCAATAGTTGGAGATATTGTAGGTTCAGTTTATGAATGGAACAATATCAAAACGAAAGACTTTCCATTATTTCGTGAGAATTGTTTTTTCACTGATGATACGGTTATGACCTGTGCTGTTGCAGAAGCCATTATGAATGGCGGTCAGAAGGATGACTTTATTGACGCCATGAAAAAATATGGTAGGATGTATCCCGATGCAGGTTACGGTGCAAGATTTGGGAATTGGGTTGATGGCGACGATCGAGAACCTTATAATAGCTTTGGAAATGGCTCAGCAATGCGTGTTTCTCCATGTGCCTGGACCATGGATTGTAGTTTCTGTGCACGAACGGGAGTCTGGCCGTCCAGAAGAGCAGTTGCACGACTTTCTGCAGAGGTGACTCATAACCATCCAGAGGGTGTCAAAGGAGCTATGGCGACGTCTGATACTATATTTATGTGTCGTTATTACTTTGGAGGTTACAGTGGTGACTATGGAAAACCGATCAACGATAATCCTACAGAGTGTAAGAGACTTATCAAGGAGCATATAGAACAAGAGTATGGATATAATCTTTCTCAAACACTAGATGAAATCCGCCCTAACTATCGTTTCAATGAAACTTGCCAGAATACGGTACCTCAAGCTATCATTGCCTTTCTTGAAAGTACAGACTTTGAGGATGCTATCAGAAATGCTATCTCTATTGGTGGGGATAGTGATACTCTTGCTGCCATCACAGGAAGTATTGCAGAAGCTGCTTATGGTATACCTGATTGGATTAAAGACAAAGTCAATACCTATCTAGATGAGCCTTTAAAAGATGTGCTCAGACGATGGGAGAAAGAAGTTTCGATATCATAACGGATACTAATTAGTCAGTATTAAACTCTGAAAAATAAGATTAAGGAAGTTGAGCAAATACTAGGGTAAAGAGTTATCACCTTTTGAGAAGAAAAGGCAGAAACAAACTTAACCAAGTCATGAGCTTGACCACTGAAAAACAGCAAAGCGACGAGATAACAAATAAACTCGTCACTTTTTTCTTTTAAATTAATGGTGTAATTAATCCATTTTGCTTTATTCAGCTATTTACTCAGATTTTTGTTTATTCATTAGTAAAATGCATGTTATTACTGCTATACAAGTTAGCAGAATCAAATACCATAGATTTGCAAGTCGAAGCCCTTTATCTAACATCAAGAAGAATCTCATAAAAAATATAGACTTGATGAATTGGTGAGCTTGTTTTCTATTTCAAAAGGTTATTTGGTCCAATAATAAATATCTGATATGTGAGTGGAAACGTGTTATAATTGAGGATGAGATAAGAGGAGGTAAGCCGGTGAAATTTTTAGCAATCAATCCTATTTAGTAAAAAAGAATGCTTGAACCTCTATCCTCACGTGTTAAATATATTAGTTTGCTAAAAAACTATCATCTATCCAAATATTGGAAGGATTAATGATGTATCTATTAGAATTGTACCAAAACAATTATTCAAAGGATTTAGTCTTATTTGAGACTTTAGAAGAAGGACGGGAATTTGTAACTCGAATCCCTGGGTATACATTAGAAAACGAAGATGGTTTTGAAGTGGAATATTTTAATTCAAAAAATCTACCGGATTATATGGAGATTGTCTTTAACGGGAATATTGTCCCTTTATCTAGGTTTTCGTTTAATTCTGAGGAAAATGTGGACATTATTTGGAAAGAGGTTTCGAATCTATCCTTTAAAAACGATAAAGTGATCGAAGGAGCTACAAAAGTAGACGCGTATGTCGTTAACAACGATGAAGTGAAAGCTTACGTCGAAGTCAGAGAAGCAAACTTCCGCAAGGCAAAAGCTTTCTTAGAAAGCAAAGGGTACGAAGTCGACAGAAGCTTTTTCGGAAGTGAAGACGGTGAAGCGATTGTCTACAGAAAACGCGACACCGAAGATTGGCACTTCCTATGTCACTTAGACCCGTTGTTTGTAGAGATTGAAGATGTCGAAGGATATGTGAAAGAAGCGATGTAAGATATTCAATAGTCAACCAAAGTTCTTTGTGAGTGTATGCTACTGCTTTAGTAGACGGATTGAGCAGTAAAGAGAAAACATCTAGCACTATCTAGCTTCTTAAGGAGAAATATCTATCATGAAAATGGAAATCGGGAAAACCTATCTTGTAAAAAAAGATATTTTTGGTTTAACAAAAGATGAACTTTGGACCTTAGTTGACAAGGGTTATCAGGCTTATTTTGGTGAACATAATTTCGTATTTGTCAATGATGATAAAGTGAAGGTATTTGCAGTTTTGAAAGATGGTTCAGAAGAAGATATGCAAATCTACCATCATCTGGATGACTATTTTGAAGAAGTTAATCGTGAGAATTTCTAAAGAATGTGAGATGAAAGTTGTATCTGTGAGTTTTAAACTTTGCTTAGACCCAATCTATCACTACCAAGTACAGGGAATTAATTTTGGGATAGACGTCCTTACAGAGGTTTTTCCGATTATCAAAAAGATCTAGACTGAGATAAAGGTAAGGGCCCGTTGGTTAGGTCTTTTTTCTGTTTATGTAGTATAATAAAAGGTGTAGGGATTCAATTTTTTAATAGGATTATTCTAAGAACGAAAACCATCTAGAAAGAGAAAAAATATGAAGCAATCACTTGAATTTTTAAGAGAAAGAATCACCGATAAGATGCCCTTAGAGGAAATGGTAGCAATCTTTGAAGACTTGTGTCGTGAGCCCATTGAGGATGAGATGATTTTATTTGAAACGGGGACATTTACAGCTATATCTGATAAGCCAATGTTTCAACTATCCTTAGTAAGACAAGCCTCAAATGAAGATGAAGAGTTTTATCAGGTTCACCTCGATATTTTCTATGAAGCATGTCAAGAGAATGAAATATTTCATGAATCGATCTGGGATGAAGATTTAGAGGAAAATATCTTTGATTACATTAGAGCTTCAGAGGTGTTTGCCTATGCTAAAGAGCAGGAATACCAAGCGATCAAAATTTATATGGACCAAACTTGAGATGGTTAGTTAAAGTAAGAAAATCTAATGACAGGAGAACAATAAATGAATAAAATTATGGTGATTATTAATCCAACATCTGGAGGTGAAAAAGCTCTGGATTATAAGGCCAAACTGGAGAATAAAGCCAAAGATTATTTTGAGCACGTGGAAACTAAAATTACCGAAAAAGCGCAAGACGCAACAAACTTTGCTGAAGAAGCTGCTCGAGAGCATTATGATGCTGTTCTTGTTTTTGGTGGAGATGGGACTGTCAATGAAGTAATTTCTGGTATCGCTGAAAAAGACTATATTCCTAAACTGGCGATTATCCCAGGAGGAACTGGAAATCTCATTACGAAACTATTAGAAATCTCTCAGGATATTGATAGTGCTATTGACGAGCTTGATTTCAGTTCTACAAACAAGATTGATATTGGAAAATCAAATGGAAATTATTTTGGTTATATCTTTAGTATTGGCTCTTTGCCAGAAGCTATCCACAACGTTGGGATAGAAGATAAAACAAAGTTTGGTATGCTCGCCTATGCGATTAATACCATGAAGTCTGTGGTTACAGATCAAGCATTTAACATTAAAGTTGAGACTGATAATGGTAATTACATTGGCCCAGCCAGTCATGTTTTAGTTCTCCTCACAAATTATTTCGCTGACAAAAAAATCTTTGATGAAGACAAGGATGGTTATGCTAATATTTTGATTCTAAAAGATGCGTCAATTCTTACTAAATTGTCAGTTATCCCTGATTTATTAAAAGGGGATGTTGTCGTAAATGACAATATCGAGTATCTGAAAGCTCGACATATAAAACTCTCTTCAGATAGTGAATTGGAAACGGATGTTGATGGTGACAAATCCGATAATCTACCTGTAGAAATCAAGGTACTAGGTCAGCATATCGAAGTATATTCTCAACCGAAAGAATAAGAATTTTTTAACAGAGGGAAACATACACGTGAGTATCTAGATAAACCATTTTCATGAATAGTTAGAATAGCTCTCATACAAAAACAAGTTGTTGAAGATAAGGAGTAGATATATGGAATTAAAAGATTTTACTGAGAAAGAACAAGAGATGATTAAGTAAGGATTGACAACATCTGAGATTAGCGATAAGGAAACCGCTGCGAAAATCCTTGCCCTAGTACCTCAGGAATGGATCAAACGCATTCCCTTTTTCGTGCGAAAACACGCAACAACTCGGACAATAAAGCGTATTTCTATCGAACATCCAGAGCTCTACGCAGTTGCTAAGAGAAGTGGTGAGATTCCTGAGAAGGAAAGAGAAGAATTGCGCCAAATTCTGACAGGTATTTTCCAAGAAAAAATGAACAAGCATAAGATTAAGTAGTTTTTAATCATTTACTTAATCTTATACTTGCTCGTATTGAAATGATACTATCTTATTCCCACATACTGTGTTGAGCTCTAACACCATAACGATCTATGGAACCATCTGAATTGAACTTGGCTTCAATCCTGTATCTTTTCCAGAGGTCGTAATCTGCCGTTTGAATGGTTAGGATGTAGTTTGAGTCCGTCTCAGCGACATTGTAATCAGCAGGATTGACTTCAAAGATATCGATTAATTTTCGTGTTTGAAAATCTTGAAGCTTGAGATTGGCTAGCTTGACATGATTGATGGAAATTTTATCTAGTTGCTTGCTATCCTTAGGTGTTCTGTAATAGGTGATGACGCAGTTTTTGATCTGATCAGTATCTTTACCTGTGGGAGTGAGGCTCATAAAGCCAAAGGACTGATTATCCCGCTTGACTTCGAGAAGTTGACCATAGTAGAAGTGGTCGTTTTTAGGATTGGTGATGGAGATCTCTGCGCCTTTATCTCCAAAGATAAAGCCTTGGTCCAAAAGTTCGGAAGCTTTGGTCTCCCCGATGATGACAGTGGTATCTTGAATGGTTACTGGAACTGGTTGAGCTGGAAGACCACTCATCATGATGCAGAACATAAACACATAGCTTGTTAAAAAAACTGTCCCAATAAAAGCATTGGTTGATGCATAGGCATGACTGTTATGAGTGTTTTTTCTTAGAGCTAGTACAACCAATTTGCCGATACTTTTTAAAACCATACTAACAAGCACAATGAAGAATTGTTTTTTCAAACATTCATAAATGGCTTGAGGAAAGCTATTACCATGATAGTAGAAACCAGCCAATACGAGTAGATTTACGATTAAATAGATCAGCAAGAACCAATGAATCTCTTTAAGGGCATTAGCATCAGTGATTTCTTCATAGTCAACGTGAATTCTTCCTTGAATTGCATGCCCAAGTTTATAAATCCATTTGGGAATTTCCTTGCCTTTATTTACTGCGATTACAAGTCTGATATAGAGATAAATGGTAAAGGATAAGGATAGAAAGAAAAGAGCATAAAAAATCAAAACAACAGTAGTGAACATTACTATCCCCCCTATTTAACATTCAATAAAACAATTTCTTAGCTCCATTATAGCATTTTCTATAGAAATAGAGCTAAAAACATCAGTATTATCCTACAAGATTCAAAGGAGAAAAATCATGGGAATAATTGCCAATTATCAATATTTATCAGACAATGAATTAGAACAAATAAAAGGTCTTTCCAATCAAGAAGATGACCTGTTAGATTTTGCAGAGGATTCCGCTGATAGTCATGATATCTTACTAGATATTGACAAAATGTGGGATGCTCTTCTCTTTGTCATGACAGGATTTAGTAGTTCAGAATTTTTGGATGACAATCCCTTGAGAGAAGCGGTTTTAGGAGTGACTCCTTTAGAAGAAGTGTCTGAGTACATAGCCTATACTGAAAAAAATAAGATAGCCGAAATCATAGAAGCTCTAGAAAGTTTTGACATGCACAGAGCCTTGGAAGACTTTAGTATGGAAGCTTGTAAGAAGGCCGATTTGTATCCTAATATTTGGGATTATCTTGAGGAAGAGGAAGAAATAAAGGATGATATTTCAACCTGCTTTGTCAAAATGAAAGACTTTTACAAAAAGATTCTGGAGCTCAATGGAAATGTCCTAGTTACTATTTGTTAAGATTTTATGTCATCCATTAGGAAGGCGGCCAGATGAATCCATATTTACAAGAATATATCACCCAGACAAGGGAATACCATGCTAAAGATGGAAATCCTTCAAGTGTTGCAGCCCTTTATGATTTGGCTGATGAATTAGCTAAGTCTGATGATTTAGAAGCTAAGAAAGTCTTAGCTGACCTCTATGACCAATTGGGTCTCTACACTAGTGCCTATAGCTTATTGACCGAAATCTTAGATAAACCAGACCGAAAACAGTTAAAGAAACTGAGCCGATTACAAGAAATGAGTCAGAGTCATGGAGACAGATTTGCTCTTTCTCGTCCTCTAAGAAAAGAAGAGAAGAAGAGAAGAAGCAAAGACAGAAGCTATTACAGTCTTTGCCACATTTTATCTATCATCCAGACCCTTTAGCTACAGGTTCATTTGTTGAAGGAGAAGCTAAGGTTTGTCCATCTTGTGGGAAAGAAAGCAATGTTTATTATGCTCTTAGACCCTACAGTATTGAAGAGGTAGAACATCTCTGCCCAACTTGCATTGCAAATGGTCAAGCAGCTAAAAAATTCGATGCAGAATTTATCCAAGATGCCGAGTGGCAGGGTGAATTGGATCCAGAAAAGAATCAGCTGCTTTTTTGTCAGACCCCAGACTACTCTAGTTGGCAGGGAGAATATTGGCTTTCTTGTTGCCAAGATTATTGTGCTTACTTGGGTACAGTTGGAACTCGTGAATTAAAGGATATGGGAATCGCTGAGCAAGTCTTGGCAGACTATGAAGCGCGTGAAGAATATCAAGAGGTAGAAGATTACTTGGTTAAAGACGGGCCTATCTGTGGCTATTTGTTTAGATGTCTACATTGTCAAAAATACCAGATCTGGGTTGATGCAGATTAAATCGGAATGTGATTCGCTATGAAAATTAAAGAGAAGACTATGGAAGAACTAGAATTATTCGAAGCTGCCTCCAAAGATTTATTTGATACTATGCAGGGATTTAAAGACAATCTATCTGTTCAATTTTCCCTATTAGATAGTGATAACTGGCAGTATGATAAGGGATCGATAAAAGTTTGTAAGGCTGATGAGTCAGGATTCAAAAAAAGATGTAGAGTCGGAATCAGCTACAACTTGAAAGTCTCCCTATTAAACGAAGATGCCGAGCAAATCTGGTTACTGTTTAAAGACTGGTTCAATACTAGCAGATTGGGTCAAGTTGAAAGAAATCCTAATAATGAGGATTTGGGAAGATACGTCTTCTCAGCAAGTTCTCCTCTTGGAGATCAGGTAGATTGTTCCATTTATTTGCCTAATGAGTGGAACATCCCTCAGATTAGCTTTTCAGGCTATCTAACAGCTCGTTATAGGGCTTGTGATCTTGATAAATTGCAAGAATAAGATGGAAGGTTTTTAGAGATGAGAAAGATTGATTGGGACAAGATAAAAACTCGCTTAGATGCCTTGCTGGTTATCGATGAGTATCTAACAGATCCGAGTGAGGATTGGCTTAGACTCGTGATTAAGACTGAGGAAGACTATGGAGTCCGATATTTTATTGACAATGGCTCAGGTGATTCTTTAGATGTGATTTTGACTGATAAAATGATCCTCATGAAAGGCTTTGATCATGAAAGTAGTTTAAGCCAGTTTGCTGCTGACGAGTGGAATCAAGACGTCATTGATGGTTTTTATAAAGGACTGGATGAGAAGTATGTCTCACTTTATTCTGAAGATCAAAAAGATGAAACAACCTTCTTTATCTGGTATGACGGTCAAGCGCATCAACAGACTTACCAAGATCAGGATGGCGGAGAATGGTTGCTTTCTTACCTTTTTGATAGTTTTGAGAGATTTCATGAGTTTATGACAGACTATTATGAAATTACCGTAGATAAAGATTTACTTAGGAAACTCTACATGGATGGACAACTTTCAGACATAGAAGTAAAGCAATTAATCCAGGAGTGTTAAGAGAGGAATCATGAGAGTGAACTATAAAAATACCCCTGAAAACTATCGAGCTATGGCGGAAATAATCATCCCACCCTTGCTTGATTTACTCAAAAGTTTAACCTTGTTAGAAGAGGAGATTTTTGAGCGTAACAGAGCACTGGATAAGGAAAAAGAAGGCCTTGGCATCCCAGCAAATCAAATTCATCCCAAGTGGAATGAACTTATGGATGACTATTTTCAGAGGCAAATGCAACTTCTAACTGGACGAGTGACTCAAAATTACTTGGAAGGAGGAGTTCGAATTTCTTATAGCTCCCCAAGTGAGTATAACTATGTTAAAAGGAATGATTTTTCTGTAGATTTCATCATGACAAAGGCTGAAGAAGCAAGAGTCATCACCCATTATCAAGAAGCTTTAGAAATGAAGCATCAGTTTGTACTTAGATTGGTGGATGGAAATTGGCTACTTGATGAGAAATTTTACGGTTTTGAGGATGAGGAAACTTGGTATGGCGACTTACTTTGAGTAAGAGAGCTTTGCTTTCCAACTGATATGAGAAAAAGGAGAAGTCCTGTGAATTTTTTAAAAAATTTATTTACAAGTAAGAAAGAAAAGTCAGAGAAGAAAAAACAACTGAACTTGTCCATGCCTCTCTTCAAAGGCAAGCAGGCCTATTCTTTAGACCAGGTCGTTCAGGAATTGAAATCTCACTGGGCGCTTGAAATTTCTGAAGTTTCTGGGGATGATTCTAGTGCAACATTTGTGATTGATGGTGCTCTCGTTGCGCTGGCTTTAATGGATTTGCCTATCCCAAGTCAAGAATTTGAAGAATTGTATGCCTATTCTTACCTCTGGCAGGATGTTGAGAAGGATACACAGGAGCACACACAACACGCCATTGTTTCTATTTTGTCTGACAATCTTTCGCCAGTAGAAACTTATTCCCTATTAACTAAAGTCAATGCCTCTATCCTAAAAACTAGTCAATCAGCTATTGGTATTTATCAAGGTTCTGCTACATTGCTTTTGCCTAAAGATCTTTATCTAGACCTGGCAGACCTTTTGAAAGAAGAAATGCTTCCCCTTCAACTCTGGATCTATATGGGGATTATCAATCAGAAAGATAAGACCAGCATTTACACTTATGGTTTGAAAGAGTTTGGAAAAACTGAGATTGAATTTATCGAGTCTCCTATGAATAGCGATGACTTATATTATTTCCTCCTGTCTATTCTTCAGTATGTTTTAGGCAGTGATGTCACCTTAAAGGATGGTGAAACCATTGGCTTTTCAGAAGGTCAAAAAATCAAAATCACTGAGTCAAAAGCTGTCTATTTGGAAGGCAATTCCTTGAAATTAGATATTTAAACCATGATTTATAAATAATTATCCTTCCTAGATTGGAGGTTTTATGAAGCATGATATAAAAAAGTATTATCTCTACCGATTTCTGGCCTTTAGATTTGAAAAACTCTCTTGTAAGAATCCAAGTCTCAAGGAAATAAAACCAGAGAAGAGAGAAAAAATCGTTCTAGAGGCTACTCGAACTAGTCAAAAGATTATTCTAGTCCTTGGAATTCTTTATGTTTTGCTAAATTCTGCTTTGTTCATTTACCTTAGGGCTAATGATATTCAAAATCCCTTATTGGCTTGGTTTACTGACTACATCGACTATTTAGGGGCACTGATAAACGGAGAATGGGGCGGTAGTTGGCGTCAGAAGAAAGCTAGTTTTTTGATGATTGCTCTAGTGGCTTTACCCATTGTGCTGATAGAAGGCGGCCCCTTCTTCTTGCTGGTTTTATTGATTGGGAATTGGGTACTAAAGAGAAAGATAAGATTTGTGAGAGAACATAAAGGAGTAGAGAGCCATGGCTAGAACGGCGATAATAGGTACTTTAATAGTTTTTGCAATCTTTAATCTGCTACTTGGTCTGGGCTTTTATCTCTTTCTAAAAAAGAGGAAAGAGAATGGGCAGTCATTGTACGAAACGCCTGTAAACCAACAGACTCGAACTGAAAAGCTGGGTCTAGGTGAGATTTTGGTCTACCTGTCCCTGATTGCTATTGCAGGAGTCTTTGCTTTTCAGACCTTAAATAGAGGTGGTGTGGGGAATTCTATTTTAGCCAAAATGATCCTCCTACCTGCTCTAATGGCTCTTTTCAATGCAAGAAAAAGGACTGGAAAGTCTTTACTTGCCCTCCTTATAACTTTGATGGTCTTTCTGGTAGGAGTCATGTTTAATCTCACGATTGGTTTGCCACCTCAAGCACCAATTTTGCAAATTAATGAAAGTAAAATCATTTTAGCAGAAACTAAAGCCAGTGAGCTGATGGATGCTGGTTTTGACATCTATGTAAGACAGGGCGATGGTGGTAGCGACTACGAAGAGCTCCTGACAGATGGCAGTTTCCAAAAGTATCCTGGAGATAAAACAGTTACCATCGAAAAAGGCTTCAGGCTTGATAGCAATGCTGTTCCTTATGCTCCCTATCTCCTAGCAAAAGATGGCATAGTACTGGGCAGTATTTCCTTTTACGGTGCTGAGGACCATGATGTGGCTATAGAAGATTCTAAGGTTATTCAGGTTCGATTTAACAAGGACAGTATTGAGGCAGCGAAAAAACATTCTATTACTTTCAAATTAAATGAACTTGACTTGACTACTAGACTAGATGTTCCGCTTGTTCAAGAAATTTTCAAGAAGCATCTATGGTCAATTCCACCATCAAATACAAATGATGTCACTCAACTATGGTATGGATTAAAGTGGTCCAGCAACAGTGATTCGCTATTTTGGAATGAGTACTATGGTCTCATCCGCCTAGATGAAAATTATATGATGACTGATTTTGAACTAGCTGTTCAAGTAGCACGAGATAAGTAGATAAGATTTTGAATAACTGACTATACTTATGATTCAACAAAGGAACTAATCAATTTAGTTCCTGTTTTTGTTTTTTGATTTCAATTTTAAACGGTTTCTTTTTATTGTTGAGTAATATTTCACGAACAAAAAAAGAAATTGTTTAAAAAAGTTTCACAAAATCCTTTACAAGCTCTTATAAACATGGTATAGTTATAAGGCTTAGAAAATGAGATGATGTTTTCTAGCAAATATAAACCCGAGTAAAAAATGCCTACGGACAGGCAGGGTTGAATGCCGAAGCGTGGTTGAAAGGCCACATTATTGATAGGGTTAAAAGCCTACTTTTATAAGTTGATGTTAGGACGCTTGTCCTAATTCATAAATTTTAGTGTGGTGAAAGCACACGTCATCTTGTGAAACGATCAATAAAGTACGTAATATTTGCTACTAGAGAGTTAGGAAACATCAGGAACAGACATACTCAACAGAAACCAAAATACACACGTCAGAAGATTGCAGAGCAGGTGAAAACCTGCTCTTTTTTCATAAGTCAACCTTTAGTCGCCTTTATCTTCTTGAGGCACTAAAAATATGGTAAAGGAGTATGTCTTGAAGAAGTTAGATCAAAACCAAGCCCCAATTTATGAGGCCTTGGTCAAGCTACGCAAGAAACGGATTGTTCCCTTTGATGTTCCAGGTCACAAGCGTGGACGAGGAAATCCAGAACTTGTCGAACTATTAGGAGAAAAATGTGTTGGCATTGATGTCAATTCGATGAAACCCTTGGATAATCTTGGTCATCCCATTTCGATTATTCGAGATGCGGAGGAGTTAGCTGCGGATGCTTTTGGTGCAGCCCATGCCTTTCTCATGATTGGCGGGACAACCTCATCAGTTCAAACCATGATTCTTTCCACCTGCAAGGCGGGAGATAAGATTATTCTGCCACGAAATGTCCATAAATCTGCTATCAATGCGCTGGTTCTATGTGGTGCCATTCCCATCTATATCGAGATGAGTGTAGATCCTAAAATCGGCATTGCTTTAGGTCTTGAAAATGACCGTGTTGCGCAGGCCATTAAGGAACATCCAGATGCTAAAGCTATCCTAATCAACAATCCTACTTACTATGGGATTTGTTCAGATCTTAAGGGATTGACAGATATGGCTCATGATGCTGGCATGCTTGTTTTAGTGGATGAAGCCCATGGAGCTCATCTGCATTTTACAGATAAACTTCCAATTTCTGCTATGGATGCAGGAGCTGATATGGCGGCGGTCTCTATGCATAAGTCTGGTGGGAGTTTGACTCAGAGCTCCATCCTTCTTATCGGGGCACAGATGAATCCTGAGTACGTTCGTCAGATCATCAACCTGACCCAGTCTACATCTGCCTCTTACCTACTTATGGCTAGTTTGGATATTTCTCGTCGCAACTTAGCCCTTCGTGGAAAAGAGTCTTTTGAGAAAGTCATTGAGCTCTCTGAGTACGCTCGTCGTGAAATCAATGCTATCGGTGGTTACTATGCCTACTCAAAAGAGTTGATAGACGGTGTGTCTGTTTGTGATTTTGATGTGACCAAGCTGTCCGTTTATACTCAGGGTATTGGGCTAACAGGGATAGAGGTTTATGATCTCTTGCGAGATGAATACGATATTCAGATTGAATTCGGGGATATTGGCAATATATTGGCCTACATTTCCATTGGTGACCGCATCCAAGACATCGAGCGTTTAGTCGGTGCTTTGGCTGATATCAAGAGACTCTACTCAAGAGATGGAAAAGATTTGATTGCTGGAGAATATATTCAGCCCGAGTTAGTGCTGTCTCCACAAGAAGCCTTCTATTCAGAGAGAAAAAGTTTGACCTTAGACGAATCTGTTGGACAGGTCTGTGGAGAATTTGTCATGTGCTATCCTCCAGGAATTCCTATCTTGGCTCCTGGTGAACGTATTACACGAGAGATTGTGGATTATATCCAATTTGCCAAGGAACGTGGTTGTTCCCTCCAAGGGACGGAAGATCCAGAAGTCAATCACATCAACGTCATTAAGAGAAAGGAGAACTAGATGGATTTATGGTTTTCTGAAGTTCATACTCCAGATGTGAAATTGTCCTTGAGAACAGCCAAGCAACTCTACGCTGGTAAAAGTGAATGGCAGGATATCGAGGTCTTGGATACGCCAGCTTTTGGGAAAATACTGATTTTAAATGGGCATGTCTTGTTCTCAGATGCGGATGATTTTGTCTACAACGAAATGACCGTCCACGTTCCCATGGCTGTCCACCCAAATCCCAAGAAAGTCTTGGTTATTGGAGGTGGCGACGGTGGTGTTGCCCAAGTTTTGACACTGTATCCAGAATTGGAACAAATCGATATTGTGGAACCGGATGAAATGCTGGTTGAAGTCTGTCGTGAGTATTTCCCAGATTTTGCTGCAGGGCTAGATGATCCCCGTGTTACCATTTACTACCAAAATGGACTACGCTTTTTACGAAACTGTGAAGATGACTACGATATTATCATCAACGATGCGACAGATCCATTTGGACATACGGAAGGGCTCTTTACCAAGGAATTTTACGGGAACAGCTACAGAGCTTTGAAAGAGGACGGTATCATGATCTATCAGCATGGGAGTCCCTTCTTTGACGAGGATGAGTCAGCATGCCGAAGCATGCACCGCAAGGTCAATCAAGCATTTCCAATCAGTCGGGTTTATCAGGCCCATATCCCAACCAGTCCAGCGGGCTATTGGTTGTTTGGATTTGCATCGAAAAAATACCACCCTGTCAAGGATTTTGACAAGGAAGGCTGGAAAAAACGCCAGCTTTTCACAGAATACTACACTGCAAACTTACACGTGGGAGCATTTATGTTGCCCAAGTATGTAGAAGACATTTTAGAAGAAGAGGAAGGGAAAAAATGAGTCGTTTATTAGTTATTGGATGTGGGGGCGTTGCCCAAGTTGCTATTTCAAAGATTTGCCAAGATAGCGAAACATTTACAGAAATTATGATTGCTAGCCGTACCAAGTCAAAATGCGATGACTTGAAGGCTAAATTAGAAGGCAAAACAAGTACAAAGATTGAGACAGCTGCCCTTGACGCTGACAAGGTTGAAGAAGTGATTGCTTTGATTGAAAGCTACAAACCAGAAGCCGTTTTGAACGTAGCTTTACCATACCAAGACTTGACCATTATGGATGCTTGTTTAGCAACTGGAGTTCACTATATCGACACAGCTAACTACGAGGCAGAGGATACAGAAGATCCTGAGTGGCGTGCCATCTACGAAAAACGCTGCAAGGAACTTGGTTTTACAGCCTACTTTGATTATTCATGGCAGTGGGCTTATCAGGAGAAATTCAAAGAAGCAGGCTTAACAGCTCTTCTTGGATCTGGTTTTGACCCAGGTGTAACTAGTGTCTTTTCAGCATACGCCCTCAAACATTACTTTGATGAAATCCACTATATCGACATTTTAGACTGTAATGGCGGTGACCACGGTTATCCATTTGCGACAAACTTTAACCCAGAAATCAATCTCCGCGAGGTTTCTGCGCCGGGTTCTTACTGGGAAGATGGAAAATGGGTCGAAGTTGAAGCTATGTCTATCAAGCGTGAGTATGATTTCCCTCAAGTTGGACAAAAAGACATGTATCTCCTTCACCATGAAGAAATTGAATCATTGGCGAAAAACATTCCAGGAATCAAACGGATTCGC
Source organism: Streptococcus sp. SR1 (assembly GCF_000526075.1). NCBI lineage: Bacteria > Bacillati > Bacillota > Bacilli > Lactobacillales > Streptococcaceae > Streptococcus > Streptococcus sp. SR1. The sequence continues at coordinate 28,559 of NZ_JATR01000021.1, forward strand.
TTCTTTATGACTTTTGGCCAATCTTATCTAACACACATGAAATGCTTGGAAAACGTAGGGCTCCTTCGTACAGATGCTATTAACTTTAATGGCCAAGACATCGTTCCGATTCAATTCTTAAAAGCCTTGCTACCTGATCCAGCCAGCCTTGGACCACGTACAGTTGGAAAAACCAATATCGGCTGTATCTTTACAGGTGTCAAAGACGGTGTTGAGAAGACTATCTATATCTACAATGTTTGCGACCATCAGGAATGTTACGCAGAAGTTGGTTCGCAAGCAATTTCTTACACAACAGGTGTTCCAGCCATGATTGGGACCAAATTAGTGATGAATGGTACTTGGAAACAACCTGGAGTTTATAACCTTGAAGAATTGGATCCAGATCCATTCATGGAAGCTTTGAATGAGTATGGTTTGCCTTGGGTTGTGGTTGAAAATCCGCAAATGGTGGACTAATGAAGTTAGAACAAGTACCAACGCCAGCTTACGTCATTGACTTGGCCAAGTTAGAAGCCAATTGCCGTAGTTTACAACAAGTTCAGGAAGAAGCGGGCTGCAAGGTTTTACTTGCTCAGAAGGCTTATTCCCTCTACAAAACCTACCCCATGATTAGCGAGTACCTATCTGGTACAACTGCAAGTGGTCTCTATGAGGCCAAACTAGCACGAGAAGAGTTCTCTGGGGAAGTCCATGTCTTTGCACCTGCTTTCAAGGATGCAGACTTGGAGGAATTGCTGGAGATAACGGACCATATCGTCTTCAACTCGGAGAGACAGTTGCGTAAACATGGTCCTCGTTGTCGAGAGGCTGGTATTAGTGTCGGTTTGCGCCTCAACCCACAGTGTTCAACTCAAGGAGACCACGCGCTCTATGACCCTTGTGCACCTGGATCTCGTTTTGGAGTTACTCTAGACAAGATACCAAGTGATTTGCTGGACTTAGTAGATGGTCTTCATTTTCACACCCTTTGCGAGCAGGGGGCGGATGATTTAGAGACAACTTTGAAAGCTGTAGAAGAACAGTTTGGACCTTATTTACATGAGGTCAAATGGCTCAATATGGGTGGTGGCCACCACATCACAAGAGAAGACTACGATGTAGATTTGCTAATTTCTGAAATTAAGCGTATCCGAGAAACTTACAATCTTGAAGTCTATATCGAGCCGGGAGAAGCTATTGCACTTAATGCGGGTTATCTAGCAACTGAAGTATTGGATATTGTAGAAAATGGTATGGATATCTTGGTTTTAGATGCCTCTGCGACCTGCCATATGCCTGACGTACTTGAGATGCCCTATCGACCACCTTTGAGAAATGGATTTGAAGCTCAGGAAAAAGCACATACTTATAGGCTTTCTTCCAATACCTGTCTGACGGGCGATGTGATTGGAGATTATAGCTTTGAAAATCCAATCCAAATCGGTGATAGACTTTATTTCGAAGACATGGCAATCTACTCCTTTGTCAAAAATAATACCTTTAACGGTATTGGATTGCCAAGTCTCTATCTTATGGATGAGCAGGGTGACTGCAGCTTAGTCAAAGCCTTTGGCTATCAAGACTTTAAAGGGAGATTATCATGATGAACAGTCCAAAAAAATTAGGCTATCGTATGCCAGCAGAGTATGAACCCCATCATGGTACCCTCATGATCTGGCCAACTCGACCAGGTTCATGGCCCTTCCAAGGAAAGGCTGCTAAGAAGGCCTTTAGCCAAATCATCAAAACTATTGCTCAGGGGGAAACAGTCTACCTTTTGGTGGAGCAAGACTATCTATCTGAAGCCCAATCCTATCTAGGAGACAAGGTTGTTTATCTAGATATCCCTACTAATGATTCCTGGGCGCGTGATACGGGGCCGACCATTCTCATCAATGATAAAAAAGAAAAGTTGGCAGTAGATTGGTCTTTTAATGCCTGGGGTGGTGCTGTCGATGGTCTTTATCAAGATTATGAAGAGGATGACCAAGTAGCCAGTCGTTTTGCTGAGGCCTTGGAAATGCCTGTTTACGATGCCAAACCTTTTGTACTGGAAGGCGGCGCCATACACAGCGATGGTCAGGGAACCATTCTTGTGACTGAAAGTTGTCTTCTAAGTCCTGGACGCAATCCCCACCTGTCTAAAGAGGAAATCGAAAACACCTTATTGGAGAGCCTTGGTGCTGAAAAAGTTATCTGGCTTCCTTATGGTATTTATCAGGATGAAACCAATGAACACGTTGACAATGTTGCAGCCTTCGTTGGTCCTGCAGAGCTTGTCTTGGCTTGGACAGATGATCAAAATGATCCCCAATATGCCATGTCAGTAGCTGATTTAGAGCTTTTAGAAAAAGAAACAGATGCAAAAGGTCGTCACTTCACCATTCATAAATTGCCAATCCCAGCGCTTCATCAAGTTGTAACCGAAGAAGATTTGCCAGGCTATACTTATGAAGAAGGGGAAGAAGAGCGTTATGCAGGTGAACGTCTTGCAGCTTCCTATGTCAATTTCTATATTGCCAACAAGGCTGTCCTTGTTCCTCAATTTCAAGATAAAAACGACCAAGTTGCCCTAGATATCCTCAGCAAGTGTTTTCCAGACCGTAAAGTCGTAGGAATACCAGCCAGAGATATTCTCTTAGGTGGTGGCAATATTCACTGTATCACCCAACAAATCCCAGAATAGGAGAAAAAGATGAGAAATGTTAGAGTTGCAGCGATCCAGATGCAATGTGCCAAGGATGTGGCAACAAATATCCAAACAGCGGAGCGTTTAGTACGTCAAGCTGCAGACAAAGGCGCGCAAATCATTCTCTTGCCTGAATTATTTGAACGTCCCTATTTCTGTCAGGAACGCCAGTATGACTATTATCAGTATGCCCAGTCGGTGACAGAAAATACAGCCATTCAGCATTTTAAAGTGATTGCTAAGGAACTACAGGTTGTTCTACCGATTAGTTTCTACGAAAAAGATGGCAATGTCTTGTATAACTCAATCGCCGTCATTGATGCTGATGGAGAAGTGCTGGGTGTTTATCGGAAGACCCACATACCAGATGACCATTATTATCAAGAAAAGTTTTATTTCACGCCTGGTAACACTGGTTTCAAGGTCTGGGATACTCGCTATGCTAAGATTGGGATTGGCATCTGTTGGGATCAATGGTTCCCTGAAACAGCCCGTTGTCTTGCGTTGAATGGGGCAGAATTGCTCTTTTACCCAACCGCTATCGGTTCAGAGCCTATCTTAGATACGGATAGTTGTGGTCACTGGCAACGTACCATGCAAGGGCACGCAGCAGCAAATATTGTCCCAGTTATTGCAGCCAATCGCTATGGCTTGGAAGAAGTCACTCCTAGTGAGGAAAATGGCGGACAGAGTTCTAGTCTTGACTTCTACGGTTCCTCCTTTATGACGGATGAAACAGGAGCTATTCTAGAGCGAGCTGAAAGACAAGGAGAAGCTGTTCTGTTAGCAACTTATGACCTGGATAAGGGAGCAAGCGAGCGCCTAAACTGGGGACTATTTCGAGATAGAAGACCAGAAATGTACCAACGGATTACCGACTAGAAGGTATCTTTCATAATAAACTTTTGATATTCACGCCTGTCTTACAAAAATGTAAGATAGGCTTTTTAAATGTAAGATAGGTGTACGATTATACGTAGAAATGTATGCTATACTCTATGTAGATCAAAAAGAAAGAGGTTTATTATGAAAAAATGGAATGCGACGCAGTTGAAGTATCTGATGGCGGCAGTAATGGTTCTAGACCATATCCCGCATATTACCGGAATCGTTTCTCCTTTGTGGGAAGGTATCTTTCACGCCTTGACCCGTTGTGTGGGAGTTTGGTTTGCCTATATGGCTATGGAAGGATTCATCCATACTCGAAACTTGAAAAACTACCTCATCCGTCTCTGGTCTTGGGCGCTGATCATGTTTGCTGGAAATAGCCTACTCAATGCCCTATTTGCATCCAAAGGAGTAATGGTCACTAATAATATTTTCCTGACTCTAGCCATCGGTGTCACCATGCTTTGGATTGGTTTTCCTCGAAAAGAGCTGGATAAAAAAGAGAAGTTGTGGCGTCGGATTGGCGTTGCTGGTCTCTTGATTTTCGGTTGTCTTTTTACCGAGGGTGGTATCACCATGCTACCATTTCTCTTGATTAGTTACTCTTGTCGAAATCGCAAGGGATTGCGAAATCTCCTATATGCCTTTCTGTGGGCCTTCTTGTTAGTGACTTCCATCCAAATTTACGACACTTGGCACCAAACACTGGAAATGATGCTTTTCAATTCTGACTGGCTCTTTGTCACCGTCTTTCCTTTTATGGCCTTGTATAATGGACAGCGAGGAAAAGAAACTAGTTGGAGTAAATACTTCTTTTATATTTTCTACCCAGCTCATCTATGGATTATAACCTTGATTGCTTATTTGCTTAAGTAGATTCAATTCCCATTAGCTCCATCTAACTTAAAATGTTAGAGGAGCTTTTCTGTATCTGGAATTCCCAACAAAACATGTTATAATAGTTTTAGAAAGGACGAGGTTTATGGCGAACATACTTGTAATTGAAGATAATAATGAAATCCAGGAAATTTTAAGAACCCTTCTTGCAGAGGAACACGAAGTGATTCAAGCATTTTCTGGGACAGAAGGTATCATGCAATTTGATAAAGGTGGCATTGATCTCGTTTTGCTAGATATCATGCTCCCTGGGAAAAATGGCGACCAAGTCTTGCAAGCTATTCGACAAACTAGTCAGACTCCGGTCATCATGCTTACTGCTTTGGGTGATAAAAAGCTCATCAGCCAATATCTCTTAGATGGTGCCAATGATTATGTAGTAAAACCTTTTGATTTGGACGAAGTCTTTGCCAGAGTCACCGTGCAATTACGCCAAAGTGGTGAACATCAGTCAGGAGATCGAAGAGAAATTGATAACCTCGTACAAAACTTTAAAAATATCCAGTTCGATGCGGATAGTTTTGAAATAAGTAACGCAACTGAAACCATTCGCCTTGCAAAGAAAGAGTGCCAGATTCTCCAAATGTTGCTCCAGCATCCTAAAAAGATCTTCACCAAAGAAGAACTCTATGAATTGATTTGGGAAGAAAGTTACCTGCCTGGAGACAATACGCTCAACACTCATCTAAGCAATCTCCGTAAAAAACTGTATCAACTGGATCCAAATGACGATTACATCGAAACCATTTGGGGAGTTGGTGTACGATTAAAAGGAGACAAATAATGAATTACATTTTGATATCAATATTACTCCTTACTAACATTATTTTGGCGATTTCTTTGATTCGCTATCATATAGCAATTAGAGATTTAAGCAGACAAATCGAAGAAAAGATTCGCTCTGGTAGCATGAAGAGGATCGGGATAAATTTCTTTTCAAAGACCATTTTGCGTCTACATAACCAAATTGAGAATCTATTTCAAGAAGTGGAGCAAAATCAGCTAATCATGAAGCGTGAAAAACACACCTTAGATATGGCAATCAGTAACATCGCTCATGATATTCGGACACCTTTGACAATCGCTTCAGGCTATACTCAGCAACTAATAAAACATCCCGATAATAGTTCAGAAACCTTAAATAAAATAGCCCATCATCAGGATTTGGTTTCCAAACGTTTGGAGGCTCTCCTCGAATACCGTCATTTGATGGAAGGAGCAGTCAAACCGAAACTGGAAGAACTTGATTTATCAACTTTTATAACGAAAAAGACTTTAGCTTATTACGACGTTTTTCAATCTTCACATATTGTTCTTGATTTTAATGTTGAACCAGGATTGAAAACGACGACTGATGAGGACTTGCTTGATCGAATTATACAAAACCTTCTTGGAAATGTTCTCAAGCACGGTAAGGAGAAAGCTCGACTTTCTTTGAAAAAGGAAGAAAATAGGCTTGTTTTGGAAATTGATAATCTTGTCAAAAAATCTATCAAGAATATAGACAATCTCAGCAATCGTTTTTATTCTGAAAATATGTCGGATACAGAAGAATCCTCTGGTTTAGGTCTTTATATTACTGAGGAATTAGTTCATCTTCTTGGAGCGGATATGAAGCTAGCCACTGATGGAGAATGGTTTTCAGTCTTTATTTATTTTTAACAGAAGAAACCTCCTCTATAAGTTTAGAGGAGGTCCTTTTTATAAGCTTTTCTTCTTGAAAACAGTCAGTCCACTGATAGAGAAGAAAAGTATGACCGTTACGCAAATCGTGATGGTATAGAGAATAGCTTGACTATTAGTAGTCATAGCATAGGCAAAATCTAGAATTAAATATCGTAGAATTTCAATGTCTGGGAAAACAAGCATTGGCATAGAAAGTATGATAGAGCTAATCAGATAACCAATAAATACGGCAAGATAAGAATGAGTTAGGTAGAGAATAAAGGAAACAATTGAAAGCCAAGCGAGAAGGCAGAGAAATTGAAGGGAAATCGTCAAGAGGAGATTAGTAACAAAACCATCAGGCATTGTACCAAGTCCGTTTAGTAGAGTCGCGGGAATAAAGGCAATCACAAGACTGGTGATGAGTTGTAAGAGAGCGATACTTGCTAGAACAAAGAATTTAGCAAGGAAAAACTCTGTACGAGAAACGCCAACTGTCAAACTATTTTTATAGAGTTTGCCGATTAAATCAACTCCAAGAACGAGGCATGTCAGGACGATGCAGAGAAAAACGAGGTTTGAACCATTGCTAGACGCGTTGATAAGAGCTTGGATGCCGTCCCAACCTTTGGTCGGAAATTCTGTTTCAGGTGTGGTATTTACTGACATCAGATGTCCTGTAGCTCCGATAGTAGCACCCATTAACATGAGAGCAAAGAGAATGAATTCTGTAATCCAGAATCCTTTGGAGCGAAAGAGACGGTAAAAATCTGCTTGAATGGTATGTATCATGATTTTTCTCCTATTCTACCAATTGTGTGAAGTATTCTTCTAGGTTTTGACGGGCATAGTAAATCTCGTCAATAGCAACATCTGCCAAAGTTAATTTCTTAAGAATCTGTTTGACATCTTGTTCATTCCCAAAGATATGGATTTCATTTTCTGGATTAACAACCTTGAACTGGAGTTGGATTTGTTCTTTCAATACTTGACATGCTCTTTCTTTATCGCTTGTTCTGAGCACAATATAATCCTCACTTAGCGTTTCAAATTCAGCTTTGCTGATTTCACGGATAATCTTTCCTTGATCCAAAATTCCAAAGCGATTAGCTAGGAGATAGAGTTCAGACAAGATATGGCTAGAGATGAGAATGGTTATTCCTTTTTCTTGATTGAGCCGCTGGATCATCAGACGAAATTCTTTGATTCCAATTGGGTCAAGTCCGTTGATAGGTTCATCAAGAATCAGGAAGTCTGGTTTGGATAGGAGGGCAATGGCAATGCCAAGTCTTTGTTTCATTCCTAGTGAAAAATCACGAAAGACTTTTTTTCCTGTATCTGACAAGCCAACATAGTCCAAAGTCTCATGAATCACCTTATCAGCATTTGGAATATGACGAATCATACAATAATATTTAAGGTTTTGATAAGCTGTTAAGTGATTATGGGCTACAGGTGATTCGATAACAGAACCCACTTGAGATAATGCCTTGGTCCACTCATTTTGTTCTTTGCTAGAAAAGAGGGAAACTGTACCTTTGTCCGCAAACAATAATTGTGTAATGATTTTAATAAGAGTAGTTTTACCTGCTCCATTTTTTCCGATTAGACCATAAATATCTCCCTCTTTTATGGTTAGACTAAGATCTTGAAGAATAGCTTGGTTACCAAATTGTTTGGTCAGTCCATGAATTTCGAGTACTGTTTTCATGATTTTCTCCTTTTGATTTATTTTTCTAACTTTAGTATAAGGTATAGAAATCAAAGAAACATCAAGTAATTCTAAAGAGTTTCTAAAGTTTTGTAATTCTTAAAAGAAACAAAACCCAGTTGATATGAACTGGGCTTCTCAATTATAAAATATACTTCTCAATGGCGCGAGCAACGCCTTCTTCTTCATTGCTTGCTGTAACGTCATTAGCAAGGGATTTGACATGGTCACTGGCATTTCCCATTGCAATGCCCAGTCCTGCAAACTGAAGCATTTCGATATCGTTATTAGCATCGCCTATGGCCATGATTTCTGAGGGCTCGATCTTCAAAATCGCAGCTAGTCGAGAAAGAGCAGTAGCCTTTGTCGTCCCAAGTGGCATGGCTTCATAAATAACAGGTTGCGAGCGAACTCCGCTAAATCGTTGACAGAGTTCTGTCGCAAAACGCTGCTCAAAATCGTCTGTTTGCCCTTTGGTGCCCAAAAACATACCTTGGAACATACGATACTTGCCACTAATCGCTTCCTCAAGGGAAATTTCAGTTAAGTCTGAAAAGACGAGCTTGGCATCATTTTGAACAATTTGATTAGGCTTGCCACCGAGGACAAAATAATGCTCCTCATCAAAAAGAGTCAACTGGACGTCGCTTTTTTCTGCTAGGTCATAGAGGTATTCAATGTCAGCTGGACTGAGTTCTTGCCAGTCCACTAGACTCCAGTCACTGGTCTGATGGGTTGAACAACCATTATTGACAATGACATACTCGTTCTGGAGATCCAGTCCCAATTTTTTATAGTAGGGAAGGACACCGAAAAGCGGGCGACCTGTACAGAGAACCAGTTTGACACCTTTTTCAATGGCTTGGTGAATGGCAGTGATGTGGGCTTGAGGGATTTCCTTGGCTTCATTGAGGAGGGTTCCGTCCATATCCAAGGCTAGTAGTTTAATCATAAGACTTCCTTTTCTAGGTGTTTTGCTTTTATTATAGCATATAGACTATGAAATGTCTGACAGAATAGTAACATTTGACTTTCCTTTTCTTGAAAAACAAAATAAATTCTTATATAATATGTATACTTAATATTTTAGGAGAAATAATGTCAAAGCATTACTTTAATTCAATTTACAAAAATGATGAAACAGAGTCTACAGGTCTTCTTTTCATCAAAGTCTACAACAAGTGGGAAAGCAACTTAAAAAGAGTTTTGAAATCAGTTGGCCTCACTTTGCCCCAATTTATCGTTTTAACCTCTCTCTTGTTTCTGTCTAATAGAGAGGAATATGTAACGCAAGTTGATATTGCTCGGTTCACTGGAATGGATGTCATGACGGTTTCCCAGATTGTTAGGCTACTGGAGAAGAAAGACTACATTGGACGAGATCAACATCCAAAGGATAGTCGGGCAAAACTGGTCTCAGTGACGAATTCTGGCGCGGAGAAGGTCAATCAAGCTTTGCCTTTAGTAGAAGGTGTTGATGAAGAATTTTTTGAAAAACTATCTAACGATAGAGAAGTTTTTAATCGCTTTTTAGTAGAGTTGGAGGATAAAAATGCCTAGATATTGGGTCGGAGTTGTTTCAAAGAACCATGTTTTAAGAGGAGTTGAAGGGAATTTTTGTCAGGTCTGTCATGGAAAGGGCGGCCCCTTAAACCGTATGAAAAAAGGAGACTACCTTTTATACTATAGTCCGAAATACGATATGAATGGTCAAGATAAGTTACAGGCTTTTGTGGCCGTAGGTAAAATTATAGACGACAAGGCCTATCAAGTAGAGCAGTTTGAAGGATTCTTTCCCTTTAGACGAAATGTCGAGTATTATCAACCAGTCAAAGATTGTTCCATAGAAATAGCCAGACAACATCCTGAATGGAAAGACTATACTTCTCGCCTCCGCTATGGGCATTTTGAAGTTTCCAAAGACTTTTTCCTCTATATCTTTCAGCATATGAAAGTGGATGATGGAGGATTGATTTCCTAGTTAAATGATTGTCAACTAGAATTTTGGATTTGGACTGTGAAGCGAACTTTGCTATAATAGAGTAAGAAACTTTGATAAACCAAACGAGGCTGAGATGGAATTACTTTATACTGATATTCGGACTTCTTTGACTGAAATTCTAACGAGAGAGGCAGAAGAGCTAGTTGCTGCAGGCAAGCGGGTTTTCTACATCGCCCCCAACTCTCTTTCATTTGAAAAGGAACGCGCCGTGCTGGAATGCTTGTCCCAGCAGGCTTCTTTTGCGATTACCGTTACGCGTTTTGCTCAGATGGCTCGTTACCTGGTTTTAAATGATTTGCCTGTCAAGACCAGTCTAGATGACATCGGGCTTGGGATGGCTTTTTATAAATGTCTTGTGGAACTCGATCCCAAGGACTTGCGAGTTTATGGTGCTATTAAGCAGGATCCTCAATTTATCCAGCAGTTGATTGAACTTTATCATGAGATGACGACTGCTCAGATGAGCTTTTTGGACTTGGAAAGTTTAACAGATGAGAATAAGCGAGCAGACTTACTCTTGATTTTTGAGAAAGTAACAGCCTATCTCAATCAAGGTCAGTTGGCTCAGGGAAGTCAGTTGTCCCATTTGATTGAGGCTATTGAAAATGGCAAGGTAAGTAGTGATTTTAGTCAGATTGCCTTAATCATTGACGGATTTACCCGTTTTTCTGCTGAGGAAGAGCATGTGGTGGATCTGCTCCATCGAAAAGGTGTCGAGATTGTTATTGGGGCTTATGCAAGCAAAAAAGCCTATACCAGTCCGTTCACTGAAGGGAATCTCTATCAAGCCAGTGTGGAATTCCTCCATCATTTGGGTGCAAAATACCAAACACCTGCTCAGGATCGTTCTCAGACTCATGAGAAAATGGATAGTTTTGACAAGGCCTCTCGTTTGCTAGAGTCTTCTTATGATTTCTCAGAACTCACCTTGGATATCGATGAGAAGGACCGTGAAAATCTGCAAATCTGGTCCTGCTTGACGCAAAAAGAAGAGCTGGAATTAGTAGCCCGTAGCATTCGTCAGAAATTACATGACCATCCAGAACTGAGTTACAAGAATTTCCGTATTTTGCTGGGGGATGTGGCATCTTACCAGCTATCACTGAAAACCATTTTTGACCAGTACCAGATTCCTTTCTATCTTGGTAGAAGCGAATCCATGGCTCACCACCCTTTGACTCAGTATGTCGAATCTATTTTGCGTTTAAAACGTTATCGTTTCCGTCAGGAGGATTTGATTAATCTCCTCCGAACTGGTCTGTATACTGACCTTAGCCAAGCGGATATTGATGCTTTTGAGCAATATCTCCGCTATCTTGGCATCAATGGCTTGCCCGCCTTTCAGCAAACCTTCACCAAATCCCACCTTGGAAAGTTTGATTTAGAGCGTTTAAATTCTCTTCGTCTGCGAGTTTTGGTACCACTTGAAACCTTATTTGCCAGTCAGAAGCAAAAGACTGAAAATCTCTTGAAAAAGTGGAATACTTTTCTAAAAAATGCTGATTTAAGCAAGCAGATGCAAAAATTGACAGCTACTATGGAAACTCTAGAACAGGAAAGACAAGCTGAAGTTTGGAAGGCCTTCTGCCATGTTTTAGAACAATTTGCGACCGTTTTTGCTGGTTCACAAGTTAGTCTAGATGATTTCCTATCCTTGCTCCATTCTGGGATGAGTTTGTCCCAGTATCGCACCATTCCAGCGACAGTGGACACTGTTCTGGTGCAGAGTTACGATCTGATTGCCCCTCTGACAGCTGACTTTGTCTATGCCATCGGGCTCACTCAGGATCATTTGCCAAAAATCGCGCAAAACACCAGTCTTTTGACAGACGAAGAAAGACAAAGTCTAAACCAAGCAACTGAGGAGGGAGCACAATTACTGATTGCAAGTAGCGAAAATCTCAAGAAAAATCGCTATACCATGCTTTCTTTAGTCAACGCCGCTCGTAAGCAGTTGGTGTTGTCAGCACCAAGTCTTCTTAATGAAAATGAGAGCAAGGAATCGGCCTATCTTCAGGAACTGGTGAGTTTTAGCTTTAGCCGGATGGAGAAGAAGATTCATCAAAAAAGTCTGTCTAAGGATGATATGGGGTCTTATCACAGTCTATTGTCTAGTCTAGTTGCCTATCATCAGCAGGGCGAGACAAGTAATACTGAGCAAGATTTGACCTTTGTCAAGGTTTTGGCTCGTGTCATGGGGAAAAAACTTGACCAAAAAGGTCTTACAAATCCAGCTATCCCAACTAGTCCAAGCAGCAAGCCATTAGCTAAAGAGACCTTGCAGGCTCTCTATCCAGCTGACAAAGAGTTTTACTTGTCTACGTCTGGTTTGACGGAGTTTTACCGCAATGAATACAGTTATTTCCTCCGTTATGTCTTAGGTTTGCAGGAAGAGGTGCGCCTACGTCCTGATGCTCGAAGTCACGGGAATTTCTTGCATCGTATTTTTGAACGTGCCTTGAAACTGCCTGATGAAGATTCCTTTGACCAACGTCTGGAACAAGCTATTCAAGAAACCAGCCAAGAACGTGAATTTGAGGCTATTTATCAGGAAAGTCTGGAAGCTCAGTTTACAAAGGAAATTCTGCTTGATGTTGCGCGAACTACGGGCCACATCCTTCGTCATAATCCAGCTATCGAAACCATCCAAGAGGAGGCAACATTTGGTGGCAAGGATCAAGCCTTTATTCAATTGGATAATGGTCGCAGTGTCCATGTGCGAGGCAAGGTTGACCGTATTGACCGCCTGAAAGCTGATGGAGCGTTAGGAGTGGTAGACTACAAGTCTAGTTTAACTCAGTTCCAGTTTCCGAATTTCTTTAATGGCCTTAATTCCCAGCTGCCAACCTATCTTGCTGCCCTAAAAAGAGAGGGGGAGCAGAACTTTTTCGGTGCCATGTACTTGGAAATGGCTGAGCCTGTCCAATCTTTATTAGCTGTTAAAAGTCTGGCAGGAGCAGTAGCAGAAGCCAGCAAGTCTATGAAATACCAGGGACTCTTTTTAGAGAAAGAAAGCAGTCACTTGGGCGAATTTTACAACAAAAACAAGGCCAATCAGCTGACAGACGAGGAGTTCCAGCTCTTATTGGACTACAATGCCCATCTTTACAAGAAGGCTGCTGAAAAGATTTTAGAAGGCCATTTTGCCATTAATCCATACACAGAGAATGGCAGAAGTATTGCCCCATACGTTCAGCAACACCAAGCCATTACTGGATTTGAAGCCAATTACCACTTGGGACAAGCCCGTTTCCTTGAGAAATTAGACTTATCTGATGGCAAGCGTCTGGTAGGAGAAAAACTTAAGCAAGCTTGGTTTGAGAAAATGAGAGAGGAGTTGAACCGATGAAGCCCATTTCCTTTTTAACTGAGGAAGAAATTCAAAAATTACAAGAAACAGAAGCGAGTTCAAGCAAGGAACAGAAAAGAACTGCCGAGCAAATCCAAGCTATTTATACTGCTGGGCAAAATATCCTAGTCTCAGCGTCTGCTGGTTCAGGGAAAACCTTTGTCATGGCAGAGCGTATTCTGGATCAGTTAGCACGTGGTGTGGAAATCAGCCAACTCTTTATCTCGACCTTTACCGTCAAGGCTGCTGCTGAACTCAAGGAACGTTTGGAGAAAAAAATCAGCCAACAAATCCAAGAAACCGATGATGTCGATCTCAAACAACACTTGGGACGTCAATTGGCAGAACTGCCAAACGCTGCCATCGGAACCATGGACTCCTTCACGCAAAAATTCCTTGGCAAACATGGCTATCTGATTGATATCGCACCGAACTTCCGTATTCTACAAAATGAAAGTGAACAGTTAATCTTAAAAAATGAGGTTTTTCATCAGGTTTTTGAAGATCATTACCAAGGTGAAAATAAAGAGAGCTTTAGTCGATTGGTCAAGAATTTTGCTGGTCGAGGCAAGGATGAACGTGGTCTTCGTCAACAAGTCTACAAAATTTATGATTTCCTCCAATCCACCAGTAGCCCCAAAAAATGGTTGAGTAACTCTTTCCTCAAAGGGTTTGAAGAAGCTGACTTTGTAATTGAAAAAGACAAATTAACTGAGCAAATCAAACAGGCGCTATGGGATTTGGAAAGTTTCCTCCGTTATCATCTGGATAACGATGCTAAGGAGTTTCCAAAAGCTACCTATTTAGAAAATGTGCTGTTGGTTCTGGATGAAATTGGTTCCTTAAATCAAGAGTCCGATAGCCAGGCTTATCAAGCAGTGCTTACGCGTGTTGTCGCCATCTCGAAAGAAAAAAATGGTAGAGCTCTAGCTAATTCTAGTCGTAAAGCCGATTTGAAACCACTGGCTGATGCCTACAACGAAGAAAGAAAGGCCCAGTTTGCTAAACTTGGACAACTAGCAGACCAGATAACAATTCTCGACTATCAAGAACGTTATCATGGAGACACCTGGGAGTTATCTAAAACTTTCCAAACATTTATGAGTGATTTTGTGGAGGCTTATCGTGAACGTAAACGCCAGGAAAATGCCTTTGAGTTTGCTGATATCAGCCATTACACCATTGAAATTTTAGAGAATTTCCCACAAGTTCGTGATGCATATCAGGAGCGATTCCATGAAGTCATGGTCGATGAGTATCAGGATACCAACCACATTCAAGAACGGATGCTGGAGTTGCTGTCGAATGGTCACAATCGCTTTATGGTTGGAGATATCAAGCAGTCTATCTACCGGTTCCGTCAGGCAGACCCGCAGATTTTCAATGAAAAATTCCAACGCTATGCGCAAAATCCTAAAGAGGGTAAATTGATTCTCCTCAAGGAAAATTTCCGTAGTAGTTCAGAAGTGCTGTCTGCAACCAATGATGTTTTTGCACGCCTTATGGATCAAGAGGTTGGGGAAATCAACTATGACAGCATGCACCAGCTTGTTTTTGCCAATAGCAAACTAACTCCCAATCCAGACAACAAGGCAGAATTTCTCCTCTACGATAAGGACGACAGTGGACAAGAGGAGGAAGAGAGCCAATTAAAAACAAAACTAACAGGGGAAATACGCTTAGTCATCAAGGAAATCCTGAAGCTTCATCAAGAGAATGGTGTAGCCTTTAAGGAAATTGCCCTTTTGACTTCCAGTCGCAGTCGTAATGACCAGATACTCCTCGTTCTGTCTGAGTACGGAATTCCTGTCAAAACAGACGGAGAACAAAATAATTACCTCCAATCCCTAGAAGTGCAAGTCATGTTAGACACTCTTCGTGTCATCCACAATCCCCTGCAAGACTATGCCTTGGTTGCCCTTATGAAGTCTCCAATGTTTAGCTTTGATGAGGACGAGTTGGCACGCTTGTCCCTTCAGAAAGTAAAAGATAAGGTACAAGAGAATCTTTTTGAGAAACTGCTTAACGCTCAAAAACAAACAACTGAGCAGAAAGAGTTAATTCACTCAGCTTTAGCGGAAAAACTAAAACAATTCATGGATATCTTGGATTCTTGGCGCTTATATGCCAAAACTCACTCTCTTTATGACTTGATTTGGAAGATATACAACGATCGTTTTTACTATGATTATGTTGGAGCCTTGCCTAACGGTCCTGCCAGACAAGCCAATCTCTATGCCCTAGCTCTGCGAGCAGACCAGTTTGAAAAGAGTAATTTCAAAGGCTTGTCTCGTTTTATTCGTATGATTGATCAGGTTTTGGAAGCACAGCATGATCTTGCAAGCGTAGCAGTAGCACCGCCTAAAGACGCAGTGGAACTCATGACCATTCACAAGAGTAAAGGTCTGGAGTTTCCTTATGTCTTTATCCTCAACATGGATCAAGATTTCAATAAGCAAGACTCAATGTCTGATGTTATTCTCAGTCGTAAAAATGGGCTTGGTGTCAAATACATTGCCAAGGTGGAAACAGGAGCAGTAGAAGCTCACTATCCTAAAACCATCAAACTCTCCATTCCTAGCCTGACTTATACGCAGAATGAAGAAGAACTGCAACTGGCCAGCTATTCAGAGCAGATGCGTTTGCTGTATGTTGCCATGACACGGGCTGAGAAAAAGCTCTATCTTGTCGGTAAGGGCTCTCGTGAAAAGCTGGAAGCCAAGGAATATCCAGCTGCTGAAAACGGAAAACTAGATAAAAATACCAGACTGCAAGCCAAGAATTTCCAAGATTGGATTTGGGCTATCACTAAAGTGTTTGCCAAAGATCATCTCAACTTTAGCTATCGCTTTGTCGGTGAAGACCAGCTGACCAGAGAAGCTATTGGTCAATTGGAAAACAAGGGTCCTTTACAAGATAGTTCCCAAGCAAGCAACCGTCAGTCAGAGACCATCAAGGAAGCCCTTGAAATGCTAAAAGAGGTGGAAGTCTATAATACTCTTCACCGTGCGGCTATTGAACTTCCTAGTGTTCAAACCCCAAGTCAAATTAAGAAATTCTACGAACCTGTTATGGATATGGAAGGTGTACAAATTGCTAACCAAACCAAATCACCAGAGAAACAAATCAGCTTCGATTTACCAGATTTTTCAACTAAAGAAAAAGTAACTGGTGCGGAGATTGGTAGTGCAACCCACGAACTCATGCAGAGAATTGACCTCGGTCAGCAACCAACACTTGCTAGTCTGACAGAAACTCTCAAACAAGTTCAAACGAGTCCAGCTGTCAGAGACAAGATCAATCTTGCGAAAATCCTTGCATTCTTTAACACAGAACTCGGTCAGGAGATTCTTGCCAATACAAACCATCTCTATCGAGAGCAACCTTTTTCTATGCTCAAACGAGACCAAAAGAGTCAAGAAGACTTTGTTGTCCGTGGAATCTTGGACGGGTATCTGCTTTTCGAGGATCGTATCGTTCTTTTTGACTATAAGACTGACCGTTATGATGAAGCAAATCAGCTTATTGAACGCTATCGTGGGCAGTTAGCCTTATACGGAGAAGCTTTATCACGAGCCTATTTGATTGAAAACATAGAAAAATACTTGATTTTACTCGGTAAAGACGAGGTTCAAGTTGTAAAAGTATAACCTAGAAAGGAGACCTCATGACACTTCCGGTTAGAAAATCCCTGCACGATGCGGTTTTACAGGCTTCAAAAGCCGATACTTGGGATCAAGCTACCAAGGAATGGAATGAAGTTTCCTTGATTTTTAATGGCATTGGTCGTAGTAATTGTGTTTGCGGGAACGCCATAAAATACGCCTACGAACTCTTTAATGGTGTCACAGGCCAACGCCTCTTTCCAATCGGCAGTGACTGTGTTCGTCATTTTCATCGAGTGACTTTAGACCAGCAACTGGAGGAGGAAGAAAGACTACTCAGAAAAGTTGAAAATCTAACTAAAAAGGCTCAGAAAAAGGAAAAAATCAAGGTTAATAAAAGCGACTTTGACGAACGACTTCTAAAATGGTTTTGGGAGAAAGGTGTTTTCAAAGCCAATCGTGGCAATCAATTCTCGCCTGAGAAAGATTATCGGCTCTTCCTAGAAGTCTTTCAAGGAGGAAGTTGGACCAAGGCAGAGCCAAAGAAGAAGGCCCGTATGGAAGAAGTGCTGGAAAAGTGTATCAAACCTTTTCTACTTGGTAAGTCCGATGACCAACTCTACCTTGTCAAATTAGGCAAGGAGAAAATCGACTACGAGCAGCATTTACGGATTCAAGCAGAGAAAGAACGTAAGAAAAGAGATAAAATCGCCAAGCAATACGCTGACAACCTCATTCTTGCCATGGGACCTGCAGAACGCGCTTATCAAGATTACTTTGGCTTTACAGAAACCTTGACCCAAGAAGAACGAAAATGGGAGAAAATCCTCTTTGGTAAAAATAGAGACGAACGGGCTATCAAGGCTAAACAAAACCAAAAGGAGCTGGAAAAGGATCAGCGTATTGCAAATCAAGATCCTATTGAACGAAAGCAGAAACAGACTTGGCTTCTTAATTCCTATTTTCGTGATTTGCCTGATGAAAAAGCCAGATTTTCTCGACTCTTACTAGAGTATCGAAAAAGTGGAGAAGTACCCTTTTCAGATGGTTACTTATCTGAGCATCTCATTGACTTTTTCTACAAGATGAAGGCCTTTGAGTTTGAGATTGCTCCAGAACAAGTCCGCGATTTTCTAAAAGAATGCCTTCAAGCAGAGGATCTATCATCAGCACAAGAAAGCTGGATTAGAGGGATTCTCCTCAATTGTCTTCATCCGTTCTTAAATAGGTTACTCATATAGAAAAAATCCTACCTTGTCTATGCATGGTAGGATTTAAGTATCTCCAAAGATGTACTGGTAAAGTTGGACGACTTTCTGAAAACATTGTGTGTCCATTCTTGTTATTTTTTGAGCATTTCGCATCCGAAAATCAAAGGTATACAGTTGAAATGGATTGACAGCGCCATCTACCTTATCCGACGAGACAGGAACGAGCAAGCCTTTTTCTGCCAAACGTTGTTGGCCATGAGTGATGGGACAGACAGCCACAAAACCAGTTTGCAAGGCATATTCTCTCCTAGAAACAACCAAGGCTGGTCGCCTTTTCTGAATTTCTCGACCGACTGATGGATCAAAGTCCAGCCAAATGATATCCTGCTTTTCAGGAATATAGTCAGATTTCGCTATCAAGTGACCTTACCCCTTCAAAATCATTTGTCATTCTCAAATCAGTAATCCCATCAAAAGGATCTTTCATTTTTGGAGCTAAGACAATGACTCCGTCAATCCCTTTGTAGACAACCATTTCTTGACCTTCTGTCATCCCCAAATTTTTCGGAATAGTCACAGTGAGAGAATTTCCTACCTTCCGAGTCTTTACTGTATTCATTGCTCTACCTCCACGAATTAGTATACACTAAGTATATACCTGTTAGCAAAAAAAGTCAAGTAAATCGTGACTGGCATCAAAGATGTTTCGGACCAATACTATTTGTCATTTATTGTGGTCAAAGCCTGTGCAAAAGCACCTAATTTATGATAGAATAGATGGTGAGAAAGAAAACGTTTTATTACGTTTTTTTAGTCGGAAAGGGAAATTTATGGCTACTATTCAATGGTTTCCGGGCCACATGTCTAAGGCTCGGCGACAAGTTCAGGAGAATTTAAAATTTGTTGATTTTGTGACAATTTTGGTGGATGCGCGTCTACCTTTATCTAGTCAAAATCCTATGTTAAATAAAATTGTTGGTGATAAACCCAAACTCTTAATTTTAAACAAGGCAGACCTGGCTGATTCAGCAATGACAAAAGAATGGCGTCAGTACTTTGAATCACAAGGGATTCAAACTCTAGCAATCAACTCCAAAGAGCAAGTTACTGTAAAAGTTGTGACTGATGCTGCTAAAAAGCTTATGGCTGATAAGATTGCACGCCAGAAAGAACGCGGTATCAAAATTGAAACCTTGCGGACCATGATTATCGGAATTCCAAATGCCGGTAAGTCAACTCTCATGAACCGTTTGGCTGGTAAAAAGATTGCGGTGGTCGGCAATAAACCAGGTGTTACCAAGGGGCAACAATGGCTAAAAACCAATAAAGACCTTGAAATCCTAGATACACCAGGGATTCTCTGGCCTAAGTTTGAGGATGATGCTGTCGCACTTAAACTAGCCTTGACGGGAGCTATCAAAGATCAACTACTCCCAATGGATGAAGTGACTATTTTTGGTCTCAATTATTTCAAAAAACATTATCCAGAAAAGCTAGCTGAACGCTTCAAACAAATGAAGATAGAAGAAGAAGCACCTGTTATCATCATGGATATGACACGTGCGCTCGGTTTCCGAGATGATTACGACCGTTTTTATAGTCTCTTCGTCAAGGAAGTCCGTGATGGAAAACTCGGTAACTATACCTTAGATACATTGGACGACATTGATGACGACGATTAAAGAAATCAGAGAACTTCTTGCCACTGTTAAAGAATTAGACAATCCTCTTTTTCTAGAATTCGAAAAAGATACTCGTTCTGGAGTTCAAAAGGAAATCAGCAAGCGTAAAAAAGCCATTCAGGCTGAACTGGATGAGGATCTTCGTTTGGAATCCATGCTTTCCTATGAAAAAGAACTTTATAAGCAAGGAGTGACCTTAATAGCAGGCGTTGACGAGGTCGGCCGTGGTCCACTGGCTGGACCTGTGGTCGCTGCAGCCGTTATTTTACCAAAAAATTGTAAGATTAGAGGGCTCAACGACAGCAAGAAGATCCCTAAAAAGAAACATCTGGAAATTTATCAAACCGTTCAAGACCAGGCCTTGGCAATAGGTATTGGTATCAAGGATAATCACATCATTGACCAAGTCAATATCTACGAGGCGACCAAACTGGCCATGAAGGAAGCAATCTCCCAGCTCAGTCCACAACCTGAGCACCTCTTGATAGATGCCATGAAACTGGAGTTGCCGATTTCTCAAACAGCAATCATCAAAGGAGATGCAAACTCTCTCTCTATTGCAGCTGCATCTATAGTGGCCAAGGTGACACGGGATAATATTATGAAGGACTATGACAACCAATATCCTGGCTATGATTTCACGGCTAATGCTGGCTATGGAACAGCTAAACATCTAGAAGGATTGGAAAAACTAGGTGTCACCCAAATTCATCGAACCAGTTTTGAACCAGTCAAAACACTGGTTTCAACTAAGAAAGATAAGTAAGAGGAAATGATTATGGAGGAACAGTCAGAAACACTCAGTTCCAAGAAAGAATTTGCCTTTGCCTCAAGCACCATATTATCCCAAGTTGGGCGAGGAGTCATTGTTGGTCTTGTCGTCGGGCTCATCGTCGGATCCTTTCGTTTCTTAATCGAAAAGGGCTTCCACCTGATACAAGGACTCTATCAAGGTCAAGCGCACCTAGTCCGCAATCTTTTTATCATTGGTCTATTTTATCTAATTGTTAGCTGGCTCAGTGCGAAATTGACTCGATCGGAAAAAGATATCAAGGGTTCAGGAATTCCTCAAGTCGAAGCCGAATTAAAAGGACTCATGACTCTTAACTGGTGGAGTGTCCTCTGGAAAAAGTATATTCTAGGGATTCTTGCTATTGCCAGTGGCCTTATGCTAGGTAGAGAAGGGCCAAGTATTCAACTTGGAGCAGTTGGTGGTAAAGGCATTGCCAAGTGGCTCAAATCTAGCCCAGTAGAGGAACGTTCCTTGATTGCCAGTGGTGCTGCAGCAGGATTAGCAGCTGCCTTTAATGCACCAATCGCAGGTCTTCTCTTTGTTATAGAAGAAGTTTACCACCATTTTTCACGCTTTTTTTGGGTCTCAACTTTAGCAGCTAGTCTCGTAGCAAACTTTATTTCTCTGCTCATATTTGGCCTAACCCCCGTACTGGATATGCCAGATAACATCCCTCTCATGACCCTAGACCAGTATTGGATATACGTCCTTATGGGAGTTTTTCTCGGGCTTTCTGGTTTTCTCTATGAGAAGGCTGTACTCAATGTTGGTCGAGTTTATGATTGGGTTGGCCAAACAATCCATTTAGATAGAGCTTATTATCCAATCCTAGCCTTTATCCTTATCATACCAGTCGGGATTTTCTTGCCACAAATTCTCGGTGGTGGAAATCAGGTCGTTCTTTCCTTGACTGAGCAAAATTTTAGTTTCCAAATTCTATTAGCTTACTTTTTGATTCGCTTTGTTTGGAGCATGATTAGTTATGGAAGTGGTCTCCCAGGAGGAATTTTCCTTCCCATTCTGGCTCTCGGTTCCTTACTTGGTGCCCTGGTTGGTGTTATTTGTGTCAATCTTGGACTTGTCAGTCAGCAACAATTCCCTATATTTGTCATTTTAGGAATGAGTGGCTACTTTGGGGCAATATCCAAGGCTCCCTTAACCGCTATGATCCTCGTAACTGAGATGGTAGGGGACATTCGCAACCTCATGCCACTTGGCTTAGTGACCTTGGTAGCTTACATCGTCATGGATCTACTCAAGGGTGCTCCAGTCTATGAGGCCATGCTAGAAAAAATGTTGCCAGAAGAAGCGACAGATGAAGGAGAAGTCACCCTCATTGAAATTCCTGTATCAGATAAAATCGCTGGAAAACAGGTTCATGAGCTCAACTTGCCACATAACGTACTCATCACCACCCAAGTCCATAATGGCAAAAGCCAAACAGTTAACGGCTCAACTAGAATGTATCTGGGTGATATGATTCACCTGGTGATTCCAAAAAGTGAAATTGGAAAAGTCAAAGATTTGTTGTTGTAAGTTTTGTTTACATAATTTATATTATGCAACAAAAATATTTCTTAATTAAATACATTTGAAAACCGATTCTCTGCAATGAGATCGGTTATTTCTTACTGATAAGGTATTTCAACATACAAGTAATTGAACTTTGTAAAAAATAAGACTATAATTAAGTTAGGAATGATAAAGCTAGAAAGGAGTTTACTGTATCAAATCTGTACAGTAAGATTAAAAATCATGAAAAAGAAAACAATAGCAATTATACAATGTATTTTGTATCTCATAGCTCCTTATATAGCTCTTCAGTTATGTAGAATGAACAGAAGTATCGTTACTGATAATCTCTTTTTTATTTTCCTTATTCTGCTGACTATTTCATTCTGGTTTAGTATTTGGAAACTAGAAAAAGCACTAGATAATGATTCACAATAGAAAAAAGATTTAGTTCTGTATTTCATAGATCTAAGTCTTTTTTCTATTCTTTGAAAACTCCCATAACATCTTTCCGAAAAACTATAATTTTCTTGAAAAATATATAAGTCTATGCTATACTACTGGTAGACTTAATTATGGAGAAAATGCATGAAACGTGAGATTTTACTGGAACGAATCGATAAACTAAAACAAATCATGCCTTGGTATGTTCTGGAATACTACCAATCAAAGCTTGCTGTTCCCTACAGTTTTACAACCTTGTACGAATAC
Source organism: Streptococcus sp. SR1 (assembly GCF_000526075.1). Classification (NCBI taxonomy): domain Bacteria; kingdom Bacillati; phylum Bacillota; class Bacilli; order Lactobacillales; family Streptococcaceae; genus Streptococcus; species Streptococcus sp. SR1. The sequence goes on from NZ_JATR01000021.1 coordinate 51,256, forward strand.
CTCAAGGAATACGATCGATTTTTTAGCTGGGTTTTGGAGTCTGGTATTTCAAATGTTGATAAAATGTCCGACATTCCTTTATCTGTCTTGGAAAATATGTCTAAAAAAGATATGGAAGCTTTTATCCTATATCTACGAGAACGACCTTTGCTGAATGCCAATACAACCAAACAAGGTGTCTCTCAGACGACCATTAATCGGACTTTGTCGGCACTTTCTAGTCTTTACAAGTATCTAACAGAGGAGGTTGAAAACGACCAAGGGGAGCCTTATTTCTATCGTAATGTAATGAAGAAAGTTTCAACCAAGAAAAAGAAAGAAACACTTGCTTCCAGAGCTGAAAACATCAAGCAAAAACTCTTTCTAGGTGATGAAACAGAAGGTTTTCTGACTTATATCGACCAAGAGTACCCACAACAACTCTCAAATCGCGCTCTCTCGTCATTTAATAAGAATAAAGAACGTGATTTGGCCATTATTGCCCTTCTCTTGGCGTCTGGTGTCCGCCTATCTGAAGCTGTTAATCTGGATCTAAGAGACCTTAATCTCAAAATGATGGTCATTGATGTCACTCGAAAAGGTGGCAAACGTGATTCTGTCAATGTCGCAGCCTTTGCTAAGCCTTACCTAGAGAATTATCTCGCCATTCGAAATCAACGCTATAAGACGGAAAAGACAGATACAGCGCTCTTTCTGACCTTATACCGAGGTGTTCCCAATCGTATCGACGCTTCTAGTGTTGAAAAAATGGTTGCTAAGTACTCAGAGGATTTCAAAGTTCGTGTAACTCCCCACAAACTACGCCATACCCTGGCTACTAGGCTCTACGATGCTACTAAATCGCAAGTTTTGGTCAGCCATCAGCTAGGACACGCCAGTACACAAGTCACTGACCTCTATACCCATATCGTCAACGATGAACAAAAGAATGCTTTAGATAGTTTGTGAATTACATAAAATAAATTATGTAAATAATAGTTCAAAAAAGAAGCTGGTCATACAACCAACTTCTTTTTCTTTTTATCCCACTACCGCTTCAGCGATTTCTTCACGGCTAATACCAGCAAAGTAGCGTGTGATGTCAATAGTTTCTAGTGCCTTAAGAACATCTTCGCGTTCATATTTTACGCCACGAAGGACATCTTCTACAGCTGCAACGTCCTCGATACCAAAGAAATCACCGTAAATCTTGATATCTTGGATTTTTGATTCAATGACGTTGGCAAAAACTTCAACCTTACCACTGGTGAATTTTGTTCCACGACGGACGTTAAATTCAGGTGATTTACCGTAGTTCCAGTCCCAAGTACCAAATTTGGTATCCTTGATGCGATTGATTTCCGCTAATTCTTGCTCAGAAAAAACGTATTCAGTCATCTCTGGGTACTCTTTTTTCATGTATTCCAATAGCAAATCACGGAATTCTTCAACTGTGATTTTTTCAGGTAATTCATTGACAATATTGGTTACACGGGCACGAACGGATTTCACACCTTTTGATTCAAATTTGTCTTTTGAAACCTTGAGGGCATTAGCAAGGACTGACAAATCAACGTCAAATAACAAGCAACCGTGGTGCATGATACGCCCATTGATATAGGCTTGGGCATTGCCACAGAATTTTTTGCCATCAATCTCAAGGTCATTACGGCCTGTAAACTCAGCTTTAACGCCTAGTTGAGCCAAGGTGTTGATAACTGGAGTTGAGAAGCTCTTGAAGTCAAAGGCCTTGTTTTCATCTTCTTTTGAAATGATAGTATAGTTGAGGTTGTTTAAATCGTGATAAACAGCTCCACCACCACTGATACGGCGGACTACCTCAATACCATTTTCTCGAACATAATCACGATTGATTTCTTCGATAGTATTCTGGTGACGTCCAACAATGATAGAAGGTTTGTTAATCCAAAGAAGGAAGATTTGATCCTCATCTAGTAGGTGTTTAAAGGCATATTCTTCCAAGGCGATATTAAAAGCAGTGTCGTTTGAATGATTGATAATGTATTTCATGATATCCCTTTATACGATAGAGACTGGAAAACATCTTTCCAGTCTAGTCTATCTTCGTTTTATTTTTTCTTAGGTGAATGGATAGCCATTCCTAAAACATCTGCAAATGCTTCGTACATCACTTCAGAGTAGGTTGGGTGTCCGTGGATGGTCTTCAGCATTTCCTCAACAGTGATTTCCATTTCGATAATGCTTGATGCCTCGTTAATCAGTTCTGCGGCTGCAGGACCAATGATGTGCACACCAAGGATTTCCCCATATTTCTTATCAGCGATAACTTTTACGAAACCTTGAGCAGCATCAGATGCAATGGCACGACCGTTGGCTGCAAAGTTGAATTTACCGATTGCAACATCGTATTTCCCACGAGCTTGTTCTTCAGTTAGACCTACTGCTGCTACTTCAGGAAGAGTGTAGATGGCTGCAGGAGTCAAGTTCAATTTGGCAACAGCATGATTTCCTTTAAGGGCATTTTCAGCGGCAACTTCACCCATACGGAAGGCCGCGTGCGCCAACATCTTAGTACCGTTAATGTCACCTGGTGCGTAAATACCTGGAACAGAAGTTTCCATATATTCGTTAACCTTGATGCGACCACGATCCAATTCAAACTCAACATCGCCAATTCCTTCAAGATCTGGCACACGACCGATTGAAAGAAGAGCTTTGCTTGCGATGATATCGTCTTTTCCTTCAACCTTGATACGAAGTTGACCATTTTCTTCGATGATTTCTTGCAATTTTGTACCTGTTAAGATAGTCATACCTTTGCGTTCCAAAATCAAGCGAAGATTCTTAGAAACTTCCGCATCCATAGCTGGAACGATACGGTCCATCATTTCAATAACAGTCACTTTTGAACCAAATGTCATGAAGGCTTGACCGAGTTCAATACCGACAACACCACCACCGATGATTACGAGGCTCTCTGGAACTTCGTTCATTTCAAGAATGTCATCACTGGTCATGACAAGTGGAGATTCCATACCAGGGACGTTAATCTTGCTAACTTTTGAACCACCGGCAAGGATGATTTTCTTGGTTTCAAGCAATTCAGAACCATCTACCAAGACATTCTTGTCTTTAGTGATGGTACCAACACCCTTATGAACAGTAACTCCGTAGCTACGAAGAAGACCCGCAACACCACCTACCAAGGTATTGACAACTTTAGATTTAGTTTCTAAAAGTTTATCCATATCAACAGTGAAGTTTGGATTTTCGATGACGATACCACGGTTTGCTGCATGACCGATGTTTTCGATGATTTCAGCGTTGTGAAGGTAGGTCTTAGTTGGGATACATCCACGGTTCAAGCAGGTTCCACCGAGTTCTGATTTCTCAACAAGGGCAACCTTACCACCAAGTTGGGCTGCTTTAATAGCCGCTACATATCCAGCAGGACCCCCACCAATCACAACGATATCAAAGGCATCGTCGCTCTTGCCGTCGTCGTTTGAGGCACTAACTGAAGGCGCTGGACTAGCTTCTGGTGCTGCTCCAGCCGTTGGGATATTTTCCCCTTCTTCACCAAGGTAGCCAATGACTTCCGTTACTGGGACAGTTTCACCATCTCCTTTGAGGATAGCAATCAAGTAGCCATCTTCTTCTGCTTCCAATTCCATGCTGACTTTGTCAGTCATGATTTCCAAAAGGATTTCTCCTTCTTTTACAAATTCTCCGACTTTTTTATTCCATTGGACGATTTGTCCTTCTGTCATATCCACGCCGGCTTTTGGCATAATTACTTCTAAGGCCATGTCTTACTTCCTTTATCTATATCTTTAAAAATAAATACTGTATTTTTAAACCAACATTGAGATTGGGTTCTCAATTAAGGCTTTCAAGTCTTTCATAAACTTAGCACCAGCCATACCATCTACAACACGGTGGTCAATGGTTAATCCAAGGCTCATGATAGGGCGAATGACAATCTCACCATTGACAACTACAGGTTTTTCAACTGTTGAGCTAACCCCGAGGATAGCTGAGTTTGGTTGGTTAATAATAGGACCAAAGGACTGAACGCCAAACATTCCCAAGTTACTAATTGTGAAGGTTGAGTTTTGTAACTCACTTGGAGCCAATTTACCATCCAAGGTACGACCAATCACATCCTTAAAGGCTACAACCAACTCTGACAAGCTCATTTTTTCAGCATTATAGACAACAGGTGTCATCAATCCGTTATCCATCCCAACCGCCATCGCAAGGTTGACATAGTTATGAGTGATAATGGTCTTGCCGTCTTCTGTCAATGAAGCGTTGATGTATGGGTGTTTCATAAGGGTCTTCACAACAGCGAGAGAAAGAAGGTCTGTAACAGTTACTTTCTTACCAGTTGCTTCCATAATCGACTCAAGAACCTTCTTACGAAGAGCCAACATTTCTGACATATCGACATCGTAGTTGAGTGTGAAAGTTGGCGCAGTTAGGTAAGATTCAACCATACGTTGCGCGATAACCTTACGCATTGGTGTCATTGGAATACGCTCAATCTCACCATAAGGAGTGATATTGTCTGGAACTTCTTCCACTTTTTCGATTTGAGCAGGAGACTTGATGGTGTCGTTTTCGATATTTTCAGGAAGTAAGGCCAAAACGTCCTTCTTCATGATTTTACCACGGTGACCCGTTCCTTGGATTTCCTGCCAAGCAATATTATGTTCGAGGGCAATTCGTTTTGCAAGTGGCGAAATGCGAACCACGTTTGTGTCTTTATAAGTTTCCACGTCTTCTTTGTGGACACGACCGTTTGCACCTGAGCCAGAAACGTCGTAGAGATTGATCCCTAGATCATCCGCTAACTTTCTAGCCGCAGGAGTCGCTCTTAGCTTGTCATCAGCCATGACCTCTCCAATTCTATTTATGATATAAAGGGCGTCAAAAGCGACTGAAAAATAGGAAATCGACGCTGGCTTCGATGAAGCCAAGGAGATTTATCTTTTTTCCGAGCTTTTAGCCCGTGTTCAACTCTACAAGTAACTTGGACACGGAACGTATCTCAAGTTACTACGGTTGCCGCTATCTGGCGACCAACCTAGTAGACTTACTAAGTTTTTTGTCGAATATTATCGATTCGTCAAAAAACTGTCGCAAATTTACATAATTTAATTTATGCAATTCTATTCTTTGTTATAAGTCTTACGGATGGCATCTTTGATGCTTTCAACGGTTGGAATCATTGCATTTTCTAGGTTTTGTGCGTAAGGCATTGGCACATCTTCTCCGGCGCAACGGCGGATTGGTGCATCTAGATAGTCAAATGCTTCTGATTCTGAAATAATTGCTGAAATCTCGCCGATATAGCCACTTGTTTTGTGGGCATCGTTGACCAGAACGACCTTTCCAGTCTTCTTAACTGAGTTAATGATGATATCCTTATCAAGCGGTACAAGGGTACGTGGATCCACAATTTCAACCGAAATTCCTTCTTCTGCCAATTCTTCAGCTGCTTGAACCACACGGCGAAGCATTTTACCGTAAGTAACAACTGTTACATCCGTTCCTTCGCGTTTAATTTCGCCAACTCCAAGTGGGATTGTGTAGTCTGGATCAACTGGCACTTCCCCTTTTTGGTTAAATTCTGACTTATACTCAAGAATGATAACAGGGTTATTATCACGGATAGAAGACTTAAGTAATCCTTTCATGTCAGCAGGTGTACCTGGTGCTACAACCTTAAGTCCAGGAATGTGAGTGAACCAAGACTCTAGGGATTGCGAGTGCTGTGCGGCAGAACCAACTCCGTTACCAGCTGCACATCGGACAGTCATTGGAACCTGACCTTTACCACCAAACATATAACGTGTTTTAGCAGCTTGGTTGACGATATTATCCATGGCAATAACCGAGAAGTCCATGAAGGTCATATCGACAATTGGACGAAGTCCTGTCATGGCTGCTCCTGCTGCTGCTCCCGAGATGGCAGCTTCAGAAATCGGACAGTCACGGACACGTTCTGGACCAAATTCTTCGAGCATTCCAACAGAAGTTCCGAAGTCTCCTCCGAAGACACCGACGTCTTCTCCCATCAAGAACACATTTTCATCGCGACGCATTTCCTCAGACATAGCAAGGATAATGGTGTCACGGAAGGACATTGTTTTTGTTTCCATTTTTATCTCTTTCTCCTTAGTCTGCGTAAATATCTTCAAATGCTGATTCTAGTGGTGGGAATGGGCTTTCTTCTGCAAATTTAACAGAAGCTTCTACTGCTTCCTTGACTTGCGCTTGGATTTCTTCCAATTCTTCGGCACTTGCAATGTTGTTCTCAACGAGATAGTTGCGAAGATTTTCGATTGGGTCTTTTTGTTTCCACAATTCCACTTCTTCACGCGTACGATATTTACCAGGGTCAGATGATGAGTGGCCAAGCCAGCGATAGGTTACACTTTCGATCAAGACTGGGCCATTTCCACCACGAACATGATCTACAGCTTTCTTAAATCCTTCATAGACATCGATGACGTTGTTCCCATCTTCGATAAACATTCCAGGAATTCCATATGCCGCACTACGTTGATGGATGTGTTCTACATTGGTCATTTTCTTGATATCCGCAGAAATCCCATAACCGTTGTTAATGCAGTAAAAAATAACAGGAAGTTTCCAAATAGAAGCCATGTTCACTGCTTCGTGGAAAACGCCTTCGTTGGTCGCACCATCTCCAAAGAAGCAGACCACGATTTTACCAGTTTGTTGCATTTTCTGACTGAGGGCTGCACCAACAGCAATCCCCATACCACCACCTACGATACCATTGGCACCGAGGTTCCCAGCATCCAGGTCAGCGATGTGCATAGAACCACCTTTTCCTTTACAGGTCCCAGTGTACTTTCCAAGGATTTCAGCCATCATTCCATTGAGGTCAATCCCTTTGGCGATAGCTTGCCCATGTCCACGGTGGTTTGAGGTAATCAGATCATCTGGATTAAGAGCCAGCATTGCTCCGACGTTAGCAGCTTCCTCTCCGACAGAAAAGTGAGTCATACCGGGAACTTTCCCCTTTTTCACTAACTGAGCAATTTTTAAGTCCATGCGACGGATTTCTTCCATCTTACGGAACATATCTAGCAAAAGATTCTTATCTAAAGTTGACATAATCTTGCCTTTCTAACTTTGTTCTTACCTTACTATTTTACCTTTTTTAGTATACACTGTCAAAGTATATGGCTAATAAAATTTCACAATATAAAAAAATAAATCCCTGTTAAAACAGGGATTCTCTCTAGTTAGAGCATTTTTTCACAAAGTTGTTTTTTCAGGATAATTTCTTAAAATTAGCTCAATCTTTTCATTACGGTTTTCAAACGCCATTGATACAAACAACCAGAAACAATCAAGCTGGCAATTAACCCAATCCAGTAAGCAAATGCCCCTAAGTCAGTTACCTGATCTAGTAGGTATCCTAGAGGTATCGCTACTCCCCAATATCCGATTAGACCAAGATAGAAAGGAACGATAGTGTCCTTATACCCTCTTAAAATTCCTTGGAGCGGAGCCGCAAAGGTATCAGCTAACTGGAAAAAGAGACTGTAGGTTAGAAATACAGCAGTTGTTTCAATGAAGTGAGGGTCATTTCCATATAGACTTGCTACACGATCTCTAAAAATGTAGAGAAAGGACAGGGTAAGACCTGCAAAAATAAGGGCGGTTACTCTTCCCAGACGAGCATAGGTTTTTGCATCCTCAAAACGTTTAGCCCCAACCTCGTAAGACACAACAATCGCCATAGCAGAGGAAATACTCATGGGGAAAGCGTACATGAGGCTCGAAAAGTTCATAGCTGACTGGTGGCTAGCGATGATGAGCGATGAAAACTTAGCCATGATTAGTCCCACCACGGAGAAAATAGCTACTTCAGCAAATACGGTTCCCCCGATTGGTAGACCTAATCGAACACCTTCCTTAATTTTATCTATATTGAGTGGAATAAGTTTTTCAAGATGTAGCGCTTTTAATTTTTCTTGTTTGAACAAAACAAGCAGGGAAATGCCCAATAAAACCCAATAGGCTAAGGAAGTTCCTAGCCCTGCTCCTGCACCACCAAGCTCAGGGAAACCAAGGGCTCCATATATCAAGAGATAGTTAAAACCACTATTTAGCGGAAGTAACAAAAGCATGAGGTACATAGATATCTTGGTCAAACCAAGAGAATCTAACAATGACCGAATGACACCAAAAAGCAACAAGGGAATAATCCCGATAGAAAGGTACCAAAGATAAGAAACTGCAACTGCCGCCACTTGAGCTTCTAGTCCGATATGGTTTAAGACAGGTGGCGCTAAGAATACTACCATGCCAAGCAAAACCAAAGACAGTCCGAAAGCCAAGTAGATAAATTGGTAAAAGTCAGATGCAACTTCTTCCTTTTTACCTCGTCCCAGATGATGGCCTATGATGGGAACCATGGCCGAAACAATCCCTGTTAAAAAAGTAAAGAAAGGATTCCATAGACTCGTTGCAGTCGATACACCAGCCAAGTCCATAGTATTGTACTGCCCAGTCATGGTTGTATCGACAAAAGAGGCAGAATAATTAGCAAACTGATAAATCAGGATAGGAAAAAATATCTTAAGAAATAAAATAAACTTATCTTTAAATTGATGGGTTCGATACATATACGCTCTCTATTCTTATAGTTTATAGAGCAGAATCCCATCTAGTTTTGGTAGACGATTTTTCCCTTACAGATGGTATATTTAACCTGCCCTTTTAAAGTTTCCCCGATAAATGGAGAATTGGCTGATTTTGAAGCGAAGTTTGGACCAACAGTACGATCAGCCTTGTCATCAAAGACAGTGATGTCCGCTGGACCATTTTCAGCCAAGTAGCCTGCATCAAAGTTGTACAATTTAGCTGGATTGACAGTCATTTTTTCTAGTAATTCCATCAAGCTTAGTTCACCAGCTTCCACCAAATAAGTCAAACCAAGAGAAAGAGAGGTTTCCAAACCAGTCATACCAGATGGCGCTTTGGTGATATCTTCTACATTTTTCTCATCTGCATGGTGAGGCGCGTGGTCTGTCGCGATAACTGTGATGACGCCTGATTTGAGACCTTCGATAACGGCACGTCGGTCTGATTCCAAACGAAGTGGCGGATTCATCTTAGCATTGCTTCCTTGTGTCAAAAGGAGGGCTTCTGTCTTAGAAAAATGTTGTGGTGCCACTTCTGCTGTGACTTGGGCCCCCAAACCTTGAGCAAACTCTACTACTTTGACACTTTCCTCCTTAGACAAATGCTGGATATGAACGTGGGCCTTAGTTGCATGGGCAATCATGACATCACGCGCAATCATAGCGTATTCTGCTACACCTGTCGCACCACAGATCTTGAAGTGGTCTTTAGCGATGTTTTCGTTGAAACCAAGAATTCCATTCAAACCAGGATCTTCCTCGTGAAGACAAACAAAGGTACCTAGTTTCCTGGCGTTTTCCAAGGCTTCTTTGAGAACCTTGCTGCTTTCGAGTGGAATACCATCATCTGAGAAACCAACCGCACCAGCTTCTAAGAGTGCCTTAAAGTCAGTCAAGTCTTGGCCATTAAAGTTCTTAGTAATGGTCGCAACTGTCTTGATATTAATCTTTTCCTTGGCAGCAGACTGGAGAACTTCTTGCAAAGTCTCTACGTCTGAGATGGTTGGATTGGTATTAGCCATCATGACAACCGTTGTAAAACCACCTGCAGCAGCCGCTAGTGCCCCAGTATGGATGTCCTCCTTGTGGGTCTGACCAGGTTCACGGAAATGAACATGAATATCAACTAGTCCAGGCGCAACTACAAGACCAGTAGCATCAATTAGCTCTGCTCCTTCTTCCTTGATTTCAGGGGCAATTTTGACAATTTTCCCATCTTGGACCAAAACATCACACACTTGATCCAAACCAGACTTGGGATCCATTACACGACCATTTTTGATTAATAACATCTGCTTTCTCCTTTATTCATAAAAATCAACTTGGGTATCCAACAATTTATCCCCATCATAAACAAACTTAGCTGAAAAGAAGGGTTTGTCCTCTAAAAGCCACTCAACAAAGGTGTGGTCACCCTCCCAAGTTGGCTTGCTCAAAACTTCATCATAGGGAACCCATTCTAATGTTCCCTCGTTGCATTCAATCAACTCACCTTCAAACTCTGTCACCTTAAAAACATAGGTGTACCAGTCTAAATCTGGCGTGAATTCTGGAAAAGTGATGACACCTTTTAGAACTGGCTTGGCTTTGAGGCCGGTCTCTTCGAGGATTTCACGCGCAGCGCATTCTTGAGGTGTCTCCCCTCGCTCTAGCTTACCACCCACACCAATCCATTTGCCTTCATGGACATCATTCGGCTTCTTATTGCGATGCAGCATGAGCAGTTCTTTTCCGTTATCAATGTAGCAAATCGTCGCTAACTGAGGCATATTCTCTCCTTATCTAAGCCAATCGATTGGCACTTGTTCTGTCTCTTTTAAAAATGCATTAGCCTTGGAAAAAGGCTTGGAACCCCAAAATCCTCTGAAAACAGATAAAGGACTGGGATGAGCTGATTCGATAATCAAATGGTGAGGATTAGTAATCAAGGCCTTCTTCTTACGTGCATAAGCGCCCCAGAGTACAAAGACTACAGGTCTGTCTAGATTATTGACAACCTGAATCACAGCATCTGTAAAAGGCTCCCATATCTGCCCAGAATGACCATTGGCTTGACCAGCAGGAACCGTCAAGCAAGCATTGAGAAGTAAGACTCCTTGCTCAGCCCAAGCCGTTAAATCATGGGATTTCTTAACCCCGATATCATCTGACAATTCTTTCAAGATATTTTGCAAGGACGGTGGCGCTGGAATAGCATCGGGTACAGAAAAACTCAAGCCCTGAGCTTGACCTGGCCCGTGATAGGGGTCTTGCCCTAGAATCACCACCTTAACTTCTTCAAGCGGTGTAGTCAATAGAGCCTGAAAAATCTTTTCCTTAGGTGGATAAACAGTTCCCTGAGCATAGACCTGATCCATAAACTGATTGATTTTCCCGAAATAACCCTCAGGTAATTGCTCCTTAATCAAAGCATGCCAAGATGAGTGTTGCATCGCCAACTCCTTCGTTTTTACTGCCTCTATTATAGCAAAAAGTGGCTATCTAAACCACTTTTTACAGTTTATCCAAACAATCCAGCAAGTCTTGGTAAGAATGAACTTCATAGGTCGGCTGGGCTTGTGTATGATTTTCGAGGTGATGAGGATTATACCAGATAGTGTCAATCCCTGCATTATTGCCACCTTGAATGTCGGCAGTTAGAGAATCTCCAATCATCAGCGTATTTTCTTTATCAAATCCAGCAATCTCTTGAGCGATTTTTTCATAAAACAGTCTATCAGGTTTTTGTGTTTGCAACTGCTCGGAGATAAAAACTTGGTTGAAATAGGGAGACAGACCAGATTGAGCCAAACGCCCTGTCTGAATGGCAGTAATGCCATTTGTCGCAGCATACAAATCATAATCACGTTCGATGAGGCTGTCCAAGAGTTCATGAGCACCCGAAAGTGTTTGTCCCTGTTGGGCTAAGTAAAATTGGTAACGCTGAGCAAGTAACCTACCGTCTTTTTCCTGTCCAAAATGGGCAAATAGACGAGAAAAGCGCGTGTTAACCAGTTCATGTTTACTGATTTTCTTTTGTTCCAAGTCCTTCCAGAGAGCCTTGTTCATCGGAACATAATAGTCTTTATAGGCTTGAATATCCGCAACCCCTTCTTCTTTTAAAAGTTGCGTCAAAGCCACATCCTCAGCAGCATCAAAATCAAGCAAGGTGTGGTCGAGGTCGAAGAGTAGAAATTTGTAGGGCAATTTGAGAGTTTTCCTTTCTAAGTGAAAATAAGTTACTTGTATTTATTAGGGAAATATTCTTTTCCTAACTGCCATAAGTACTGATCAATCTCTTTAAGATTAAATTCTTCTAATCCGTAGTATTCTCTAAAAGCAATAATTATATTTTTAAATTTTTGATAATCTTTTAGATCTGCATTCTTAAATTTAGAAAATTTATCTGTTTTTCTAAAGTATTTCAATACCTTTTCTACATAGCTATCATAAATAGGGTATTCTTTAGGATTATGATGGGAACAGTATTTAGTTGAAAAAGAATAGAACTTTCTAGTTACACCATTGATAGTAACATTTTGAATTTCATTGACTAAAGTTACATCACCTTGTCTCAACCTCTCATCAATTTTAAGACTCAGTATATGTTCTGCAACTGGATAAACTGAGAAAATATTTGTGCTATAAAAATCATTTAACGTAGCAACCTTTAATAAGATGTCAGAGATTTCTTCGTTACTTGGTAACAGCTCAAAAAATAATTTATCTAAAGCATCTTCTTGCAACTTATAATTTTTAAGATTTTTCCATGTTTTCAAGTATTTTCCTACTTCGCTGGCTGACGGTTTAGAAATAACAATATCTGATTTCTGTCTTCTATTATAGTTAATTTGCATACTTATCTCACTTAAAGTAGTTATTAAAAAAATGATAGATTTATTATAGCATATTACAAAACGAATGGGTAACCTCCTCATTCCCCCTACCCCAACTCCTTGGCTATTCTGCTTTTTTCAAGTTTTCCCTTGGTAATTCGTTTCCATAAAACAAGTGGGTTCAAACTATAAGATAGACGTACAAGGAAATAATTAACCCATTCGATAAGGGCAAAAAGCTGTATCAATGTGGCTAAGATAGTCACTTGAACACTCTGTGTGTTCCAGACTATAAAAGGAAAGCCTGAAATAAGTAAAACAAGGTCTAGTATTCTGAAACAACCATATAGTTTGGGAACAGTTCCACTTCCGAACTGAGGATTTGACAGTCTTCTAATCAAAATCGCCCAATAGATTGAACCTTGAAGCAAAATAAATGTCAGTAAAGACAAAGGATAAAGAATAGAGATCAAACCATTCCAATCACCAAGCCTATTTTTCAAAAGGAAAAAACACAACCAAAAGGATAGAACGGCTGCAAGCTCTCCAAAACAGAGGAACACCAACTCTTTTCTAACTTTTTCTTTTTGTATGTTCATCATCTTACCCATCTAACTATCACCCTATATCGGAAAAAAGCCTTTCGATCCAATTTCTAGTCAACATTTTTCAGAATCAAGGCATTCTATGTGTCGAACAGCCCAACTTCATAAATATCAATGTAATTCTAAACTTAGAATTTGCATTGATATAAATTCTTTAGTACAATTCTAAGTTTATAACAGCCTTAAATTTTAATTTTAGAAGGATTCTAAAGCTAGAATGGCTCTAAAATCACGAGAACAAAGCTACTCGAAGCTTAGAAGACTTTTTTTCTAAACTTCATACGTACTTTAACTAGTGGCACTTACAATTTTTCTGATGAGCTTTAAGTTTTTTGATAGCCCAATCATAGTGACTGGAGGTACTACTGACAAAGTAGGAACCTAGACTTGTCCCTCCCGTCCACTTATAGACACCTTTGTTAAAGAGTTGGTCATTGTTAAAGCCTTCCATCAACTCTAAAACCTCTTTATACGATTGCTCTAATAACCTAGTCGCTTCTTCTAAAGACGTTTTCTGGTGCTTCTTCCAAATAGCGACATTCATTTCCCCATAAGTTTTCCAATTATAAGGCTCAGGGAGAAAAGATCTCTCATGACCCTTTTGATTAGAATCTACCCAAGTCAAAAGTAACTGATGCCATTCATAGAGATGGATCAGGACATCCCGTAGATTTTTATCTCTTTTCCAGTGAGCTTCTTTTTTCTTTTGGTCTTTTGAAAAATCAAAAGGAGTCTGTAGCTCCTCTTCACTTAGCTGAGAAATTAAGAAATTAAGTTTTTCATAGTTTCCCTTAGAGGCTAACACCAGCTCCTCTTTCGTTCTCGGTCTAGGCATAGGAGTTCTCCCTTCATTTTCAACTAGAATAAGCTATTTTCTTACTTCATTATACCATAATCAAAAAGCAGTTCTTCATTTTACGAAAAACTGCTTTTACTTGCCATTTTATTAAAGTTAGGAGCGTCCCTAGACTTGTTTATTTACATATAAATCTTTAAAGTGACCGTCCACTTCTGCTATCTGATAGAGCAAGCGGGATAGTTCTTGGTAGTCTTCTTTTAAACATGAAAGGTGGGCTTGGCCAAATAGAGTAGCCAATTCTTCTTTTAATCTTGCCCCTTCTGGATCATGATCTTTTAAGAATTTACTGAGATAGAGATTTCGAACAGCAGCAAGTTTAAAGCTGAAATACTGATGCAATTGTCTTTGCTCGGTATTTAAGCCGTTTTCAGCAACTGCTTTTGCATAGCATTCCAAAACACCACTTTGACCATTCAGATATCGGGTCTTTATAATCTTTGCTGTTTCCTGATAGATTTCAGTATGACTAGGACTCTTGACCTTCTTAAAATTTCCCCACATGGAGTATGCTCCGCGCTTATAGTCAATAGCCTCTGCCTTCCATGCTTCTAGTATGTCATTAAAAGCAACCTTCATACAGGCAAAACCAGCTGGATCATGCAAATAAAGGTACTGCCCATCAATGCCATACACGGTTACGAAGTGATCCACACCATAAAGGATTGTGTGATTGGGATTGTAGGTCAGATGGCCCATATCAAGAGGTCCCAGTACGACAGGTCCATTGGACAGAAAGGTTTCCACCTTTCCTTTAACCTCTTCCAAATCTACTTCCGTTCCATCTTTTAGATAGAAATCCTCATAGTCAAATCCAAGTATTTTTAAAGAATGAGAGATAGAAAGATCTGGCATTCCATTATCAAAAAATACTAGAGGGTGCTGGTCATCTTCCTTTACGATACTAGCGCCATTGCCCATCACCATAATTGCCTCTAAAAACTCTGCTTTAAAGTCATAACCATAGGCATCCAGTGCCATTGCCAATGAATAGCTATAGCAAAGTGACACATCTCCAAAATACATCTGCATATCCATGCCTCCTTATCTTCTATGGGACTATTATACCGAGAAAACTATTCGCATGCCCCATAAAATCCAAACAAAAATTATGGTATGTTTGATTTATAGACATGAATTTCTTTATATTTAAATTTAAATTAAATTGTAATTATTTTTTGCATAAGTTATTTCTCAAACAAAGAAAGACTCTGTAAAAGATACCTTCTACAGAGTCAGCTTTCCATCTTTATAAAAAATAGAAAATTATCTAGTCCTTGCTTACTGGTATCCAGAGTTCCATTTGATAGTCTGGTGACGACATATCTCCTTCAGTATAGACTTCAAAGTCTGGCGCTCCTGAGTGGCGATAGCCTGTTTCTGGGAAAAAAACCTCCAAAACATACTTCCAAGCATTGTGAATGCTAGCTGGTATAGGGCCTTTGACAGGAACGATAGCATATTCAGCTTCTGGAATTTCTTTGATGGACAGATCTAGTTCTTCTGCTTTAGCTTTATCCGTCACATCATAAGCAGCCATGTAGTTGATGATCTCACCTTCTTTGACATCCGAGCAGAGGCCAAAGGATTGGCCACTGCCCATACTTTCTAAGCTTTCAAAGCTGTGATTTGCATAGAGCTGCTCCCAAGCAGATGGGCACTGGCTATTGTCGATAGCTTCCAATAGGACGCCTGCTACAGTAAAAGCAGGTTTCTTTTGAACCTTGATATCCATATTCTTTCCTCCTGTAATCTTTAAGGATAATTGAAGTCTAGGAAAGACCCGATAAGGTTTTCCATTTCGAACTTCTGAGGGGGGTGCACCATGGAATTTCTTAAAGGCTGCGCTGAAGGCATCCGCAGACTCATAGCCGTATTTCATCGCTATGTCAATGACTTTCTCAGAGCTTTCCCGCAAATCCATCACAGCCTCTGACAGCCTGCGATTGCGCAAGTATTCTGCTAATGTTATATCTGCCAGGATAGAAAATAGCCTGCTAAAGAGAGGGTAAGAATAGCCCGATAGCTGCTGAAATTTTTTCATATCCACCTCTCCAGTCAGCTGCTGCTCCAAATAATTTATGGTTTGATTGAATTGATGCATCATATTCTTTCTTCTTACCTCCACAAGATACAAAAGTCCTTAAAAGCAAAGTGAAAACAGAAAAAATGATGCTGCAGCTTCTAGTCCTAGAAATTCTCTCTTTTTCGAACAGCTTTTAGGCCACGTTAAATTCTATCTATAGTCTATCATATATCAGATACTTCCGCCCTAGAATATTTGTACAAGATCTAAAGGGGTAAATTTCTATAACTTATCCTTTAATTTCTCCACAAAGAGATAAGCTGCTGGGCAGGTCAAAGTATTCTTAATCGTCAAATGGTTGATTTGATGGATCTTCTTACGGTCTGTATGGGGAAATTCACGACAGGCCTTGGGACGAACATCATAGATGGAGCAGAGATTATCTCCTCCTAGAAAGGGGCAAGGCATGGATTTGAAAACCTTATCTCCATCTTCATCAACTTGTAAAAACTCTGCTTCAAAAGCTGGTAATTTCATCTTGAAATACTTGGCAATACGAGTAATATCTGCTTCCTTGAAGTCAGGCCCCAATGTCTTGCAACAGTTAGCACAGGCAGTGCAATCGATCTCAGCAAAAACTTCTTCGTGAATTTGCTGGGCTATCTTATCTAAGTTTTTAGGAGGTTTTTTCTTTAGATTGGCTAAGACTTTTCGGTGCTCCTTTTGCTTTTGCAAGGCTAGTTGGTGATAGTACTCAATATCAATTTCTTTAGACATAGTTTCTTTCTAATACAAGTGTTTTTGTCTATTATACCATAAGTTATTTTTCATTTTGAGTATTGCACATAAAAAGCCCTTCGGATAAAATCCGAGGGGCTTAAAACGTTGTTAAATCAACGATTATTTTTTAAGTTATCTATTAAAAATAATCATTAATCCTGTATTCAAACCAGTTTCTTCTCCTAGCTCTAGATAACTCCAAGTTAATAGAAAATTTTCCAACTGTAAATGCACTATATAGACAAATCACAAATTTTTCAAACCAATTCATTTCTTCGATATATTGTTTAAAGCAAAGATAACAATAATGTTCTTGTAACGGCTCTAATGCTTTTATACGTTCCCTATTATTATCGGCATATTTTTCATTTATTTCATGATAACGTTTTGAAAAATCAGGATCATGTTCAATTTCGTCATCAAATGTTGCCATTGCAAAATCTAACGAACTAATATAATACCCCTCTATCAGTGCTCGTCTAGAAAAAACAATTAATGCTATGAATGCAGCGATTAAAGCGAGCACACCTCCGACCATATCCCAAAATTCAGAGGCATAAAAATTTCCAGAGATTAGATAGTTAAAGCCGAAAAGAATAGCCACAAAAAGAATTATCCAAAATAAACCTTTAGCGATAAAATCCGTTCCAAATGATCTACGTTCCCATTTTTGCTTAATCTTCAAGTTTATCTCCTTTTTTGAGGTTTATTATATTTTATCATACAATCAACTAGATATCTACCAACTCATGATACGCTCCCATATTCGGTAATGGAATAATACTAAAATACAAATCTGAGTAAGTTTCAAACCATTTATTCAGCTTGTTATAGGCTGGCGACTGACTAACAAATAAT
The DNA here is from genome assembly GCF_000526075.1 of Streptococcus sp. SR1. Taxonomy (NCBI): domain Bacteria; kingdom Bacillati; phylum Bacillota; class Bacilli; order Lactobacillales; family Streptococcaceae; genus Streptococcus; species Streptococcus sp. SR1. The sequence goes on from NZ_JATR01000021.1 coordinate 68,847, forward strand.
ATACGTTGACAAGCTCCAGTCAAAAAAGCACTAAGGGGAAGAGCCCCAAAGTGCTTTTTTATAGCTTTACAGCCTCTAATCAAATAAAGAGCTTATTTTTTCAAGTTGTAGAATGATTTCAATCCACGGTATTCAGCTACTTCACCAAGTTGGTCTTCGATACGAAGCAATTGGTTGTATTTAGCGATACGGTCTGTACGTGAAAGTGAACCAGTCTTGATTTGTCCTGCGTTTGTTGCAACTGCGATATCAGCGATTGTTGAATCTTCAGTTTCACCTGAACGGTGTGATACAACGGCAGTGTAACCAGCTTCTTTCGCCATTTCGATAGCGTCGAATGTTTCAGTAAGAGTACCGATTTGGTTAACTTTGATAAGGATTGAGTTAGCAGCACCTTCTGCAATACCTTTTTCAAGGTAAGAAGTGTTTGTTACGAAGAAGTCGTCACCAACCAATTGAACTTTACCACCAAGACGTTCAGTAAGAGCTTTCCAACCGTCCCAGTCGTTTTCATCCATACCATCTTCGATAGTGATGATTGGGTATTTGTTTACCAATTCTTCAAGGTAGTCGATTTGTTCTGCAGCAGTACGTACAGCAGCGCCTTCACCTTCAAATTTAGTGTAGTCGTAAACTTTACGTTCTTCATCATAGAATTCTGATGATGCACAGTCAAATCCGATAAAGACATCTTTACCTGGAACATAACCAGCGGCTTCGATAGCAGCAAGGATAGTTTCAACACCGTCTTCAGTTCCTTCGAAACGAGGAGCGAATCCACCTTCGTCACCTACGGCTGTTTCAAGACCACGAGATTTAAGGATTTTCTTAAGAGCGTGGAAGATTTCAGCACCCCAACGAAGAGCTTCTTTGAATGTAGGTGCACCAGCAGGTACGATCATGAATTCTTGGAAAGCGATTGGAGCGTCAGAGTGAGAACCACCGTTGATAATGTTCATCATTGGAGTTGGAAGAACTTTAGTGTTGAATCCACCAAGGTAGCTGTAAAGTGGGATTTCAAGGTAGTCAGCAGCAGCACGAGCTACAGCGATAGACACACCAAGAATTGCGTTTGCACCCAATTTACCTTTGTTAGGAGTACCGTCAAGTGCGATCATAGCACGGTCGATAGCTTGTTGGTCACGTACATCGTAGCCGATGATAGCTTCAGCGATGATGTTGTTTACGTTGTCAACAGCTTTTTGTGTACCAAGACCACCGTAACGAGATTTGTCACCGTCGCGAAGTTCAACTGCTTCGTGTTCACCAGTAGAAGCTCCTGATGGAACCATACCACGTCCGAAAGCACCTGATTCAGTATAAACTTCTACTTCAAGTGTTGGGTTACCGCGTGAGTCTAGGACTTCGCGAGCGTAAACATCAGTAATAATTGACATTTTTTACTCTCCTTTGAGTTAAATTTTTTACACCTCTATGATACCTCAAAAATAAGCGTTTTTCAAGAAAAAACGTTATCTTTGTGCAAATTTTCCTTAACTTTATAAAGTAATCGCTTTCTTTTTGTCTGTTTTCTCGCGATTTTTGTGATATACTATTTTTATGACAGATTTATCAAAACAACTACTAGAAAAAGCTCATGGTGGGTCGAAATTAAATCCTGACGAACAACGCCGCTATCTCGGCACTTTCGAGGAAAGGGTTCTTGGCTATGCGGATATTAATACTGCCAATAGTCCTGAATTAGAACATGGATTTTTCTCTATTTTAGAAAGTTTCCAAGAAAAGGTAGAGATACTTTTTGTGAAGATCTCACCAAATATCGAGTTTGACAAACAAGTCTTTTACTTAAGACAAGCAAAGGAAAGTAATTGCCAGGCGACTATTGTTTCAGACGATCATATCACTTCTCCTTTTGGCCTTGTCATTCATACGAACGAACCTGTTCAAGTAGATGAAAAGGACCTTAGACTTGCATTCTCAAATCTCTGGGAGGAGAAAAAGACAGAAACTCCTAAAAAATCCATCTGGAAAAAATGGTTAGGTTAATCCTTCCTCATATTTAATAAATGACCGATATTAGTAGCTGTGTGTTCCAAATAGAAACTTGCATTTTTCAAACTATCTTCCAAAGGTTCACTTTTCTCTAAAATTGAAAAGGCTGCTTGTATATTTTCGAATGGTAGGGGAGGTAAATCCTCGGAAAGACTACCGCAAATAGCAATAACAGGAACTCTGTTAGGGGTTCTTTTTGCTACGCCTATAGGCGCTTTTCCAGCAAGGCTTTGACTGTCCAGTCTACCTTCACCAACGATAACCAAGTCAGCATCTGCAACTTTCTTGTCAAAGTCAATCAAATCCAAGCAAGTATCAATTCCAGATACGATACAGGCCTCAGCAAAGGCGCAGAGCCCAGCAGCAATACCACCTCCAGCTCCTGCTCCTTTAAGAGATAGGGTGGAAGGTGAGGATTTTTCATAGAACTCCTGTATAGCCAGATCTACCGTCTCAAACAAAGCAGGATCCAAGCCCTTTTGTTTTCCAAATGTATAGGTTGACCCTCGATGACCACATAGAGGGCTCTCAACATCTGCTAAAATGCGAATTTTTACATCTTCAGGAATCCTATATAGGTCATCTTTGGAAACTGATTCAAACTCAAGCAAAGTCTGACCGCAAGCTGGCAATTCTTTTCCATTCTTATCATAAAAACGATAACCTAAACCAGCAGCAATGCCTATCCCACCGTCATTACTAGCCGTACCACCAACCCCGATATAGATTTCTTTCATCCCTTGATCAACGAGATGGCGAATCAACTCTCCGATACCTCGGGTTTGGATGTGAAGAGGATTTCGTTTCTCCCGCGAAATCTTCCCAAGACCAACCAAGTCAGCAACTTCAAAGAGCGCTATTTGACCTTTTTGAAAGTAGCGCATTGATTCTTTTAGCCCAAAAGGCCCCGTCACCTCTTGCCATTTTTCTTCGAGTTCAAGAGAATGGCGAATAGCATCTACAGTTCCTTCCCCACCATCACCAACAGGACAGAGCAGACATTCTACATCCGATATTGACTGTTCGAAGCCTTTTTTTATAGCTTGAGTGACCTCTTCTGCTGTCAAACTTTCTTTAAAAGAATCGGGTGCAATTACAATTTTCATAGTTCCCTCTCATTCTAAGAAATCAATCAAAGGAAGAACTTCCAAAAAATCCCTCGTATCTACATGACAAGCTATCTCTGCTTTTACGACCTCTTTGGCACAAAAGGCTATACCGTGGCCTGCTGTCTTTAACATCAAGAGGTCATTGGCACCATCACCGATAGCAATCGTTCTTTCTTTGGGTAGTTCTAATTCCTTTCTCCATTTCTCAAGAGTAGCATTTTTTACTTGACCTGTCACGATTTCACCAACTAATTTTCCTGTTAAAAAACCGTCTTTGACTTCCAACTGGTTAGCAGAGAAATAGGAGATACCAAGGGATTCTGCCAATCTCTCAACTATTGGTTCAAATCCACCAGACACTAGACCGACTAGAATGCCCTTCTTTTGAAGTATGGAGATAAATTCTTGAGCATTCTTGGACAGATGAATGGATTTTAAGACAGTATCAAAGACCGAAACCGGAAGGCCTTTTAACAAAGCTACCCTCGCTCGTAAACTTGTTTCAAAGTCCAGTTCACCTCGCATTGCCTGACTTGTAATCTGCGATATTTCTTCTTCGCAACCTGCTTCTCTTCCTAAAAGATCAATCACTTCTTCTGCTATCAGGGTTCCGTCAACGTCCATGACACAGAGCCCCATTACTTGAGACATAAACTTTCCTTTCTAAAAAGCCCAAAAATCGTATGAAAGAATCATACGATTTTATCTATTAGTTGACTAAACTATGGTACAAGTCAAGGTAAGATTTGCAGGCTGTATCCCATGAGAAATCGCATTCCATAGCTTGTTTTTGTAGATTTCTCCATACGTCTGGCTGGTTCTTATAAACATCCAAGGCTGTTTGGAAACTCCAGTTAAGCCAGTATGGTGTTAAATTGTCAAAGCTAAATCCAGTACCAGTTCCTTCGATCGGATTGAAGGATTGAACCGTATCACGCAAGCCACCCACTTCATGAACCAATGGTAGAGTTCCATAGCGCATCGCCATCATTTGAGACAAGCCACATGGTTCAAAACGACTTGGCATGAGGAAGAGATCACAAGCTGCGTAGATTTCTTGAGCGAGCTTGACGTCAAAAGTGATATTTGCTGATAGCTTGTCAGGATAGACTTGAGCAAACCAGGAGAAGGAATGTTCAAAAGCTGGGTCACCTGTTCCTAAAAGAACGATTTGAACGTCCTCTTGTAAGAAACGATGCAAGCTTTCTACAACAACATCAAAGCCTTTTTGACGGGTCAAACGAGAGACAATCCCAACTAGAGGAACATCTGCTCGCACAGGCAACCCAACTCTCTCTTGCAATTTTGCTTTGTTTTGCGCTTTTCCAGACAAATCTTCTTTATTAAAATGATAGTCTAAAAGTGGGTCTGTCTCAGGATTATAAAGATCTGCGTCAATACCATTAACTATACCTGAAACCTTACCTGACTCCATGCGAAGAATCTGGTCCAAACCGCAACCAAACTGACTGGTCATAATCTCATGTGCATAGCTAGGAGAAACTGTTGAGACACGATCCGCGTATAGGATACCAGCCTTCATCCAGTTAAGGCAATCATTCCAGCGAAGGGTTCCATCAGCATAGCGTTCAAATCCAACACCAAACAAATCCCACAACATTCCTTCAGAAAATTGACCTTGAAATTCCAAATTATGAATAGTTAAAACTGTTCTGATTCCTTGATATGCTTGAATCCAATGATACTTTTCTTTCAACAAGAAGGGAATCATGGCTGTGTGGTAATCATGAACATGGAGAAGGTCAGGAATAAAGCCGATGCGTTCCATGGCTTCAAGAGCAGCCAGTTGGAAAAAGGCAAAGCGTTCACCATCGTCAAAATCACCGTACACATGGCCACGGAAGAAATAATATTGATTATCAATGAAGTAGAAGGTAACCCCATTCAAGACCGTTTTCTTAATACCACAGTACTGTCTACGCCATCCTACACTAACTTCAAAGTGGAGAACATCCTCTATTTGGTCACCAAACTTAGCTTCTACCATATCATAGTAAGGCAAGAAAACTGCAACTTCGTGCCCCGCTTTTACAAGTGATTTAGGAAGTGCGCCAATGACATCGCCCAAACCACCTGTTTTTGAAAAGGGTGCTCCTTCTGCTGCTACAAATAAAATTTTCATGAATAAATGTCCTCTGTTACTGTTTCACCCTTCTTAACTACAACTGGATGTTCTGCTGTTCCTCGAATGATAACACCATCCGCAACTTCAACACCCTTGTCCAAGATAGCATATTCAACTTGGGCACCCTGACCAATCACAACTCGAGGGAATAAAATGCTGTCCTTCACCACACTATCTTTGTGAACATAAATGTTACGAGATAGGACTGACTGAACTACTTCACCCTCAATGATACTACCAGAAGCAAACTGAGAATTACTTACTTTTGAAGTATTCGCATAGTAGGTTGGTTCTTCATTCTTAACTTTGGTATAAATCTTTTGATTTGGTGAGAAAAGAGAGTAGAATTTTTTAGATTCAAGCATATCGATATTTGCTTGATAATAGGACTGAACAGAATGAATGTTCGCTAAGTAGCCTGTGTATTCGTAAGCAAAAGCTCCTTCTTTTGCAGCTAAATCGCGGAGAACATAACGCAACTTTTCAGGATATTCTTTCTGAGCCTCTTCTTCAAGTCGTTCAATCAACCAAGGAGTATCCACAACAAAGATATCTGTAGACATGTTGAAGAGTTCATCCGTAGATTTGTTATCAAAGAGTTTGTGCGAACGAACATGGTCAGTTTCATCAATTTCCAAGATAGCATTCACATCTGAAATGTCTTTCTTCGGAAGTTTCTTATATACAACTGTGATCGGCCCTTTCGTTGTATTGTGTAGGTGGAAGACTTGATTCAAGTCAATATTCACCAGCACATCGCAGTTGATCGAAACGGTCTGGTTTGAACCTGAACGTCTCAAGTAGGTAAGAAGCTGTTGGTAATACTCTTTTCCAACTGTACTGCTTTCAACACGAGTATTATAAATTCCTAGATAGTAGTGACTTAGAAGTGTTGACAAGCCCCACTCACGACCCGAACGGATATGGTCGAATACAGAACTGATATTATCTTGTTGGAAAATTCCAAAGACACTACGAACACCAGCATTTGCAAGGCTAGAAAGAGGGAAATCAATTAAACGATATTTTGCTCCAAATGGCAAGCTAGCCACCGGACGGTGTTCTGTTAACGTTGACATATCATGAAAACCAACGGTGTTTCCTAAAATGGCTGAATATTTATCAATCTTCATCTGATGCTACCCCCACTACTTCATTGTATCCTACTACTTGTACTTCGTCTGTTCCATCAATTTCGACACCTTCAGAAATAACAGCACCCTCACCAATAATGGCACGTTTAATTTTTGCACCTTTTCCGATAATGGCACCACTCATGATTACAGAGTCTACTACTTCAGCACCCTCACGTACTTGCGCTTCTGTTGAGAGAATGGAATGCTTAACAGTTCCATCCACGAGACAGCCATCCACAACTAAAGAATCTTCTACATGAGCGTGTTTTCCAATAAAGTTTGGTGGTGAAATCAAGTTCCGTGAGTAGATTTTCCACTGACGATCACGACTATCCAAAGCGTTGTTTGGATCAATGTATTCCATATTTGCTTCCCATAGAGACTCGATCGTACCAACGTCTTTCCAGTAGCCTTTGAATTCATAAGCATAGACGCTTTCTCCAGACTCAAGGTAATTTGGAATAACGTTTTTACCAAAGTCTGACATATCTACCTTGTTCTTTTCAGCAGCAACAAGCATATTGCGGAGACGTTTCCAATCAAAAATATAAATCCCCATTGAAGCCTTTGTAGACTTAGGTTGAGCAGGTTTTTCTTCAAATTCAACGATACGGTTATTGGCATCTGTATTCATGATACCAAAACGGCTAGCTTCCTTTAGAGGTACGTCTAGAACAGCTACAGTCAGACTGGCATTGTTATCCTTATGTGATTGGAGCATATCATCGTAGTCCATCTTGTAGATATGGTCACCAGAAAGGATCAAAACATACTCAGGATTAATACTATCAATGTAGTCAATGTTTTGGTAAATAGCGTGGCTAGTTCCTTCAAACCAACGGTTTCCCTCGCTTGCAGAGTAGGGTTGAAGGATAGAAACACCTGTGTTAATACCATCTAGTCCCCAGCTAGAACCATTTCCAATATGGTTGTTCAAAGCAAGAGGTTGGTACTGCGTAATAACACCAACATTATGAATCCCAGAGTTTGCACAGTTGGAAAGAGCAAAGTCAATGATACGGTAGCGCCCACCGAATTGCACCGCCGGTTTGGCAATGCTTTGAGTGAGTTTTCCGAGACGTGTTCCTTGCCCACCCGCAAGGATCAAAGCTAGCATTTCATTCTTCATTTTCTACTCCTTTATAAAGACATGTGAACGTTAAAATCGAAAGAAGGTCGGAAGTCAAACTTTTTATAAAAATAATAGGAAATCCATTTCTCTTGTGTTTCAAGTCCAATACAAGTACATCCGTTTTTAAAATATTAAAAATTGTAATCAACAGCCTGCTATTCTTTTTTCTTAGCTGGTTTCAAACGACGCTTGATCTTCCAAATGCTTGCTCCCATAGCAGGCAAGGTGAAGGTCAAAGTCTGCTCGTAATCTTTCCATAAGCCTTCTTGAGTCTGAACTGTTTGATTGTGTTCTTTCCACACACCTCCCCATTCTTCTAATTCTGTATTCCAAACTTCTTCGTAAATACCTGCAACAGGTAACCCAATCGTAAAGTCTTTACGTTCAACTGGTGCCATATTAAAGACACAGACTAACATTTCGTCCTTCTTGCCCTTACGAATAAAGGAGAGAACACTCTGATCTCTATTATCCGCATCAATGATTTCAATGCCGTCATAACTAGTATCAATTTCCCAAAGACAGCGATGTTCTTTATAGAATTGATTCAGTTGAGAAGTGAAATGCTTCATCTTCGCATTCATTGGATCTTCTAGATTAGACCATTCCAACTGCTCCTCAGACTTCCACTCTAGGAATTGCCCGTACTCACTGCCCATAAAGAGCAATTTCTTACCTGGGTGGCAAATTTGATAGGTGTAAAGATTGCGCAAACCGGCAAATTGGTTATAGCGATCTCCCCACATCTTATGCATCATACTCTTCTTGCCATGAACCACTTCATCATGTGAGAAAGGTAGGAGATAGTTTTCATTGAAAACATACATAAAGCTGAAGGTCACAAGATTAAAATCATACTTGCGATAAATTGGATCTTCCTCGTAGAAACGGAGAATATCGTTCATCCAGCCCATATTCCATTTATAGTCAAAGCCAAGACCACCCATTTCTTTCATACCAGTAATCTTTGTTGCTGATGAACTTTCTTCTGCAATCATCATGATATCTGGATGAGCTAGCTTAATTACTGTATTCAACCGTTGAAGGAAGTAATAACCCTCGTAGTTAAGATTTCCACCGTCTTTGTTTGGAGTCCAAGGAGCATTATCATAATCTAGGTAAAGCATATTGCTTACTGCATCTACCCGAATGCCATCTAAGTGGTAAAAATCAATCCAAAATTTAATACTTGAAATCAAGAAAGACTGGACCTCATTTTTCCCGAGGTCAAAATTCAGCGCACCCCAACCATAGTTATGAGCCTTGTTGTGGTCTTGGTATTCAAAAGTTGGTGTACCGTCATAATATGCCAAGGCATCATCATTAATAGTGAAATGACCTGGAACCCAGTCTACGATAACACCAATGTTATTTATATGACACTCTTCAACGAAATCTTGGAATTCCTCAGGTGTACCATAGGAATGTTCAAATGCAAAGTAACCCATAAGCTGATAGCCCCAACTCAATCCAAGTGGGTGAGCCATTAAGGGCATAAACTCAATATGTGTATAGTTCATTTCAACCAAATAAGGAATCAACTCTTCCTTCAGCTGTGAAAAACTATAGGGACTACCATCTGGATTTCTCTTCCAAGATCCTGCATGGGCCTCATATATATTAACTGGTCTCTCGAAAAATCCCAAACGTTTGCGACGCGCTAGCCAAAGGCCATCTTTCCACTTCTTTTCTCGAATAGTGGTCAGAACAGCTCCTGTACCTGGCCGGGCTTCAAAACGAACTGCCAACGGATCAATTTTCATAATCTGGTGACCATTTGCACGCGTAATATGATATTTATAAATCTGACCTTCCTGAGCTTGAGTCGTAAAGACTTCCCAAACACCTGCTTCATTACGAACCATGGGAATCTGATTCTCAACCCAATCAGTAAAATCTCCAACTAGATGAACTGCTTGTGCATTTGGGGCCCAAACCCTAAAAGTATAACCAATTTCTCCGTTTTTCTCCTCTCTATGTGCTCCTAAATAATGCTGGAGGTGAAAGTTTTCACCTGTAGTAAAGGTTCTTAATGCTTCTTGATTATTCATTCGATCCCCTCTCTTTTGTAAGCGTTTTCTATAATTCTATTATACACTCTTTTAAGATAACTTTCAAGTAATTTACGAAGAAAATCATATTTTTTTATGAAAGTCTTCAAAAAATTACCGAGCATTTTAAAAAAGATATCCCGAAAATAGAATACGAAACAATTTCCATATATTTTTTTATTATAATACCAGAATATTCGTTTTTTAACAATTTTAAACTGTATTTTTTTGAAAAAAATAAAATCAGGAAATCGATTTCCTGATTTTATAGATTATTTCACATCAAATACAATGGATTTAACATTTGTCATCGCTTCGATACTATATTTAATTCCTTGCACTCCTGCTCCAGAACCTTTTACACCAAGGAATGGGAAATTATCTGGTCCGCGTTGTGTTTTATTATTAATATGAACGGTTCCCACTTCAAGTTTCTCAGCGATTTCAAATGCCTTCTTAAAGTCATTTGTAAAGACAGAGGATTGAAGACCAAACTCAGATTCATTGGCAATTGCTACTGCTTCATTCGCATCTGCGACACGAATAATTGGTAGAACAGGGCCAAACGGCTCTTCCCATGCTACTTTCATATCTTTTGTAACTTGGTCAAAAAGCACTGGCCAGAGAAGATTGCCTTCACGCTTGATTGGTGTAAGAGCCTGAGCACCTTTTTCTTGTGCATCTTCAATCAAGTCCCAGATGAAATCAGCTGAAGCGTTATCAATAACAGGTGTGATATCAGCATTGTCAAATGGATCACCGACTGTTAGCTTAGCGACTTTAGCTTGGAGCAATTCGGCTAACTTGTCTGCTACGCTTTCTACAACTAAGACACGTTTAATAGCGGTACAACGCTGACCAGAGTAGCTAAATGCACCACCTACGATTTGATTGGCTGCATTTTCCAAATCTGCATCTTCTAAAACGATTGCTGCATCTTTCCCGCCAAGCTCCAGCATAACTGGGCGCATACCAGCTAAACGACCGATACGCTCCCCAATCGGTGTTGAACCTGTAAAGTTAATGAAGTTCACTTCCTTGTGTTCGATGATGTAGTCTCCGATCTCAGAACCACGTCCAGTGATGGTGTTAAAGACACCTGCTGGAATTCCGGCTTCGTCAAATGCTTTAGCTAGCAAGAGACCAGAAATAGATCCTTGCGTTGGTGGCTTAAACATAACGACATTTCCTGCAATCAGAGCCGGAGCAATCTTGGATCCAGAAAGATTGACTGGGTAGTTAAATGGCGCGATAGCTAAGACAACACCAACTGGCTCACGACGGACAACGGCTAGTTTGTTTTTACTTGCAGCTTCAAAACCGCCACCTTCCATTGCTTGTCCAGTAATACGGAGACCTTCCTCAGCAGCAAAACGGATCAAACCTGCTGTACGTACTACTTCTCCAATGGCTGCTTTAATCCCTTTTGCAACCTCTTTGGCAAGAATTGTACCAATTTTTTCTTTATCACGTTCCAAAATGTCTGCTGTCTTATGCAAATAGGCTGCACGCTCAACGGGTGCTAAATCACGCCACGCAGGGAGAGCTGCACGCGCAGCTTTCATAGCCTCATCTACTTCAGCCTGACTCATAGCTGGTACTGTGCCTAGTTTTTCTTGATTGATAGGAGAATAGATCGTAATCTCGTTCTCTGATAATTTCCATTTTCCATTCACTAAATTCTGATAATTTGTCAAATTCTCTTCCTCCTGAAAATGATTAAAACTTATTTTATCAAATTTTCAGAAAATTACAACCCTTTTTGTGAAAATATTGATATTTTTTTCACAAACTTGATTCTTCAAATTATTTGAATTTTATTCCTATTAGATATTGGTTTTTCAATAAAAATCAAAAAAGGTCTAGTTAATCTAAACCTTTTCAGAACATTAATTTACGAGAGTACCTTTAAGACCACGACACTGGTATCATCAATCACATTTGATTCTTTAGAACGACTATTAGATACAAGCATTTCAAGATTTCCTGCATTCTCAAAGTAGAAGGAAGTTCCCTTCGCATTAAAGACTACCAATAAGTGCTCTGGTCCACCGTGAATTTCGTAAACAATCCACCCACTATTTTCAGCAGCTGTATGGACAAAAACATGACGGTAAACTTCTTCGTATGTAGGATAGGAGAAGGCACTGGTCTGTGTTTTCAGGCGAATAATCTGACGGATAAAGTCAATGCTCTCTTGTCTCTCATTGATTAAATCCCAGTTGACTTGGTTGACACTATCTGGAGCATTGTAGCTGTTCATAGCCCGTTCTCTATCTGCCGCAGTCAGCTCGCCATTTTCTCCAGTAGCAAAGAGTTTGGTGCGGCCAAATTCTTGCCCTAGCTCTATAAAGGACATCCCTTGCATAAGAATGCTCATCGCTGTTGCTGTCTCAACTTGGCGCATAATCTTATCTAAACTGTGATCTGGATGAAGGGTCACCAACAAATCATGCAAGTTGTAATTATCATGGGCTTCCACATAGTTAAGGACTTGGTTTGGGCTAAGATATGAGCCCAACTCTCGGCTACCAAGAATAGCTTTGGCTACAATCGGTTCTGTAGCAGCACCACTAACAAATCCTGCCTTGATTGAGCCATAAACTTCTCCTCCTTTGATGGCATCTCGCTGATCATCGTTGAAAAATCCAATATTTGGCATCTGATAGGCATTGTCCTTCTTGGCCTTGTCATAAGGTGCAAGACCTGTCCCCATATCCCAACCTTCTCCATAAGTGAGAATACGCGGGTCGACTTCATCAAGTGCCCAACGAATTGCCTGCATGGTTTTAACATCGTGAATTCCCATCAAGTCGAAACGAAAACCGTCAATATTGTATTCTTTCACCCAATAAAGAAGTGAGTCAATCATATACTTGCGGTACATTTCGTGTTCGCTCGCGGTTTCATTTCCTACACCTGTACCGTTTTGGAAGGTTCCATCTGGATTCATACGATAGTAATAATCAGGAACAGTTGTTTGAAAAGGAGCATCAACCGTTGAGAAGGTATGGTTGTAAACGACATCCATAATGACACCGATTCCTGCATCATGATAAGCCTGAATCATGGCTTTGAGATCTCGAATAACCTGTCCAGGATCATCTGGATTACTAGAGAAACTTGTTTCTGGTGCGTTGTAGTTTTGAGGGTCATAACCCCAGTTATAGGTTACATTTCCCTCCTCATCATATTCCTTATGGCGATCAAAGATTGGTTGAAGCTGAACATAATTACAGCCGAGTTCTTTGATATAGTCAAAGGCAGTTGCTTGGCCATACTGGTTAGCCGTTCCAGTATGAGCAGCCCCAAGAAAAGTCCCTCGAAGGTTTTCTGGAACTCCAGATGTCGGCGATTTTGTAAAATCACGAATGTGCATTTCACAGATAACTGCTTTACATGGATTTTCCAAACGCCAAGGAGCGTCTGTCCCATGTTTAACTTCAAATCCTTCTACTTGTTTCTCTTTGTGAGTTAGAATAACAGAACGTTTTCCGTCAGGACTTGTTGCAGTTGTATAAGGGTCTCGTGTCAAAGTCTGGTGGTGCGGAAACTCAATCTGATACTGATAAGCTTTACCTGCAAGATTTTCATCCAGGTCTACACTCCAAACACCAATGGTATTGTACTTATGACTGTATGAATAGCTATTCCCACGCTCTAGATTAAAAGCTTTCCAAACTGGCGCGTCGTTACTTGTATTTTCATAAACGACTACTTGAACAGCTGTAGCCGTTGGAGCCCAAAGTTTAAAGCTTGTCTGGTAGTCTGATATACTATACCCCAACTCTCCTTGGTATCCCCAATGATGATCAAAACTTTCACTGTGCAAGGCTTTATCAAAAGCAAACGGGTTTTGATCTTTATAGAAAGGACTTGCAATAGCTGGATTTTCAGAATAATAGACTGTCTCATCACCATCTAAGATCCAAACCTCAGTCAACAGTGGATAATGGTTAAACCGTAGGAGATAGTCTTTTGCCTTTCCATCTATTTCGACAGAAAAGGTCAGAGTATCGAGCCTTTCTGCACTTGTAACTGTAAAGGAGAATTTTGCTCCAAAATAGTCATTTTCATAATACAAATTTTCTTTAAAATCTGCCTGTTTTCTACTGAATGAACAAGCATCATAATCCCCATTTTTTCGGTGAAAATGGATGACTACTGGGTATCTATACATTTCTTTTCCTAATTCCTAATTTCAATTTTAATTTTTTTATGTGGTGCTGAAGAATTTAGCGGGAAATTCAGCACAATAGAGAATAGCATTAATAGATATAAAAATACATCAGGAGAGATAGTTTCAGACTATCTAACATCTAGTTTTCAACTATTCTTTACAAATTTTCTAGCCAAGCTTCATCTCGAACTTCGATACCAAGTTCTTGTGCTTTTTGGAGCTTGCTTCCTGCATCTGCTCCTGCTACGACAAGATTCGTTTTCTTAGATACACTGCCTGTGACTTTGGCACCCAGACTTTCGAGTTTGCTTTTGGCTTCTGAGCGCGTGAGGCGTTCCAATTTCCCCGTTAGTACAACGGTCAAACCTGACAAGGCCGCATCTGCTACTACTGTCTGTCCCTTGTAGTCCAGATTGACTCCAGCTTCTTTCAACTCGTCTAAGAGAATCTTCGATCCTTCTGTAGCAAAATAAGTCTGAAGGCTTTGCGCAATCACACTACCCAAGCTTTCAATACTTGCTACTTCCTCAGGATCAGCTTGGGCTAGATTTTCAATAGAGTGGAAATGTTGGAGCAAAAGTTGGCTAGCTTTGCTTCCGACATGGCGAATTCCCAGACCAAACAAGAGTTTCTCAGCTGAGTTTTCCTTGGATGCTTGAATGGCCCGATGCAGTTTCGAGGCTGATTTTTCCTTGACGCCCTCTAAAAGGAGGAAATCGTCTTCTTTCAAACGGTAGATATCCGCCACATCCTTAACTAGATTAGCAGCAAAAAGCTTTTCAACGATAGACGGACCAAGTCCTGTAATATTCATGGCATCTCGAGAGGCAAAGTGAATCAAACCTTCCATGATTTGGGCAGGGCATCGTGGATTGATACAACGAAGAGCCACTTCATCTTCAAAATGAAGCAAGTGACTGTCACAACTTGGACAATTAGTCGGAATATCTAGTTTTTCTTCAGAAACACGCTTGGACGCTACCACACGCAAAACAGCAGGAATGATGTCCCCCGCCTTATAAACGATAACTGTATCATCTTTGCGGATATCCTTTTCAGCAATATAATCTACATTGTGCAGTGTTGCACGGCTAACAGTTGTCCCAGCAAGCTGAACAGGTGTTAGATTGGCAGTTGGAGTCACAACACCCGTACGGCCAACTGTCCAGTCAACTGAAAGGAGTTGGGCTTCTTTTTCTTCAGCGGGAAATTTATAGGCGACTGCCCACTTGGGCGCTTTAACGGTAAAACCGAGTTCTTCTTGATCTGCAAGGTCATTGACCTTGATAACCACCCCATCAATGTCATAAGGTAAATTATCCCGTTCTTGTCCTACTTCTTGGATAAAATCCCATATCTCATCTATGCTTTTAGCCAATATTCGTTTAGGATTAACCACAAAACCAAGCTGTTCAAGATGCTCCAAGACCTTTTCTTGGCTATCACGAGTAGAAGGGCTTGCTTCTTGATAGAGGAAAGTGGCAAGATTGCGCTTGGCCACTACTGTTGTATCCAACTGACGGAGGGTTCCTGCAGCTGCGTTACGAGGATTAGCGAATTCAGGCTCCCCATTTTCTTGGCGGGCTTGATTGACCTGATCAAACGAAGCGCGTGGCATGTAACACTCTCCACGAACAGTGATATCAAGTTCTTCTGGCAAAATCAAAGGAATGTCCTTGACGCGCTTGAGATTTTCGGTGATATTTTCACCAACAGAACCATCCCCACGTGTGGCACCAACAACCAAAATCCCCTTTTCATACGTAAGCGATATAGACAAACCATCGATTTTCAATTCACAGATATAGGTCGGTTGGGGTAATTCCTTTCGAACACGCGCATCAAAAGCTTCTAACTCTTCACGTGAAAAAGCATCCTGCAAACTATAAAGAGGATACTGATGACTGTATTTTTCAAAACCGTCTAAAACCTTACCACCAACACGATGGGTCGGACTGTCCGCTAAAACTTGATCTGGATAGGCAGCTTCCAATTCGACCAACTCTCGGTAGAGGCGATCATACTCGCTATCTGACACCGAGGGATTGTCACTCGTATAGTACTCGGTCGCATAGCGATTGAGCAAGGCAACTAACTCATTCATTCTTTCATTCATAAAACTATTCTACCATAAATCAAGCCCTCCTCACAATAGAGAAGGGCTGAAAAATGGATTGTAGAGAAATATTTTTTAAAAAAGATAAATTATAACTCTTTTTTAAAATGACTTCGCACATAAAAGAGGGATAAACAAGACAGGGCAATAACCCCGCTTCCAATTATCAGAAAAGAAGAGAGATGTACACTTGGCAGCACCGTCATAAAGCCTTTTGCAATCGGCATAAATAGAATGGCTAAAGTAAAAATTGTACTTAATACTCTACCCAAATATTCACTTTCAACCTTGGTTTGAACCTGAGTAAAAAAATGAATATTAAAAATTGTCATAAACAGTTCACAAACTAAATTTCCAGAAAAGGAAAGAAAAGTTGGCAGTGGTAATCCCATCATAAAAACTCCAACTCCAGTCAAAGCCAATAGAATCAAAAGATTATAAACACTTGCCTTTATTTTACTAGCTAGAAGAGCTCCGATAATCGAACCAATAGCGCCCATAGTCAAAATACTTGCATAAGCTCCTTCTACCCCGTATAGTCGATTTGAAAAAGGGAGGAGAAATTCAAAAGCTGCAAAAAAGAAATTAACACTGGAAGCTACTACCAAAAGGAAAAAGATCTCTTGCTGGCGCCAAATATAGCGAATTCCTTCTTTCATATCAGCAAAAATATTTTTCCAGCTGAAAGTCCTTTTCACTTGTTCCTGAGTCTCTTTTTTGGGGAGAAAAGCTACTAAAGTAAATGCAATGAAAAAACTAATGGCATCTAAAACAAGCGTCATATGGAGACTGGCAAATTGTAAAACGATGAAAGAAAGTACAGGGGAGCTAACGCCTACAACCTGCAAAACGAGCTCTAAGCGAGCATTATAGGTCACAATCTCGTCTTTCTCTACAACCTCAGTTATAATGGCTTTATTGGCCGTACGAGAAAATGCAAAGGCAACCGCCTGAACAATATTGGCGAAGATCAAAGCAGCAATCATCAAGCTATCATTTCTGATGAAAGAAATAGCCAAACAGAGAATGCCACAAATCAAGTCCGTCATCATCAAAATTTTGCGACGCGAAAAGCGGTCTGAAATCACTCCGCCAAAGGGATTGACTAGAATGGATGTGACGAGTTCAGAAATCTGATAAATCCCAAGAACAGTCTGTCCTATCGTTCCCATTGATGCCAGCCAAACACTGTTTCCATAATCATAGAGCATATTTCCTATCTTATTAATCGCACCACGACTAATCAACTGGATTGCATGTCGATTCATATAAAAAGCTCCTCTCAAATTTTGAAACTATTGTATCAAAACTGAAAGGACTCTCTTCGTTTTTCCCTTATTTGGGAAATTTAAGCATTAACAAATTTTTCATAATGTTCCTGATAGTAAGCCACTTGCTCTGGAAGTCCAAGTACATCAAAAATATGCATAGCTTCCTGCATCTGACTACATCCTTCTTCTTTCAAGTCTCTCTGGTAGAGGGCAAAACCTTTGAGATAATGGAAGATATTACGCTCATAAAGCTTGATACCATTTCCAATCAACTTCTCCACATAGCCCTCAAAATAGTCCGCATCCGTAAAGGAACGGTTTTCCAAACAATGCTGGTAACAGTTAAGAGCTAAAATCAAAACGAGTTTACGATGCCGACCAATTTCTTTGTAGTAGTCTTCTCGCTCCATGACTTCTCTGCCAATCCGAGCTACATAGTCCACATTGTAGAAAGTATAGAGATTTCCGAAAAGAATCAACTCATACATAGTCCATTCTTCTGTTTGAAAAAGATAATCTGCTACCTTTTCCAAATCACTCTGCCTCATCGTGTAATGAGCATCTCTTTGACAAATCAGTCCTTGTAGCAGAATCCAATTCAGCTCAAAATAGAGGGGATTGGTCGAACTCTTAGCCTTTTCAAGTTGTTCTCTTTGAAGCTTTTGAAAACCTGCAATATCATTTGAGTAGTAAAGCGGAATGATCTGTGCCATCAAGGCAACATGTTCATGATTTTGAAAATCTCTAGCCTTGTCCATGAAATTTTCAATAGTCACATGAATATTATCCAGTATCTCAAAGAAACGGGAAACCGCTAAGTCAGACTCCCCAAGCTCGAAGCGAGATAATTGAGAGGTTGAACATGATTCACCTGCCGCCTCTTTTAAGGAGTACTTCCCACTTGTTCGAAATTCACGAAATACCTTTCCAAGCTGTTCCATTTCTTACACCTGCTCTGATAATTCTTCCCACTCAAGCATAGCTTCTTCTTGACGATGGCTGATTTTGTCCAGTTCAGTCTGCAATTCCATGAGTTTTTCAGCATCGTTGGTTTCCAGCATTTGTTCAGAAATGGCTTGACTTTGAGTTTCTAACTCTTCAATTTCAGCTTCTAGATTTTCGATTTGTCGCATGAGTTTGCGAACTTCTTTTTGACTTTCTTTCTGGGCCTGATAGTCACTAGCTGGACTTGCTTCTTTTGCTTGATTAGTCATTGAAGCCTCCTCTGTCTGGCTGACTTCCATTTCGGACTTTTTATCAACATAGTAGTCATAATCTCCTAGATAGAGGGTCGAACCATTCTCAGACAATTCCAAAACATGAGTTGCCACACGATTGATAAAATAACGGTCGTGGCTGACAAAAAGAAGGGTTCCGTCAAAGTCAATCAGGGCATTTTCTAGCACTTCCTTACTATCAATATCCAAGTGGTTGGTCGGCTCGTCAAGAATTAAGAAGTTGTTGTTTTCCATAGAAAGTTTAGCAAGTAACAAACGAGCTTTCTCGCCACCTGACAGCATGCCTACTGATTTCTTAACATCATCACCAGAGAAGAGGAAGGCACCAAGGCGGTTGCGAATTTCAACTTCTGGTGTCAGTTTAAAATCATTCCAGAGTTCATCAAGTACCGTATTACTTGCTGTCAGCTTGCTTTGGGTTTGGTTATAGTAACCCACCTCAACATTGGCCCCAAAGCGCTTTTCTCCCTTGATAAAAGGAATCTGATCCACAATAGACTTGATAAAGGTTGATTTCCCGATACCGTTTGGTCCAACGATGGCAACAGCATTCATCTTACGAAGGTCAAGGTTGATAGGTTCTGACAATATTTCCCCATCATAGCCAATAGCCGCATTTTCAACAGTCAAAACGACATTTCCCGACGTTTTTTCAGACTGGAAGGTCATGTTGGCTGCTTTCTTGCCAGCTTCAGGTTTGTCCAAACGCTCCATTTTTTCTAGTTGTTTACGGCGAGATTGAGCACGCTTGGTCGTTGAAGCTCGGACCAGATTGCGATTAACAAAATCTTCCAGAGCAGCAATTTCCTTCTGTTGCTTTTCATAGTTTTTTGTCTCAGTAGCTAGCTTTTGCTCCTTCAACTCGACAAAGCGAGAGTAATTGCCCACATAGCGATCCAAAGAATGCTTGGTCAAATCCAGTGTAACCGTCGCAACCTTGTCCAAAAAGTAACGGTCGTGGCTGACAATAATGAGCGCACCGCTATAATTTACTAGGTAATTTTCCAACCATGCAATGGTTTCGATATCCAAGTGGTTGGTTGGCTCGTCCAAGACCAAGAGATTTGGCTTTTCAAGGAGCATTTTAGCCAGTGCCAGACGAGTATTTTGACCACCTGAAAGCTCAGCAATTTTCATCTGCCACATAGACTCGTCAAACTTGAAACCATTCAAGATAGCGCGGATATCAGCTTCGTAGGTAAAGCCACCAGCCTGACGGAAATTCTCTGATAAACGATCATAATCCGCCATCAGTTTATCCAAATCTTCACCAGACTTTTCACCCATCTCCAACTCCATCTGACGCAGTTGTTTCTCCGTACGGCGTAGATCATCAAAGACATGGAGCATTTCATCATAAATGGTATTTTCAGACTCAAAACGGCTATCTTGGGCTAGGTAAGACAGAGAAACATCTTTTTTCTTATTGATTTCTCCACTAGTTGGCTCCTCTTCCCCAACTAAAATCTTTAAAAGAGTAGACTTACCTGCACCATTTCTCCCAACAAGAGCAATTCGGTCTCGTTCATCAACTTGCAGATTGATATTATCAAAAAGAACCTCTCCAGCAAAAGATCGTTCAATTTTATTAGCTTGTAAAATAATCATACATCCATTTTACTATCTTTTTCTCTTTTGCACAATTGCAATGAAAAAAGTTTGAGTCATAAACCCGAACTATTCATCTTCTTTTTCATTAGAAAGCGTATTGGGCTATTCTTCTACAATGAAATAAAAGTAAATTTCCTACATTTTAAGTTATGCTAACGTTTTACTAAAATATCAAATCGTGATATAATGAAAGCGATTAAAGCAATAGATAAAGGAGATACTCTATGACTTACCAAGAAAATTATCAAAAATGGGTCGATTTTGCTGACCTTCCAGACTACCTTCGTCAAGATTTGGAAAATATGGACGAAAAAACTAAGGAAGATGCCTTTTATACCAATCTTGAATTTGGTACTGCTGGTATGCGTGGTTTGATCGGTGCTGGTACAAACCGCATCAACATCTATGTTGTTCGTCAAGCAACTGAAGGATTGGCTCGTTTGATTGAGTCAAAAGGTGGAAATGAAAAAGATCGTGGTGTGGCAATTGCCTACGATAGTCGTCACTTCTCACCTGAGTTTGCCTTTGAATCTGCGGCAGTTCTTGCAAAACATGGTATCAAATCTTACGTATTTGAAAGCCTTCGTCCA
Organism: Streptococcus sp. SR1; assembly: GCF_000526075.1. Classification (NCBI taxonomy): domain Bacteria; kingdom Bacillati; phylum Bacillota; class Bacilli; order Lactobacillales; family Streptococcaceae; genus Streptococcus; species Streptococcus sp. SR1. The sequence continues at coordinate 89,440 of NZ_JATR01000021.1, forward strand.
ACTCCAGAACTGTCATTTGCAGTTCGTCACCTCAGCTGTTTTGCAGGTATCATGATTACTGCCAGTCATAACCCTGCTCCATTTAACGGTTACAAGGTTTATGGTGAAGACGGTGGACAAATGCCTCCACATGACGCGGACGCTTTGACTACTTACATCCGTGCTATCGAAAACCCATTCGCTGTCGAAGTTGCTGATGTAGAAGCTGAAAAAGCTTCTGGCTTGATTGAAGTTATCGGCGAAGCTGTTGATGCAGAATACCTCAAAGAAGTAAAAGATGTAAATATCAACCCAACCTTGATTGAAGAATTCGGTAAAGACATGAAGATTGTCTACACACCACTTCATGGTACTGGTGAAATGTTGGCTCGCCGTGCTCTTGCACAAGCAGGATTTGACTCAGTTCAAGTCGTTGAAGCTCAAGCAACTCCAGACCCAGACTTCTCAACTGTTAAATCTCCAAACCCAGAAAACCAAGCAGCCTTTGCACTTGCTGAAGAACTAGGCCGTCAAGTTGGTGCTGATGTTCTTGTGGCGACTGACCCAGACGCTGACCGTGTTGGTGTTGAAGTTCTTCAAAAAGATGGTAGCTACCTCAACCTTTCAGGTAACCAAATCGGTGCTATCATGGCTAAATACATCTTGGAAGCTCATAAGAGTGCTGGAACTCTTCCTGAAAATGCTGCTCTCTGCAAATCCATCGTATCAACTGACTTGGTAACGAAGATCGCTGAAAGCTACGGCGCAACTATGTTCAATGTCTTGACAGGTTTCAAATTTATCGCTGAAAAAATCCAAGAATTCGAAGAAAAACACAATCACACTTACATGATGGGATTTGAAGAAAGCTTCGGTTACTTGATTAAACCATTCGTACGTGATAAAGACGCCATCCAAGCTGTTCTTGTCGTGGCTGAACTTGCTGCCTACTACCGTTCACGTGGTTTGACACTTGCTGATGGTATCGAAGAAATCTACAAAGAATACGGCTACTACGCTGAAAAGACTATTTCTGTTACCCTTTCTGGTGTTGATGGTGCCGAACAAATCAAAGCGATTATGGCTAAATTCCGTAACAATGCTCCAAAAGAATGGAACGCAACAGCTATCACTGTCGTAGAAGACTTCAAGGCTCAAACTGCTACTGCTGCAGATGGCACTGTTACAAACTTGACAACTCCTCCAAGTGATGTGTTGAAATACACGCTTGCTGACGGTTCATGGATTGCTGTTCGCCCTTCAGGTACTGAACCAAAGATCAAGTTCTACATTGCCGTTGTGGGTGAAAGCAACGAAGATTCACAAGCTAAGATTGCTAACATCGAAACGGAAATCAATGTATTTGTGAAATAACACTCTATAAAGATGAGATAAACTAGTCTCATCTTTTTTTCGTATCAAATCTAAGCAATTTTAGGAACTTTGTGGCATACTAGACATATCAATGAAAGCGAGGTAAACTCATGGAACAATTTTGGGAAAATATTAAAGATCTTGAAGTCACAACTGTTTCCCGTGCTCAAAAAGCACTTGATAAGAAAGAAACTGCAACCTTCTTCATCGGTCGTAAAACTTGCCCTTACTGCCGTAAATTTGCTGGCACTTTGGCTGGTGTCATAGCTGAAACCAAAGCGCACATCTACTTTATCAACAGTGAAGAAGCAAGCCAACTCAATGAGTTGCAAGAATTCCGCTCACGCTACGGAATCCCAACAGTACCAGGCTTTGTTCACATTGCGGATGGACAAATCAATGTCCGTTGCGACTCTTCCATGTCCGCACAAGAAATCAAAGAATTTGCAGGATTGTAAAAAATATAAAAAAAGAAGGCACTCGCCTTCCTTTTTTTATATCTCTGTCAGTGGTGTTGCTGTATCTGGGGAGGTGTCGTAAACTTTAAAGTCTACTCCTACTCCCAGATCAGCTTGTGCTAGCTGGTTGACCATAGTCATATGAGCCAGCTCCTTGATATTGTTCTCTTTGGACAAATGCCCGAGGTAGATTTTTTTGGTTCGATTTCCCATTGCACGAATCATGGCCTCAGCACCATCCTCGTTAGAGAGGTGACCGAGATCCGATAGAATTCTCTGTTTAAGACGCCAAGCGTAAGATCCTGCTCGCAAGATTTCTACGTCGTGGTTGGACTCGATGAGATAACCGTCTGCATTTTCGACAATTCCTGCCATACGGTCACTGACGTAACCTGTATCGGTCAGCATGACAAAGCTCTTGTCATCTTTCATAAAGCGGTAAAACTGGGGTGCTACCGCATCATGGCTAACCCCAAAACTCTCAATATCAATATCACCAAAGGTTTTGGTTTTACCCATTTCAAAAATATGCTTCTGCGATGAATCCACCTTGCCAAGATACTTGCTATTTTCCATAGCCTGCCAAGTCTTTTCATTGGCGTAAAGGTCCATACCATATTTGCGAGCCAATACACCAACTCCATGAATATGATCTGAATGTTCATGCGTAATCAAAATCGCATCCAAATCTTCAGGTTTGCGATTGATTTCGCTCAAAAGACTGGTGATTTTCTTACCAGACAAGCCTGCATCCACTAAGATTTTCTTTTTTGGGGTTTCCAGATAAAAGGAATTTCCACTGGAACCTGATGCTAAAATACTGTATTTAAAGCCTTTTTCACTCATTCTAGTCTTCTATTTCGTCCTCCCATATTTCTTCTTTTACGGCATCCTTATCATAAGGGAGCACTATGGTAAAGGTTGAACCCTTACCGTATTCGCTTTTTGCCCAAATAAAACCATTGTGTTGTTTGATGATTTCTTTCGCGATAGCCAGACCCAAACCAGTCCCACCTTGAGCACGACTTCTTGCGCGATCCACACGGTAAAAGCGGTCAAAAATCCTAGGCAAATCTTGTTTTGGAATCCCAAGACCCTGGTCAGAAATTGATAAAATCATCTGGTCATCCGTGGTTTTCATGCTAACCGTAATCTTCCCACCATCTGGTGAATACTTGATGGCATTGTTAAGAATATTATCAATCACCTGGGTCATCTTATCCGTATCAATCTCAATCCAAACTGAAGTTATTGGATAATCTCTCACTAGCTCATATTTTTTCTCTTCATCCTGATCTCTCATCTTATCAAAACGGTTGAGGATGAAGGTGATAAAGGCTGTAAAGTTAATCAACTCTATATCCAGTTTAGTAGTCGCATTGTCAATACGAGATAGATGCAAGAGATCTGTCACCATACGCATCATACGGTTGGTTTCATCGAGTGAAACCTTAATAAAATCAGGGGCGACAGGATCATACAGAGCTCCCTCATCCAAGGCTTCGAGATAAGATTTAACACTGGTCAAAGGAGTACGCAACTCATGACTGACGTTTGAAACAAAGAGTCTTCGCTCACGCTCTTCCTTCTCTTGCTCGGTCGTATCATGTAAAACGGCAACCAAACCAGAGATGAAACCTGACTCACGGCGGACAAGGGCAAAACGTACACGAAGGCTCAAATATTCTCCATTAGCATCCTGAGAATCAATCGTCAACTCAGGTATCTGTGTAATCAGGTCACGCAGTTCATATTCATCTTCTATCTTTAGTAATTCGAGAATGCTTTTATTAAGAACCTCTTCTTTCTGCACACCTAGCTGTTTTTTTGCCATATCGTTGATCATAGTAATCTGGCCACGGCGATTGGTCGCAAGGACACCATCTGTCATATAGGAAAGAATGCTATGCAGCCTTTTACTCTCTTGTTCCAAATTTTCTTGAGTCAAACGAATAACTTCTGACAAATCATTCAGATTATTGGTGATGTTGGTGATCTCTGTACTACCCTGCAAGTCCAAAACTTGAGAATAGTCACCTGCAATTAAGTCCTTAACCTTCTGATTTATCTCTTTTAACCGGATATTATCCCGACGGTTTTCCAGCAACAACAAGGTCACAACTAGGATAAAGCCAAGTAAAATCAGGATAAAGATAAAATCACTGGTCAGAATAGTTTGTCTAATATCTTCAATCATTATTTTTCATATAGTAGCCGACACCACGACGTGTGAGGATATACTCTGGACGGCTTGGTGTGTCTTCAATTTTTTCACGCAAGCGTCGGATAGTCACGTCCACTGTACGAACATCACCAAAATAGTCATAACCCCATACAGTCTCAAGCAAGTGTTCACGCGTAATCACTTGACCAATATGAGATGCCAAGTGATATAAGAGTTCAAACTCACGGTGGGTCAAATCTAATTCCTCACCATATTTCTTAGCCACGTAAGCATCTGGAACGATTTCTAAATCACCAATTTGTAAGGGCTGCGTCTTCTTCTCATCAGACTCTTGGCTATCTACTGAAGCAAGATCTGTACGACGAAGCAGAGCCTTGACACGGGCTTGTAACTCACGGTTCGAGAAGGGCTTTGTAACATAATCATCTGCACCTAACTCTAAACCAATAACCTTGTCAAACTCGCTATCCTTAGCTGAGAGCATAATAATCGGCACACTGCTAGTCTTACGAATAGCTTTAGCAACTTCTAAACCATCAATTTCCGGAAGCATCAAGTCTAGAATAATAATATCCGGTTGCTCAGCTTCAAATAGCTCAATTGCTTCACGACCATTAAATGCGGTTACAACTTCGTAACCTTCCTTGGTCATATTAAACTTAATAATATCCGAGATTGGTTTCTCATCATCTACAATTAATATTTTTTTCATTTTATCACCTTTTCTCTATCTATTATAACAAAAAAATACAAAGAAGGCACAAATGGCTACTGTAAGCCTTCATATTCGAGAGTTGTTTTTATAAGCCTGCCAAATTTTTTGTTGAGGTTTAGCCAGTGGATAATCAGAAAACTCCTGAGGAGAAACCCAACGAACTTCTCTGTCAGAAAACTGTTTCGAATCTGTCACTTGACCTGCTAGGATTTGAATATGCCATTTCCGATGACTAAATACATGCTTGACCTGGTCAAATACTTGCTGGGACCAATTCACTTCTAAATCATAATCCTGCTCAAAGTTTTCTTGAGGGCTTGGTCCAAAAGCCCTGTTTTCCTCTTTGACTTGAGAAAAGAGATCTAGTTGATTATCATCGCTAGAGAAATCGTCAACTTCAATCAGTGGGAAATGCCAAAAACCAGCTAACAGTTTCTCACTTTCATTTTTCTCTAGTAAATATTGACCACGGTCATTGCACACAACCAAAGCCTTGAGATAGATTGGGAGGGGCTTTTTCTTGGGTTCTTTAATCGGATATACATCCATAGTTCCATTCTGATAGGCTGCACTAAAGTCCTTAACAGGGCTTTCTTCTGGTCTAGGATTAACTGGCGCCTCTATGTCAGAACCTAAATCCATCAGAGCTTGGTTAAAGTCTCCTGGCCGTTCTGGGTCAATCAATATTTCCATCATGGCTTGGAAAATCTTTCGATTACTGGGAACTCCGATATCATGATTAACCTCAAACAAGCGTGCCAAAACCCGCATGACATTGCCATCGACCGCTGGCTCGGGCAAGTTAAAAGCAATACTGGAAATTGCCCCCGCAGTGTAAGGGCCAATTCCTTTCAGGCAAGATATTCCTTCATAGGTATCTGGAAATTGCCCCCCAAAGTCAGATATAATCTGCTGAGCTGCGGCCTGCATATTGCGTACTCGAGAATAATAGCCCAAACCCTCCCAAGCCTTCAACAGACGCTCTTCAGGGGCATTCGCCAGACTTTCAACAGTTGGAAACCAGTCCAAGAATCGTTCATAATAGGGAATAACTGTATCCACCCTGGTCTGCTGGAGCATGATTTCAGATACCCAGATGTGATAAGGATTTTTACTTCTCCGCCAAGGTAAATCTCGCTTGTTTTCATCATACCAGTTGAGGAGTTTCTCACGAAAAGAAATAATCTTCTCTTCCGGCCACATGACGATACCATATTTTTTCAAATCTAACATATATCTAGTATAACATAGAAGCTTCTAGCTGTCCTTTTCTCAGTACTAAAAAGCCTCTTCCCAAAGGAAAGAGGACTATTTTTTATTGATGAACTGCTTGAGCTGCTGTGATAAGGGTCAACTTGTACACATCATCTGCATTACATCCACGAGAAAGGTCGTTAACTGGCTTGTTTAAGCCTTGCAAAACAGGTCCGACAGCCGCAAAACCACCAAGACGTTCTGCAATCTTATAGCCAATATTCCCCGCTTCGATACCAGGGAAGATAAAGACAGTTGCTTGCCCAGCAACGTTACTTCCTGGAGCTTTCAATGCTGCAGTTTCAGGGTGGAAGGCCGCATCAAATTGCAACTCACCATCAATCTCAAGGTCAGGACGCAAGTCGTGAGCAATTTTAGTTGCTTCTACGACCTTATCAACACTATCACCAAAACCTGAACCTTTAGTAGAGTAGCTCAACATTGCAATTTTAGGTTCGATGCCAAACATTTTAGCTGTAATAGCCGAGTTGATAGCAATCTCAGCCAAGGCTTCTGCATCTGGATTGATATTAATGGCACAGTCACCAAATAGGTAACGTTCTGTCCCACGGACCATGAGGAAGGCACCTGAAGTACGAGTTACATTTGGAAGAGTTTTAATGATTTGAAGTGCAGGACGAACTGTTGCAGCTGTTGAGTGAGTAGCACCTGATACCATACCGTCAACCAAGCCCAAGTAGACTAGCATCACACCAAAGTAGTTGACATCTTCAACCAAAACTTTGCGCGCTTCTTCTTCAGTCATTTTACCCTTCCGACGCTCTACCAAGGCAGTGACCATTTCTTCGAATTGAGGATAGTGTTGAGGGTCGATCACTTCATAGCCATCCATAACCCCTTCGATTTCAAGATAAATTTTGATTTTTTCTGGGTTCCCAAGCAAAACAGGAACAACTTCTGTTTCTTTTACCAAGCGTTTAGTGGCCTGAAGAATACGAGGTTCTTGCCCTTCAGGGAGAACAATACGAGCATTTTTGCCAACTAAGTTGGCTTTGAGATTTTCAAAAACTTCCATGAGTTTTCTCCTTTAATAAAATAAATTATACTCCAAATAGTTTTTAAAGAGTATTAGTTGATAACTGAGTAATAAGATTGCTGAAATCATCCGGTAAGGGGCTTTCTAGCTGCAAATCGTGCTCTAGAAAAGGATGATAAAAAGATAAATAATGACAATGCAGAGCCTGACGTTGGATACCGTCATCCAGACTACCACCATACAAATCGTCTCCCAACAAAGGAAAGCCAATATGGGAAAAATGCACTCGTATCTGATGAGTTCGTCCAGTATGCAGGCGAATATCGACTAGGTGAATATTTCCATAAGACGCTACAACTTTGTAAGACGTATGAGCGTATTTCCCACCTTTGGCAACCCGTCTCGTGATAATGGAGTCCACATCACGCGCAATTGGTGCGATAATCTCCCCTTCTGGCTCCAAGACACCAGCTCCTTTAACTAAAGCAAAGTAACGTTTTTCGATAGACTTTCGTTGCAACTGCTTGTCTAAACGTGCATGAGCGTAGCTGTGCTTGGCAAAGAGCATCAAACCAGATGTATCTCTATCTAGCCTAGTCACGATGTGAACTTGCTGGTTTTCATAATTTTGCTTGACATAGTAGCCCTTGATAAAATTGGCAATGGTATTGGAGTGATTGACACTTGGGATGGATGCTACTCCATAAGGCTTATTTAAAACCAGAAAATGGTCATCCTCATAGAGAATATCCAGTGGACGCTCAATTGCTTCAAGACTCTCAAAGCCTTCCTCAGCTGGAATATCGATGGTAACCCTATCTCCAATATCTAAGAGATGGATTGCATTTTGAGGTTGGTCATTGACCAGAATAGCCCCACCTCGAAACTTAATCTTAGCCAAAAGTCCCTTAGAAACCTCGTGTTTCTTAAGAAACGTTTTGACCTTAACGTGCTCATCTGCGGTAAATTCGAACCTCATTCATCCACCTCGCCGATGAAGGCATCTTTGACACGATTCCAGAAACTAGTGTGACTTGGAGTCGCTACGAAGTGAATCTTATGATGGTCGATTTGATACTCAACCCGTTCGATATTACGGAAGGAATAGACACTGTTATCGACTGATATCGTGTGGTAATCATTGCGTGTCGGTAATAGTTCAATCTTATCTTTTTTGGGAATAATGATTGATGATCCCAAAGTGCGATAGACTCGATTATTGAGGCTCGCTATTTCCGTCAACTGCAAGGCTTCAATAGTAGGATGCAAGACAGCTCCACCCAAGGACTTGTTGTAGGCAGTACTTCCCGTCGGCGTTGAAACAGTCACTCCATCTCCACGAAATCGCTCGAACGGAACATGGTTAATGATGATATCCGCAACCATGGTCCGGTCTGATCGACGGATACTCGCTTCATTTAAGGCCCGGAAGATTTTCACTTCTCCATTTTCAAGCGTTACCTTGACATTTAAAACAGGATAGGAAACTTTGGCACCAGTGTCTAGCAGAAGATTGGTCACCAACTGATCCAGCTCAAAATCACGATAATCTGTGTAAAATCCCAAATGCCCTGTATGAACACCTACAAATCGAACTTTGTCTAACTGATTCTCATACTTGTGAAAGGCAGACAAAAGCATCCCGTCACCACCAATCGAAATGACGATGTCGGGATTGGTATCGTTCAGTATAAAATGTTGTTTCTTTAGTTTTTCCCTCAGCTCATGCAAAACCTTCTGACTCTGCGGCTTTCTATTTGCTATGAGGTCAACTCGTTTACCTGTATTCTTCATCTGTATCGTCACTATTTCCTACACCATCGTTTAATTTTCTGCTCAATGGATCAAAGAGAGCCTGCGCTTCCTGGATATCATCACGAATCTTACCCATTTCTTCATCCAGTTGATAGGCTATTTTGGCCGTGATTTCCAGTCTTTTCCTGATTTCTTCTGGAAAATCGCCCTGATACTTATAATTGAGCGAGTGTTCAATCGTAGCCCAGAAATTCATGGCTAACGTCCGTATTTGAATCTCCGCCAAAATCGTCTTCGCTCCGTTGATCGTATCAACCGTGTATTCGACAACCACGTGATAAGAACGATAACCCGAAGCCTTACGATGAGTGATATAATCTCGTTCCTGAACGATTCTCATATCTTGGCGTTTACGTAGAATCTCAACTACTTCTTTAACATCATCAACAAACTGAACCATGACACGTAACCCCGCAATATCTTGCAAGTCATTTTCTAAAGTTGCATAAGTAATTCCTCGACGAGCCATTTTTTCTTTGATACTTTCAATCGGTTTTACCCGACCTGTTACAAACTCAATCGGAGAATGCTTGTTTTGCTTACGATACTGTTTGCGAATCCCTCGAAGTTTAATCTTCAATTCACCAACAGCCTGAATGTAAGGATCTAAAAATTCTTCCCATTCTATGGTCATACTTTCTCCCTTGTAATGTTTGATTGCTCTGTCGAAAATCTTTGATTTTTTCAGTACATTCGTATACAATAAATACATTGTCCATTATACCATAAATCGCTTTCAAAGATATAGAAAAGGTTGAAAAAATGAAACATTTAGAAATAGAATTGAAAACACTTCTGAAAAAAGAGGACTATGAGCATCTAAAAAAACAGTTTTCCCATATCCAACCCGTCCTTCAAAAAAACTACTACATTGACACACCAGATTTCCAATTGCGTGAAAAGAAGGTTGCCATGCGCATTCGCACTTTTTCAAATTGGGCGGAATTGACCTTAAAAGTGCCTCAAACTGTAGGAAATATGGAATACAACCAGAAACTAACTCTTTCAGAGGCTGAATCATACCTAGAAAAACAAAAACTACCTCAAGGGCTCGTTCTAGAAAAGCTTGCTAAAATTGGTATTGAAAGTCATGACTGGCTTATTTTAGGCTGCCTTTCAACCCTTCGTTATGAAACGAAAACAGAAATTGGCTTAATGGCCTTAGACGAAAGTCACTACTTTGACCAAACGGACTATGAACTCGAGCTTGAAGTCACCGACCATGAAAAAGGGAAAGCCGATTTTCAGAGATTTTTAGATGATAATCAAATAACTTATCAGAAAGCTCCATCAAAATTAATTCGTTTTATTAAAAGCATGAAAAAAAGCTGAAATAATCTCCTTTTTTTGGTAGAATAGAAAAGATAAAAATAAAAGAATCTTGCTTTGAAAAACAAAACTTTCTCAAAGGAGATTCACAAAGTTTACAGAGGACGGTCTATAATGTCAGATAGAAACAACATGAAACTTTTCACCCTAAACTCTAACCCAGAAATCGCTCAAAAGATTGCGGATACAGTTGGTGTACCTCTCGGGAAATTATCCTCTCGTCAATTTTCTGACGGCGAAATCCAGGTCAACATCGAAGAAAGTGTCCGTGGTTACGATGTTTACATCATTCAGTCAACTAGCTACCCTGTTAGCAACCACTTGATGGAATTATTAATAATGGTTGATGCTTGTGTACGTGCAAGTGCTCATAGTATCAACGTTGTCCTTCCTTACTTTGGTTATGCTCGTCAGGATCGTATCGCTTCTTCTCGCGAACCCCTCACTGCAAAACTAGTTGCCAATATGCTTGTCAAAGCTGGTGTAAGTCGTGTTCTAACGCTTGATCTCCACGCTGTTCAGGTCCAAGGTTTCTTTGATATTCCTGTAGATAATCTTTATACTGTTCCTCTATTTGCTAAGCACTACTGTGATAAAGGACTCCTTGGCTCCGATGTTGTTGTTGTCAGTCCAAAGAACTCTGGTGTTAAACGTGCACGTAGTTTGGCTGAATACCTTGATGCTCCTATCGCTATCATTGACTACGCCCAAGACGATTCTAATCGTAACGAAGGCTATATCATTGGGGATGTCGAAGGCAAGAAGGCTATCTTAATTGACGATATTCTAAATACTGGTCGTACTTTCTCTGAAGCTGCCAAAATCGTTGAACGTGAAGGTGCAACTGAGATTTATGCAGTATCTAGTCACGGTTTATTTGTTGAAGGTGCAGCAGACCTCCTTGACGCTACAAACATCAAAGAAATCCTAGTGACAGACTCCGTAGCAACCAAAGAAAGAACTCCTGAAAATGTATGTTACATTACTGCTAGCGAGTTAATCGGAGATGCGATCGTCCGCATCCATGAAAGAAAACCAGTCAGCCCACTCTTTGCTTACAACAAAAAGAAATAAGGTGATTCTTTGATTTATTTGGACAATGCTGCTACTACTCCTATGTCAGCAGTTGCTATTTCAGAAATGACCAGGGTCATGCAAGAAGCCCACGGTAATCCTTCTAGTATTCATAGTCATGGTCGACAGGCTGGCAAACTCTTGCGAGAATCCCGTCAGGAACTAGCCCAGTTATTGGGGACAAAATCTCAACATATCTTTTTCACGTCTGGCGGTACAGAAAGTAACAATACAGCCATTATTGGCTATTGTCTCCGCCATCAAAATCGTGGAAAACATATCATAACGACAGCTATTGAACACCATTCTGTGCTTGAGACTATCGATTATCTGGTGCAACATTTTGGCTTTGAAGCGACCATCATCCAACCAGTAAATCAAGAAATTACTCCCCAGCAAATTCAAGAGGCCTTACGTGACGATACCATTCTCGTTTCCACTATGTATGCTAATAATGAAACGGGCAGTCTCTTACCTATCGCTGAGATTGGACGTGTTTTAAAAGAGCATCCTGCGGCTTATCATGTAGACGCTGTTCAAGCTATCGGAAAAGTTCCTATCCATCCTGAGGAATTAGGAATTGATTTTCTCAGTGCTTCTGCCCACAAATTCCATGGACCAAAGGGAATCGGCTTTCTTTATGCTTCTTCCGCGGACTTTGATTCCTATCTTCACGGTGGAGACCAAGAACAAAAGAAACGGGCTGGAACAGAAAACCTCGCTGCCATTGTAGGCATGGTCGCTGCTCTTAAAGAGGACTTAGAGCAGCAAGCTGAACATTACCAAAAACTAGAGGGGTTAAAATCTGCTTTTCTAGATGAGATTGCAGATCTAGAATACTATCTCAATGAAAGCCAACACCAGCTTCCTTATGTTGTCAATATTGGCTTTCCTGGTCAAAAAAATGATTTGCTCTTGCTACGGTTAGACCTTGAAGGAATTTCAATTTCTACTGGTTCAGCTTGTACCGCTGGTGTTGTACAAACCAGTCATGTGCTTGAAGCATTTTATGGACCAGATTCGCATCGTTTAACAGAATCTGTCCGTATCAGTCTCTCTCCTCTTAATACCGAGGAAGAACTGAAACAACTCGCACAAACCTTAAAAAATATTATTGGAGATTAATCTAATGGCATTCGAAAAAACCATTAAACTACAAAACTGCCACTACGACTATACACTTAGCCCATCTGTCAAAAAGTTCACACTGAAAGATAATACTTTCTTTGAAACAAAAGTTGGAAACTTCGAACTAACTCGTCTGCTTGAGAAAGTACCTAACAGCGGTGAAGGCTTCAACCTAAAAATCATCATCAATAAAGACCTTACAGGTGCTAAACTCAACATCACTGACAAATCTGGCCTTCGTTTGGTCAATATCTTTAAATCAGAAGACCACCACATTCATCAGGAGAAATTCTACTTCCTCATGGACAGCCTTGTAGAACGCGGAATCTTCACAAAAGAAGAAAGATAATTGGCTATGTATCGACTTACCTATCAAGATAACTATCACGTAGAACGTACACTTGAATATAAGGATTACGAAGAGCTTATGTTATCTCTATCAGGTTGTGTAACTCTTCCAGATACATTCCTAGTTACCTCATTAACCTTTGATGATAAAGTTATCTATCAAGGATTGGTCGGAGATCTCTACCGTTTTCTATCACAAGCTAATTTTTAAGACTAAAACTAAGATTTTCTTAGTTTTTTCTTGTTTTTGTTGATTTTTTCACAATGTTTCTATAAAATAGAAGAATAGAAAGGTTGTGGTTTTGTGAAAGATAAACAGTCTGCTATTCCAAAAGCAACAGCAAAAAGACTCTCTCTCTACTATCGAATTTTCAAGAGATTTCATGCCGAGAAAATCGAACGTGCCAACTCTAAGCAAATTGCAGAGGCTATCGGTATCGATTCTGCGACTGTTCGTCGTGATTTTTCCTATTTTGGCGAACTAGGTCGTCGTGGTTTTGGTTATGATGTTAAAAAACTGATGACTTTTTTTGCTGATCTCCTAAATGATAACTCAATTACGAATGTTATGCTGGTTGGGATTGGAAATATGGGGCATGCCCTTCTCCACTACCGCTTCCATGAGCGTAACAAGATGAAAATCATCATGGCATTTGACCTAGATAACCATCCAGAAGTCGGGACCCAGACACCTGATGGAATTCCAATCTATGGTATCTCTCAGATTAAAGAAAAAATCAAAGAAGCAGATGTTAAAACTGCTATCCTAACTGTTCCAAGTGTTAAATCACAAGAAGTCGCCAATCTTTTGGTCGATGCAGGTATAAAAGGTATTCTCAGTTTTTCCCCTGTTCACCTCCACCTTCCAAAAGATGTGGTCGTTCAGTATGTCGATTTGACAAGCGAACTCCAAACCCTCCTCTATTTTATGCGTAAAGAGGATTAGAAAGCGAAAGCATTTATGAAAAAACCAGTTATTGGGATTACAGGAAATGAAAAAGCTCATCCAGATGATGACATCATGATGAGCTATGCAGCAAAGGGCTTTGTTGAAGGAGTCAAGGACGCTGGCGGAATTCCAATCATCCTACCGATTGGTGATCAAGAAATGGCTACCCATTACATCAGTATCATTGATAAGCTCATCCTAACGGGTGGGCAAAATGTTGATCCAAAATACTATGGTGAGCCTAAAACCATTGACAGCGATGACTACCATCTTCAAAGAGATATTTTTGAATTAGCCCTTATCAGAGAAGCGATTAAACAGAAGAAACCAATTTTCTCTGTTTGTCGGGGTACTCAACTTTTCAATGTCGCCATGGGAGGCACGCTACACCAAGATATCGAGGATCATTGGCAGGACTGTTCAGCTGAATACACGACCCAACACCTCATAACGGAGCCTGATACCATTCTCCGAGAAATCTATGGAGAAATCTCCCATATCAACTCCTTCCACCACCAGAGTATTAAAGATCTAGCTCCTAATCTTAAGGTTGTAGCACATGATCCTAAAGATGGAATCATTGAGGCTGTGACAACTACGGACGGCTTTCCTTATCTTGGTGTTCAATGGCATCCTGAATTTCTCTTTGAAAATCGACCCAAAGATAAAACGCTATTTGACTATGTTGTTAACGAACTCTAAATCAGATCCGTCTTTTCACGGTAACTAAAGTAATCCGAGTGCGAGACAATCAGATGGTCCAAGAAAACAATTCCCATCAGTTCGCAGGCTTCCTTGACTAGTTTAGTGACATGGTCGTCGTTTCGACTAGGAGATACAGCACCAGATGGATGATTGTGAACGAGAATCACTGAGGTAGCCATATGCTTGAGGGCATAGTGAAGAATTTCCCGTGGTTCAGCGATGCTCCGTGTCGCAGATCCGATAAAAATAGTTTGCTGATGGATGATTTGATTTTGAGTATTGAGATAGAGCGCCACTAGGTGCTCTTGTTTTTTGTCACCAAGTTCCTGTTGCATTTTCTTGGCTAGCTTTTGACTACTGAGAATACTTTCCATCTCAAGAGTTTCGTGTTTGTGAATACGATGCCCTAGTTCAATCACCGCTTGTAATTCAATGGCTTTTATTCGCCCTATACCAGACAGACTCTGCAATTCCTGTAGGGTCATTTTTTTCAAATCGGTTAGACTGTTAAGACTATTCAAGACTTTTTGGGCAATTTCAAAGACATTTGCCTGACGCGTTCCCGTTCTGAGCAAAATAGCTAACAACTCTTGATTGCTTAGAGCCTCTACTCCCTCTTTGACTAGTCTTTCTCTAGGCAAGAGTGAATCTTCTTGGAATGAAATACTGTACATAAAAATCCTCCTCACTTTATTATTCGTGAGGAGGATGAAAAATTAGATTTTTTTCTCAATTGGGGCAACGCTGGCTAGGAGTTTTTTCAGACCGACTTCTGGGAAAGTGATTTTCAACTCCTGAGCATCACCGCTACCAGAGACTTCCAGAACAGTTCCCTCTCCCCACTTCTTGTGGAGAGCAATATCTCCAATAGACCAGTTGGTATCGCTTGAATCTTTTTTATTTCCTCCTGCAAACTGTCCAAATGGAAGACCACTTGACTGGATAGAGCTTGGTGCGGCATTACGTTTCCGTTCTTGAAGCGCCTGAGCCAAACTCATTCCTTGACCGAAAGCAATCCCACCACTGCTATAAGAGGCTTTAAAGCTAGTATTCGCTGGACGGGCCAAACCTTGATACTCAAGCAAGTCCGAACTAATTTCATTGATAAAACGAGTTGGACGATTGTAGTTGGTACGCCCAAAAAGCAAGCGAGAGTTGGCATTGGTCAGATAAAGGATCTTTTCTGCGCGTGTGATACCGACATAGGCCAAACGGCGTTCTTCTTCTAGCTCATCTGGATCTTCAGCTGCACGGCTAAGGGGAAAGACATTTTCCTCCATTCCGATGATAAAAACAACTGGGAACTCAAGTCCCTTAGCTGCATGGAGTGTCATCAAAGTCACCTCAGATGTCTCTTGACTGCCCGAATCCGTGTCTGCAATCAAAGCCAAGTCATTCAAGAATCGACTGAGTTTGTCCAAACCTGTTTCCTCTTCTTGACTATCAGGATTGTCGTCAAAATTCTTGGTAACAGATAGGAACTCTTCGATATTTTCAACTCGCGCCTTGCTTTCTAAGGTCGCTTGGGCATTGAGAATATCGATATAACCAGTTTTTTCTAGAACAGCCTCAACCAGCTCGGTGATAGTTAATTGATCCAGTTTTTCCCGCAAATCCAGAATCATATTGGCAAAATCCCAGATAGACTGGGCTGCTTTTCCTTTGATGCTAGACAGCATGATATTAGCTGAAGCATCCAGCATAGACATCTCTTGCATATTGGCAAAATCCCGGATTTTCTCAACAGTTCCTGGGCCAATTCCGCGTTTAGGCTCGTTGATAACACGCTCAAAACTGATATTGTCACTCAGATTGGCAATGAGATTAAGATAGGCGATAATATCTCGGATTTCCTTACGGCTGTAGAACTTGGTTCCGCCAACCATAGTATAAGGAATATTGGACTTGAGCAGGGCTTCCTCAATAGTACGAGATTGCGCATTGGTTCGATAAAGAACTGCAAAATCTTTGTGGAGGAAGTTGTGACTACGACCAAGTTCATCGATGGTTTTGGCTACAAAAACAGCCTCATCTTGTTCGTCATTTGCACGATAGTAAATAATCTGTTCCCCATCAGCATTCTGGGTCCAGAGATTCTTAGGTCGACGATTTTTATTGTTTTTGATGACATCGTTGGCTGCTTGGAGAATGGTTTTTGTTGAACGATAATTTTCCTCTAACAAAACGACCTTGGCGTTAGGGTAATCTTTTTCAAAATCTAAGATATTCTGCATATCGGCCCCACGCCAACCATAGATAGACTGGTCCGCATCGCCGACCACGCAGATATTTTTAAAGCGTGAAGCCAAAAGTTTGACCAATTGGTACTGGGCATGGTTGGTATCTTGGTACTCATCAACATGAATGTACTGGAACTTCTGCTGATAGTAGGTCAAGACATCAGGATTCTGATCAAAGAGACGCAAAGTCAACATGATCAAATCATCAAAGTCAACGGACTCAGACTGACGAAGCTCCTTCTGATAGGCCTTATAACACTGGGACACGATTTGTGTGTACATATCGCCAGACTGGGCAGCATAAGCTACATCATCAATCAAGTCATTCTTAGCATTGGAAATGGTTCCCAAAATAGTCCGTTCATTCCATTTTTTAGGATCCAAGTTCAACTGCTTGAGAATGCGTTTCATGAGGGTTCGCTGTTCACCAGGATCTACAATAGTGAAATTCCGATTGTAGCCAATATGATCCGCATCGCGACGTAAGATACGAACACACATGGAGTGAAAGGTCGCAATCAGACAGTCCTGGGTTGCTGGATTAAGGCTATAAGCACGCTCCTTCATCTCACGCGCAGCCTTGTTGGTAAAGGTAATGGCCAAGATATTCCAAGGATTGACCATTTTTTCATCAATCAAGTAGGCGATTCTGTGAGTTAAAACACGAGTCTTTCCAGAACCAGCCCCCGCCATGATTAACAAGGGCCCCTCTGTCGTTTGCACCGCCTCAGCTTGACGGTCATTCATTCCATTCAATAATGCGTTCATTTTCTCTTCCTTACTCTTGAAGTCAATGTTTCTATTATATCAGAAATCAGAGAAAATATCTTTAGCTAGACTGATTGCGTGTGGAATTCTACTCTTTCATATCATCAGGAGGAGTCAATGACTTTTGCATCCAAACGATATCATGCCATTTTCCAAACTTATAGCCTATCTTAGGGAAATGAGCTACTTGTTCATAGCCTCTCTTTTGGTGAAGAGAAATGCTTCTATCATTTGGTAAAGCAATACAAGCTAAGAAGCGTAAGTAACCCCTAGACACTAGTTCTTCCTCCAGACGGTCATAGAGTAGACTCCCTAACCCTCGACCTTTGGCTTCTTGATGCAAGTAAATTGACACTTCGACTGACCAATCATAGGCTCTCCTATCATAATAGGTGGAAGCATAGGCATATCCCAAAATTTTGCCTTCTTCCACTAGCACTAGATAAGGATATTTAAGCAAAGTCTTTTGAACTCTTCTTTGAAATTCTTCAACACTTGGCACCTCGTATTCAAATGTAATGGCTGTATTAAGGACATAAGGAGCATAAATAGCAAGTAGGTCCGGAATATCAGACTCCCTTGCTGTTCGAATCGTTGGCATATATTTCTCTTTCTAAAATCGAAAATGAGCTTGGATAGCTTTTCCAAACTCATTTGAAATCAATTGCAATATACTAGAATAAGCCTAAAACGGTTCCATCACTTTCAACATCCATGTTGAGAGCGGCAGGTCGTTTTGGAAGGCCTGGCATGGTCATAACATCACCTGTTAAGGCAACGATGAAGCCTGCACCTAATTTTGGTACCAATTCACGGATGGTAATTTCAAAGTTTTCTGGGGCTCCAAGTGCATTTGGATTGTCAGAGAAACTGTACTGAGTTTTAGCCATACAGATTGGCAATTTGTCCCATCCGTTTTGAACGATTTGAGCGATTTGCGTTTGGGCTTTCTTCTCAAAGTTCACTTTGCTACCACGATAGATTTCAGTGACAATTTTTTCAATCTTTTCTTGGACAGAAAGGTCATTGTCATAAAGACGAGTGTAGTTGGCTGGATTTTCAGAGATAGTCTTGACAAGCGTTTCAGCAAGCGCTACGCCACCTTCTGCTCCATCAGCCCAGACACTAGCCAACTCAACTGGAACATCGATTGAAGCACAGAGTTCTTTCAAGGCTGCAATTTCAGCTTCTGTATCAGAAACAAATTCGTTAATCGCAACAACTGCTGGAATACCAAACTTACGGATGTTCTCAACGTGGCGTTTCAAGTTAGCAAAACCGGCACGGACCGCCTCCACATTTTCCTCTGTCAAAGCGTCCTTAGCTACACCACCATTCATCTTAAGGGCACGAAGGGTAGCGACGATGATAACTGCATCTGGAGATGTAGGCAAGTTTGGTGTCTTAATGTCAAGGAATTTCTCAGCACCAAGGTCTGCACCAAAACCAGCTTCAGTAACCGTATAATCAGCCAAGCGAAGGGCTGTGCTTGTTGCCAAAACAGAGTTACATCCATGAGCGATATTAGCAAATGGACCACCATGTACAAAGGCAGGTGTACCATAAATTGTCTGAACCAGATTTGGTTTGATAGCATCTTTCAAAATTAATGCTAAAGCACCCTCAACCTGCAAATCACCAACAGAAACAGGTGTTCGGTCATAGCGATAGCCGATAACGATGTTAGCCAAACGGCGTTTCAAATCCTCGATGTCCGTAGCCAAGCAAAGAATAGCCATGATTTCAGAGGCAACTGTAATATCAAAACCATCCTCACGAGGAATACCATTTAGAGGACTACCAAGTCCAACGGTTACATGACGAAGGGCGCGGTCGTTCAAGTCCACAACACGTTTCCAGAGAATACGACGTTGGTCAATTCCCAGCTCATTTCCTTGGTGCAAGTGGTTGTCAATCAAGGCTGAAAGAGCATTGTTGGCAGTTGTAATGGCATGCATATCCCCAGTAAAGTGGAGATTGATGTCTTCCATTGGTAGGACTTGGGCATAACCACCACCAGCAGCACCACCCTTAATCCCCATTACTGGGCCAAGAGACGGTTCGCGAATAGCAATCATGGTTTTCTTGCCGATTTTGTTCAAGGCGTCTGCCAGACCAATGGTAATAGTTGATTTCCCCTCACCTGCAGGTGTTGGGTTGATGGCAGTAACCAAGATCAATTTTCCAACTGGATTGTTCTCAACTGCACGAATTTTATCAAAGCTGAGCTTAGCCTTGTACTTTCCATACAATTCCAAATCATCGTAAGAAATACCAAGTTTCTCAACAACATCAACGATTGGTTTCAACTCAATACTCTGTGCGATTTCAATATCTGTTTTCATTCAAAACTCCTCTAACCTCTAATATGATAACTCATTATAACACAAAAAAAGTTTTTTCACATACAAAAAGCTTAGTAAAGTTTATAAACATAAAGTTTTAAGGCCAATTTTAGTCGTCTTTTTTACTTTTTATAAGTTTTTATAGCCAAAAACTATAATCTTGCTGGAAAATTAGATAAAAAAACAAACGCTTTCTTTTGATTCTATTTTATTTTTTGGTACAATAGTCCTATGAAAATTTTAGTTACGTCAGGCGGTACCAGTGAAGCTATCGATAGCGTCCGCTCTATCACTAATCACTCGACTGGTCGCTTGGGGAAAATCATCACCGAAGCCCTACTTGCTGCTGGTCATGAGGTTTGTTTGATTACTACTCCTAGTGCTATTAAGCCAGAACCTCATCCCAACCTAAGCATTCGAGAAATTAATAATACCAACGACCTTCTAGTTGTGATGCAAGATCTTGTTAAGGATTATCAGGTCTTAATCCACTCAATGGCTGTGTCCGACTATACTCCTGTTTATATGACGGGGCTTGAGGAGGTACAGGCTAGCTCCAATCTAGAAGAATTCTTAAACAAGCAGAATCATCAAGCTAAGATTTCTTCAACTGATGAGGTTCAGGTTTTATTTCTGAAAAAAACACCCAAAATCATCTCTCTAGTCAAAGAATGGAATCCTGATATTCATCTGATTGGTTTTAAACTGCTGGTTGATGTCTCTGAAGATTATCTCATAGAAATTGCTAGACAGAGTCTTATCAAGAACCAAGCAGACTTGATCATTGCAAATGACCTGACTCAAATTTCAGCAAATCGACACCGAGCTATCTTTGTTGAGAATGATCATCTTCAAACCGTTCAAACCAAAGAGGAAATTGCAAATCTCCTCCTTAAAAAAATTCAAGCATACGATTCATAGAAAGGAAAGCCATGGCAAATATTCTCATCGCAGTGACAGGTTCCATTGCCTCCTATAAATCAGCTGACCTAGTCAGTTCCTTGAAGAAACAAGGCCATCATGTCACTGTCTTAATGACTCAGGCTGCTACAGAGTTTATCCAACCGTTGACACTACAGGTCCTCTCTCAAAATCCTGTCCACCTTAATGTCATGAAGGAACCCGCTCCTGATCAAGTCAATCATATCGAACTAGGCAAAAGGACTGACCTTTTTATTGTAGCCCCTGCTACTGCTAATACCATCGCAAAGTTAGCCCACGGATTTGCTGACAACATGGTGACAAGCACAGCGCTTGCCCTGCCAAACCACGTCAAAAAGTTAGTCGCACCAGCCATGAATACAAAAATGTATGACCATCCGGCAACTCAGGCTAATCTAAAAACATTAGAGACCTATGGTTATCAGATTATCTCCCCAAAAGAATCTTTACTAGCCTGTGGCGATCACGGCAAAGGCGCCCTAGCTGACCTGAATACTATATTAGAAAGAATAAAGGAAACCCTCGATGAACAAACGCTCTAACATTGCCCCAATTGCTATCTTTTTTGCAGTTATGCTCGTTATCCACTTTTTGAGCTCTCTCCTATTTAATCTTTTCCCATTTCCAATTAAACCAACTATCGTTCATATTCCAGTAATCATTGCTAGTATCATTTACGGCCCACGAGTTGGTGTTACACTTGGTTTCTTGATGGGACTGCTAAGCTTAACGGTAAACACGATTACCATCCTTCCAACCAGCTACCTCTTTTCTCCATTCGTACCGAACGGAAACATCTATTCTGCGATTATCGCTATTGTCCCTCGCATTTTGATCGGTCTGACACCTTACTTGGTCTATAAACTGATGAAAAATAAAACTGGGCTAATCCTAGCTGGTGCCCTTGGTTCCCTTACCAACACCGTCTTTGTCCTTGGTGGAATCTTCTTCCTTTTTGGAAATGTCTTCGATGGCAATATCCAAAAACTCCTAGCAACTGTTATCTCTACAAACTCAATCGCCGAATTGGTTATCTCAGCCATCTTGACTGTAATGATTGTCCCACGTCTCGAAACCTTGAAGAAATAAAAAAACAACTCCACTTTCGTCCTGAAGGTGGAGTTTAGTAGTTAAAACATAAGAATTAAGTTCCCAGTATTCTTTACCACATTTAATCAAATATCCCTTAAAAATTACTAATGCTTCTTGACTTGATTGGTGATTTATTGTACTATACTTATGTATATACAGATAAATGGAGGTTCTTATGGATATACGGAAAAAAACGCAGTTTATGACTATGACTGCCCTACTCACTGCAATAGCGATTTTGATTCCAATCATTATGCCTTTTAAAATCGTTATCCCACCGGCTTCTTACACCTTGGGAAGTCATATCCCCATCTTTATCGCCATGTTCCTATCACCTTTGATGGCTGCTTTTGTGATTATTGCTTCGAGTCTCGGTTTCCTGATGGCAGGCTACCCTATGGTTATTGTCCTACGCGCCTTTTCTCACATCGTTTTTGGTACTTTGGGGGCTTTGTACTTAAAGAAATTCCCTGAAACCTTGGATAAACCAAAGGCATCTTGGATTTTTAACTTTGTTTTGGGTGTTGTTCATGCTATCGCTGAAGTACTAGCTTGTATCATCTTTTATGCTACTTCAGGAACAAATGTTGAAAATATGTTTTATGTTCTCTTTGTCCTAGTTGGTTTTGGCACAATCGTCCATAGTATGGTTGACTATACATTAGCACTAGCTGTCTATAAAGTGCTTCGAAAACGTCGCTAAAAGGAAAAACTATGACAACGGATCGCAAACAAGCTCTTCTCAAACTATTAAAAGAGGCGCCAAAAGCTCTCAATGGTCAAACCTTGGCTGAACACTTTCATGTTACGCGCCAAGTCATCGTACAGGATATCGCTATTCTCCGAGCAGATGGGGCTCCTATCCTATCCACCAATCGTGGTTATATCTACAAAGAAAATGATGCCAGTCCCTACGTCCACAAACTCTTTAAAGTGAAACATGAACTGGAAGAAATCGGTCAGGAACTACTAGCCATTGTAGATAATGGCGGACGCGTTCAAAATATCTTAATCGATCATCCCGTTTATGGAGAAATTGAAACCCATCTCAAACTCACCTGTCGCCGAGATGTCCAGCACTTTCTGGAACAAGTCGAGAATTCAGACTTTAGACCCCTTTCTGAATTGACAGACGGCATCCATTACCACCTTGTTGAAGCCGAGACACAACAAGACCTCCACTATATCGAGGAGGCCTTGGATCAGTTAGGTTATTTAGTAAAAGACTAGAAAATTTCTTTTTCCCAGCCGTCCTCTGTACGATGGCGATAGAAAAATTCAGACTTGTCAGGTGCTTCCATCATTTCCATCAAAGGCAACATATCATAGGCCAGTTCCAAATTTGGAATCTGGTCTTTTTGCACCCAAGATACTTCTCCTTCTTCGGACGATTGAAGACTTCCAGTAAACTCTGTCGCCTTGTAACAAAAGACGATGTAGCGTTCACCTGTATCTAAGGGCCAATTTTTAATACCGACCAGTTGGGGATTATGAATCGTCAAACCTGTTTCTTCGTAGATTTCACGTATGACAGACTCTGCGAAAGCCTCGCCATTCTCAACATGACCTCCTGGAAAGGCGTAGCCAGACCAGCGATTGTTTTCAGGAGAGCGATATTGCATGACTACACGTTGATTTTTAAGGTCTTCAATTAGACAGATATTGGTTAAAATAGTTGATTGGGCACGGGACATGAATTTGCTCGCTTTCTAAGTTATTAAAATATATTTTTGGGGATTTCACGATAAAAGCATTAACTAAGTCATGGTATTATGATAAGATACTCTGACAGTGATAATTATATATAATGACCTATATTGACAAGAATAGATGAAAGAGGTATTACAATCATTTCTTCAATTTCTTCTTTTCTAAATGTTTAGCAAGAAGTAAAAGGACCAATCCCAAGAAAAAGAATAGCATATAAGTTGCGATAGGAAACCAGATATAGCGGTAATCTAGTGATAAGAGAGATGGTAAAATCCCTTTACTGTTTTTCCCACTAACTCCGAAAAACAGATGGACCACTAAACCGATACTATTAAGATAGATGAATAATCCAGCAAATCTGGTTAGAGTCATCCTTAACCTGGATAAATCTAGAAACCAATAGTCAAATATTCTGTAGACCAGACAAAAAAGATTTGCATATAATGGAAAACTATAGTTAATATCTCTGTATAGTAAAGGAAGTGGGAGGCTTTCAAAAATAAAATTAATACCTAGTCCTATTCCTAAGATTAGAAAAAGGACTAAGAAGAAACCTATAATTTTATGAGAATCTAGCCAATGCTGAAAACTTTCTTTCCTTGATAGATTCTTTTTTGTATTTGAATTTCTTTTATTCATTTTCACCGTTTTCTTCATATCTAGACTACTGAAACAAGGAAATAGCAATTTGGCTAATTAAATTTGACTTAAGGGCCTCTCTACCCCAACGCCTTCACTTCCAACATCATATCACGAATCTGGGCTGCCAGTTCAAAGTCAAGCACTTCGACGGCTTCTTGCATTTGTCTTTCTAGTTTCTTGACGAGTTCCTTGCGTTCTTGTTTGTTGAGGCTATTGATATCGACTTCCTTGTCCTCTTCCTTGGCAACTGCCTTGGTTACGGCAATAAGGTCACGGATTTCTTTCTTGATTGTCTGAGGTACGATACCATGCTCTTCATTATAAGCCATCTGGATTTTCCGACGGCGGGCCGTTTCATCGATAGCACGTTGCATAGACTGAGTTATCGTATCTGCATACATGATGACATGCCCTTCGCTATTACGGGCAGCACGGCCAATGGTCTGGATGAGGCCACGTTCGTTACGAAGGAAACCTTCCTTATCAGCATCGAGAATAGCAACCAAGCTTACCTCGGGAACGTCAATCCCTTCACGAAGGAGGTTAATTCCGACCAAGACATCAAAGACACCCAAGCGCAGGTCACGGATAATCTCTGTCCGTTCCAAAGTCTTGATATCCGAGTGCATATACTTGACCTTGATGCCCATTTCCTTAAAGTAGTCAGTCAGGTCTTCTGCCATTTTCTTGGTCAAGGTGGTAATAAAGGTTCGTTCATTCTTTTCAACACGGGCATTGATTTCACCTAGGAGGTCATCAATCTGCCCCATAGTTGGTCGGACCTCCACTTCAGGATCTAGAAGCCCTGTCGGACGAATGATTTGCTCAATCACTGTCTCGGTCTGTTCATTTTCATAGTCGCCTGGTGTCGCTGAAACGTAAACAATCTGATGCACATGACTTTCAAACTCTTCCCGACGGAGAGGACGATTGTCCAAGGCAGACGGCAAACGGAAACCATAATTGACTAGCATTTCCTTACGCGAACGGTCTCCATTATACATGCCCTTGATTTGCCCCATGGTCATGTGACTTTCATCAATCATGATCAAGAAATCATCTGGAAAAAAGTCGAGAAGCGTATAAGGAGGCTCGCCTTCACTACGACCATCCATGTGGCGTGAGTAGTTCTCAACCCCATTTGTATAACCCATCTCACGTAACATCTCAATATCATACTCTGTCCGCTGTTTCAAACGCTGGGCCTCTAGCAGTTTGCCTTCCTTCTCAAAGACAGCTAACTGCTCTTCTAATTCTGCCTGAATCTTGGCAATCGCAACTTCCATGTGGTCGTCATTGGTCACAAAGTGAGTGGCAGGGAAAATCGCCAAATGATCCACTTCTCCCAATACCTGACCTGTCAAAGCCTCAACCTCACGGATACGGTCAATCTCATCTCCGAAAAATTCTACTCGAAAAGCGTGTTCATCACGAGAAGCTGGGAAAATCTCCACCACATCCCCGCGAACGCGAAATCTTCCCCGTTGGAAATCAATATCATTTCGTTCAAACTGAATATCCACTAAGTCATTCAAAAGTTTATCACGAGAAATTTCAAGACCTGGACGGAGACTAACGACACTATCAGCGTATTCCTTTGGCGAACCCAAACCATAGATACAAGAGACAGAAGCTACGACAATGACGTCATTACGCTCCAGAAGGGCTGAAGTCGCTGAGTGGCGAAGCTTGTCAATCTCGTCATTAACAGAACTGTCCTTCTCAATGTAGGTATCACTAGAAGGCACATAGGCCTCGGGTTGGTAATAATCATAGTAAGACACGAAGTACTCAACAGCATTCTCAGGAAAAAATTCCTTGAACTCTCCATAGAGCTGACCAGCTAGGGTTTTGTTATGGGCAATGACCAAAGTTGGTTTATTGACTTTGGAAATGACCTGACTCATGGTATAGGTCTTCCCTGTACCCGTCGCCCCCATCAGAATCTGAGCCTTTTCTCCACCTTCGATATTATCAACCAACTGCTCAATTGCCTGAGGTTGATCTCCTGAAGGTTCATATTTTGATACTAGTTTAAATTTATTATCTGTAATTCGATTAATCATGATTGCCTCATCTGCATTTTTCTATCTTTCTATTTTACCATAAATTTGCTTTTCAGACTCTTCTCCAAACTGATAAGAACGAGCAATTCATGTTATATTTTCTTACATAAAATTCATAAAATTTGCCTTTTCACCTTTTTTCTGGTATAATGGAAAAATATTCGGAAAAGGAGACTAAAAATGAAGAAAAAAATACTAGCATGTTTGCTCATTTTATTTCCCATTTTCTCACTAGGTATGGCAAAAGCCGATACTGTTAAGATTGTGTCTGATACAGCTTACGCGCCTTTTGAGTTTAAAGATTCAGATCAAACCTACAAAGGGATTGATGTTGATATTATCAATAAAGTCGCAGAAATCAAAGGATGGAACATCCAAATGTCTTATCCTGGCTTTGACGCAGCTGTAAATGCAGTGCAGTCAGGTCAAGCAGATGCCATTATGGCAGGTATGACAAAAACAAAAGAACGTGAAAATGTCTTTACCATGTCTGATACCTATTATGATACAAAAGTTGTCATTGCTACCACTAAGGCAAATAAAATCACCAAATATGAGGAACTCAGCGGGAAAACAGTTGGTGTTAAGAACGGAACTGCCGCTCAACGTTTCCTCGAAAGTATCAAAGATAAATACGGTTTCTCTATCAAAACTTTTGATACAGGTGATTTGATGAATAACAGTCTAAGTGCTGGTGCTGTAAATGCCATCATGGATGATAAACCTGTTATTGAGTATGCGATTAACCAAGGACAAGATCTCAGCATCAATATGGATGGTGAGGCTGTTGGAAGCTTTGCCTTTGGTGTCAAGAAAGGGAGCAAGTATGAACACTTGGTTACCGAGTTTAATGAAGCCCTAGCACAAATGAAAAAGGATGGTAGTTTGGAGCAAATCATCCAAAAATGGACAGCTTCTACAACTACGGCAACTCCAACGACAACTACTGCTGCTGGACAAAAAGCTACTCCTGTGAAAAGCAAGTACATTATTGCCAGCGACTCATCTTTCGCCCCATTCGTCTTTCAAAATTCAAGCAATCAATACACTGGTATTGATATGGACCTTATCAAGGCCATTGCTAAAGACCAAGGTTTTGAAATTGAAATTACCAACCCAGGATTTGACGCAGCCATTAGTGCTGTACAAGCAGGACAAGCAGATGGTATCATTGCTGGTATGTCTGTAACGGATGCCCGTAAGGAAACCTTCGACTTCTCAGAATCATACTACACAGCAAATACGATTCTCGGTGTAAAAGAATCAAGCACCATTGCTTCTTATGAAGACCTCAAGGATAAAACTGTCGGTGTTAAAAACGGGACTGCTTCTCAAACGTTCCTTACTGAAAACCAAAACAAATACGGATATAAGATTAAAACCTTCGCAGATGGCGCATCTATGTATGACAGTCTGAATACTGGATCTATTGATGCCGTGATGGATGATGAGCCAGTTCTAAAATATTCTATCAGCCAAGGTCAAAAATTGAAAACGCCAATCACTGGAACTCCAATCGGTGAAACAGCCTTTGCGGTTAAAAAAGGAACAAACCCTGAATTGATCCAGATGTTCAATAATGGACTCGCGAACCTCAAAGCTAACGGAGAATTCCAAAAGATTCTTGACAAGTATCTAGCTAGCGAAACTTCAACTGACTCTACAAGTACGGTTGACGAAACAACTATCTGGGGCTTGCTTCAAAACAACTACAAACAACTTCTTAGTGGACTTGGAATCACTCTTGCTCTAGCGCTTATTTCATTTGCAATTGCTATTGTCATCGGGATTATCTTTGGTATGTTTAGTGTTAGCCCATACAAATCTCTTCGTTTGATCTCTGAGATTTTCGTTGACGTTATCCGTGGTATTCCCTTGATGATTCTTGCAGCCTTCATCTTCTGGGGTATTCCAAACTTCATCGAGTCGATTACAGGCCAACAAAGTCCAATTAATGACTTTGTAGCTGGTACTATTGCCCTCTCACTCAATGCTGCTGCTTATATCGCTGAAATTGTTCGTGGTGGGATTCAAGCTGTTCCAGTTGGGCAAATGGAAGCCAGTCGCAGTCTTGGTATCTCTTATGGAAAAACCATGCGTAAGATTATCTTGCCACAAGCGACTAAATTGATGTTGCCAAACTTCGTCAACCAATTCGTTATCGCTCTTAAAGATACAACCATCGTGTCTGCTATCGGTTTGGTGGAACTTTTCCAAACTGGTAAGATTATCATCGCCCGTAACTACCAAAGTTTCAAGATGTATGCAATCCTTGCTATCTTCTATCTTGTAATTATCACGCTTTTGACTAGACTAGCCAAACGCTTAGAAAAGAGGATTCGTTAATGGCAAAACTAAAAATTGATGTAAATGATTTGCATAAGTATTATGGAAAAAATGAAGTTTTAAAAGGCATTACAACTAAATTCTATGAAGGAGATGTTGTTTGTATTATCGGTCCTTCCGGTTCTGGTAAATCCACTTTCCTCCGTAGCCTTAACCTTCTCGAGGAGGTGACGAGTGGCCACATCACTGTGAATGGTTATGATTTGACTGACAAATCAACCAATGTCGACCATGTCCGCGAAAACGTGGGAATGGTTTTCCAACATTTCAACCTCTTTCCTCACATGTCCGTTCTAGAGAATATCACTTTTGCTCCTATTGAACACAAACGGATGACCAAAGAAGAAGCTGAGAAATTGGGGATGGAGTTGCTTGAAAAGGTTGGACTAGCAGATAAAGCTAATGCCAATCCAGATAGCCTTTCAGGTGGTCAGAAACAGCGTGTAGCCATCGCTCGTGGACTTGCCATGAATCCTGATATTATGCTCTTTGATGAACCAACTTCCGCTCTTGACCCTGAAATGGTTGGAGATGTACTAAACGTTATGAAGGAATTAGCAGAGCAAGGCATGACCATGATCATCGTAACCCACGAGATGGGATTTGCTCGTCAGGTGGCCAATCGTGTTATCTTTACGGCTGATGGTGAGTTCCTGGAAGATGGAACTCCAGATCAAATCTTCGACAACCCGCAACACCCTCGTCTAAAAGAGTTCTTGGACAAGGTCTTAAATGTATAAAACAAAAGTGTAAGGTTCTCCTTACACTTTTTTAATTGCGTATTGGATTTTTGATTTTTTTGAAAATTATGATAAAATAAAATCTATGACAATGAGAAAATCTCATCCCTAGTCCAACTAGGAAAAAATATAGAAATTAGGTAGCTAGATGTCATCAAAGGTTATTGTTACAATTTTCGGTGCGAGTGGAGATTTAGCTAAACGCAAACTCTACCCTTCCCTTTTCAGGCTCTATAAATCAGGCAATCTCTCTGAGCATTTTGCTGTTATCGGAACAGCTCGTAGACCTTGGAGTAAGGAATATTTTGAATCTGTAGTTGTCGAGTCCATCCTTGACTTGGCAGATAGTACCGAGCAAGCCCAAGAATTTGCTAGCCACTTCTACTATCAAAGCCATGATGTGAATGATACGGAACATTACATTGCTTTGCGTCAATTACAAGCTGAGCTGAATGAAAAATACCAAGCTGAACACAACAAGCTCTTCTTCTTGTCTATGGCACCTCAGTTCTTTGGAACCATTGCCAAGCACCTCAAATCTGAAAACATTGTCGATGGCAAAGGTTTTGAGCGCTTGATCGTTGAGAAACCATTTGGTACAGACTACGAAACAGCGAGCAAGCTCAATGAAGATCTCCTTGCGGCCTTTGATGAGGAGCAGATCTACCGTATCGACCATTACCTAGGTAAAGAGATGATTCAGAGTATCTTTGCTGTTCGTTTTGCCAACATGATTTTTGAGAATGTTTGGAATCGCGAACACATCGATAATGTTCAGATTACCTTTGCAGAGCGCTTGGGTGTAGAAGAACGTGGTGGCTACTATGATCAATCTGGCGCCCTTCGTGATATGGTGCAAAACCATACACTCCAACTCCTCTCTCTTCTAGCCATGGACAAACCAGCTAGCTTTACAAAGGATGAGATTCGTGCTGAAAAGATAAAGGTCTTTAAAAACCTCTATCATCCAACTGAGGAAGAATTGAAAGAACAGTTTATCCGTGGTCAGTACCGCTCTGGTAAAATCGATGGTATGAAATACATTTCCTATCGAAGCGAGCCAAATGTCGATCCTGAATCTACAACAGAAACCTTTGCATCTGGCGCCTTCTTTGTAGATAGCGATCGTTTCCGTGGTGTTCCCTTCTTCTTCCGTACTGGTAAACGCCTGACAGAAAAAGGCACTCATGTCAATATCGTCTTTAAGCAAATGGACTCTATCTTTGGAGAGCCTCTTGCTCCAAACATTTTGACAATCTATATCCAACCAACTGAAGGCTTCTCACTCAGCCTCAATGGGAAGCAAGTCGGTGAAGAATTTAACCTGGCACCAAGTTCTCTGGATTACCGTACAGATGCTACTGCTACTGGAGCCTCACCAGATCCATACGAGAAATTAATCTACGATGTCTTGAACAACAACTCAACCAATTTTAGCCACTGGGATGAGGTAAGTGCTTCTTGGAAATTGATTGACCGTATTGAAAAACTCTGGGCTGAAAACGGAGCTCCACTCTACGATTATAAATCTGGGAGCATGGGACCACAAGCTAGCTTTGACTTACTTGAGAAGTATGGAGCCAAATGGACCTGGCAACCAGATATCGCCTATCGTGAAGATGGACGTTTAGAATAGCAAAAATATCCTGCAAGATTAACTTGCAGGATATTTATTTTGTATTAAATCAAGCCCTCTAAAAGACCCTTCATAAAGTTTTCTGAGTTAAATTCCCCTATATCATCGATTTTTTCACCGAAACCAATCAATTTTACAGGGATATTGAGTTCTTCTCGAATGGCTAGTACAACACCACCTCGGGCAGTTCCATCAATTTTTGTCAAAACAATTCCTGTCAATGGTGTTATCTTAGAAAATTCCTTAGCTTGTACCAAGGCATTCTGTCCAGTTGACGCATCAAGGGCCAGGAAGGTTTCATGAGGTGCTTCAGGAACGACACGTTTGATAATACGACCAATCTTTTCCAACTCGGCCATAAGGTTGTCCTTGTTTTGCAGACGACCTGCTGTATCAATCATAAGGATATCAATCCCTTCTGCTACAGCACGTTCCATCCCATCAAAGACTACACTAGCTGGATCAGCCTTTTCAGGCCCCGTCACAACAGGAACATCAACACGACGGCCCCATTCAGCTAGCTGGGCAACAGCTCCAGCACGGAATGTATCTGCCGCAACCAACATGACCTTCTTGCCAGCTTGTTTGTAGCGATGAGCCAATTTCCCGATAGAAGTTGTTTTCCCAACACCATTAACACCAACAAAGAGCATGACTGTCAAACCATCTTGAAAATGGATTTGCTCATCGTAGTTGCCATCCTTCTCATAGAGTTCAACCAATTTCTCGATAATGACACGACGGAGTGCGTCTGGCTTCTTAGCGTTTTCTAATTTGGCTTCATAACGTAGTTCTTCTGTTAAGTTTGAAGCGACCTGCACACCGACGTCACTCATGATGAGCAGTTCTTCCAATTCCTCGAAGAATTCTTCATCGACTGAACGGAAGTTGGCAAAGAAGGCATTCAAACGAGCACCGAATCCCGTACGAGTTTTCTTGAGACTGCGGTCATATTTTTCCTGAGCGGTTTCTTCAACCTGAGGAAGTTCTTCTTCTACAACTTCAGACGTTAGTTCTTCTTCAGTTTCTAGAGATTCTTGGCTCTCTTCTTCTAGAATTTTTTCTGACTCTTGGAATCGTTCCAGTTCATCAGATTCTAGCTCAAGCTCTTCCTGAGCAGTTTCCTCGACTGCTTCTGGTTCAATAACTTCTTCTGTCGAGACCTGAGGAAGTTCTTCTTGAGCAGGTGTTTCTTCCACTTTGTCCGTCGCTGTTTCTTCGACTGCCGTTTGGTTTTCTTCAACCTCTTCTGACAAATCAAGATTTTCCAGTGCTTCTTTTACAACATCTTCGATTTTTGGCTCTTCTTTTTTTCCGAATAAACGGTCAAATAATCCCATTTTTTAACTCTCCTTTAGCACATATTCTTCGATAGCCCAGGCAACAGCTTCCTCGTCGTTGGTCATCGGGGTAATCACATTGGCAACTGCTTTAACTGCTGGAACTGCATTTTGCATGGCAACTCCTAGACCCGCCCACTCAATCATGGAAAGGTCATTGGCCTCGTCCCCACAAGCCATGACTTGACTTTGGTCGATTCCCAAGTGTTTAATTAATTTCGCTAAACCTGTTGCCTTGTGGACATTTTTCGGCGACCATTCCAATAAGAGTTCACGCGATTTGAAGATTTCATATTGGTCAAACAATTCTGGAGAAATCTGTTGAATCGCTGCATCCAAAGGTTCTTGGGCAAAGGCAGTCACACATTTATTATACGTCATCTGACTAGATAGATCTTCAAAAGCGACAGGTACGAAAGTCAGGGCTGGGTTGAACTTAGCATAGAGACTTTCTTGGTCAGACTGGATTTGATAGACTGTTCCTTCTGAAATGGCGTCTAACGGTAATCCGAGTTTTTCAGTTTCCTCGTACAAGCGTGCCACATCGTCGATTGAAAAGACTGTTTTATCGAGAATCTCTCCTGTGTTTTTTTGCACTAGACCACCATTAAAGGTGATGGTGTACTCATCCTCCTGACCGTCAGTCCCCAGCTCATGGAGAAAGAAATCCATAGCCTTTAGAGGACGCCCCGTTGTCAGTACGACCTTGATGCCACGATCACGCGCAGCCTTGAGGACCGCCTTGGTACGATCTGTCAGCCTTTTATCTGTTGTCAGTAAGGTACCATCCAAATCAAGTGCAATCAATTTAATATCTGCCATTATAAGCCCTCCATATAAGCCATCACTGATTGGTTCTTATGGTGGCCAATCACTGCTTCTGCTAATTCTAAAATCTCTGGTCGCGCATTTTCAGGAGCGATTGGGTGCCCAACAACCTGCATCATATGAAGGTCATTGAGATTATCGCCAAATGCCATAACCTGATCCATGGTTAGATCCAGTTTTTTTGCTAGCTCAACAATAGCCACACCCTTATCAACATAGTCTAAGACAATATCGATGGATTCAAAACCTGTGGTCATGGCTTTCACACCAGGAACATTTTCGTTGACCCATGCCTCTCCAGCTTCTATCGTTTCTTCAGTAAAGTTAGTAGTGAATTTAAAAATCTCATCTGTGATATCTTCTAAACTCGCTACTTTTTGAATATTCTCATTGTAGTGACGGCTGAACTTGAGATAGGTCTCATCGACTGTATCCAATATATAACACGCTTTTTTCCCTGTCAGAAGCATTTTTCTTTCATCAAAATAGGGTGATTTCTTTAAAGCTTCAAAAGTACTCAAGTAAAAGTCGCGAGACATAGTAGCCTCGTACATATTCTCTCCATGAAACTCAACATAGCTCCCGTTTTCAGCTATAAAAATCACTTCATCACGTACATCCGCAAACAACTTTTTCAGGGACAGAATACCACGACCTGAAGCCACTGCAAAATAAATCCCCTTTTCCTTGTAGGAAACAAGTAAATTTTTAAGGCGTTCCATATCAAACCGACCCTCTCCATCTAGAAAGGTTCCGTCCATATCCGTTGCTACAAGTTTAATCATAAAATCCTTTATTCTCCAATTGATAAATCTATCTTCTATTATACCATAGATAAGTTTAAAAAGTTCTAGTACAGTAGGATAGCACTACTTTTTCGGAGAAACTTCAAAGGGCCTAAAAATTAGAATCGTAGAACTTTTTTCAGATAGTTTAAAAAATTTGTATTCCCCTACCCTTTTCTCTATAATGAAGAGAAAGGAGATGACTATGACAGAAATAAAACATGAAATTGATGCAAACTTTGCAGGCCGACTCAATATCCTACGAGCGGGTGTTCTGGGTGCCAATGATGGGATTATTTCCATCGCTGGAGTGGTTATCGGGGTTGCTAGTGCGACAAGCAATATCTGGATTATCTTTTTATCTGGACTAGCCGCTATCCTCGCTGGTGCTTTTTCTATGGCAGGTGGCGAATATGTCTCTGTATCCACTCAGAAAGACACGGAAGAAGCCGCTGTTGCTAGAGAACAGTTGCTCTTGGATAAGGACATCGAATCTGCAAAACAATCCCTCTATGCTGCCTACCTTCAAAATGGTGAGTGTGAAACGTCCGCCCAACTCTTGACCAACAAGGCCTTTTTAAAAAATCCCCTCAAAGCCTTGGTCGAAGAGAAGTATGGAATCGAGTACGAAGAGTTTACCAACCCTTGGCATGCTGCTATCTCTAGCTTTATCGCCTTTGTACTGGGAAGTCTTCCTCCTATGCTTTCCATCACCGTCTTTCCAAGTGACTATCGTATTCCAGCAACTGTTCTTATCGTAGCCCTTTCCCTTCTCGTCACTGGCTATACCAGTGCTAAATTAGGAAAAGCACCTACGAAAACTGCTATGATCCGTAACCTCTGTATCGGACTTCTCACCATGGGAGTAACCTTCCTCTTAGGACAACTCTTTAGTATCTAAGATAAAAGAAATACCTCGATAAATATCGAGGTATCTTTTTTTACATTTGCACAATCTTGCGATAGCTTCTTGAGGTAATCATAAAGATTAAAACATAGACGATGAGGAAGATCGCACAGATGGACAGAGTGACAGTCAGCATCATGGTTGCATCTAGCACCCCAATGACTTTTAGGATGAGACTAAGCATATGATAGGCAAAGGCAAGGTGTAGGAAGGCAAAGAGCAAAGGGAGGAAGAAAACAGTTAGCACCTGTTTATTGATGGTTTGCTTGATTTGCTTTTGATCGAGACCGACTTTTTGCAAAATGATAAAGCGTTCACGGTCTTCATAGCCTTCAGAGATTTGTTTGTAGTAGATGACAAGAACTGTTCCCACCATAAAGATGATAGAGAGGAAGATACCGATGAAGAAGACTCCACCAAAGAGAGCACTCATCTGCGCACTGCTATCAGCTAGATTACTTCCGTAAACATAGCTTCCTTCTTTGCTTAATTCTCTATTAAAATCACCAAGGAATTTTGAATAGTCGTTGGCAAGTTTGAGTTGCTCTTCCTCACTAGCTGTTACATTCATACCACCGTAGTATTGATTAAAGATGGAAGAATTAGGATGCTGGTCAAGAAAGACTTGTAGGTCAGGAACAACCAGATAGTTATAGTCCGAAGTTAGAATATTGTACTGATTTGGGACATGTTCAAGAATAAAATCTTTTTTGATTTCTTCCTTTATTGTATAGGTCTGGTCATTTAGAGTCAGTTCTTTCTGTCCTTGAAGTTCTTTGTTTTTAGTAAACAATCCGACTTCCTTACCTGAAAGTGCAAGTTTCTGACCCGTCATATTCTCGTAATCTTTTTGGTCAAAGACCATAAAAATAGTTTTCGGTTGAACACGATTTTGACCTTTCTCAAAAATGGTTAATTTCGTACCTTCTTGGTTTGCTACACCAAAGCTACTGTATGTAAGGACTTCTTTCTTTGTGACAGTCAATCCTTTATCGCTAGCATACTGGTCTAGGAGTTTATTTATGTCTTCTTTTTCAACATTCTGTCCTGTAATTCCAAAATCATGTGGATTCATGACTTTCTTGAAAGTTTCAGAGCCCTTAAAGATACTCGTTGCAGCAGACATAGTCACCAAGACCATGGTTGAGAGAATAGCAATCGTCGCTAGACCAACAGCATTTTTCTTCATACGAAAAATGAGATTGGATACAGAAATCATGTTGTTAGGTTGGTAATAGTAACGCTTGTTTTTCTTCAAGATTTGTAGGAAAACTGTGATTCCTGCATTGAAGAGAAGATAAGTTCCAAAAATTACCAGCAAGACTGCTACGAAGAAAATCAGAACAGCAGAAAGTGGGTTTTCAACTGTAACTGCTAGGTAATAACCCGCTCCCAAACTGATTAGACCTAGAATGGTTTGAAGGCCTAAGAAACGTCCTTTTTTCTCACCACTAGCTTTTTCACGAGAGAGCTGAAGGGCATTCATGCGTGCGATGCGAAAGGCATTGATAAAAATCAAACCTAGGAAGATAGCTCCAAAGACGATGAGAACTAGGATAAAGACAATTGGTTGGAAAGTCGAAACGAGCTCCACTTTCATCTTCATCAGCTTCAGAAGAAGGGCAAAGATTAGCTTATCAAAGAGAGCTCCTAGGCCGAGACCAGCTGTCAAGGTTAAGGAACCAAAAATAAGAAGCTCCTTAAAAACCATACTGATCAAATGGCGCTTTTCGAGACCCAACATACCATATATACCCAGCTCCTTGGAGCGGTTCTTCATGACAAAACTATTGGCATACAGGACAATAATTCCAGAAGCGATGGTAACAACCACCATACCAAGAGCGAGGGTCATAGAGATAGTTTCTCCCCCTCGGATCTTGCCAATATTAGGGTTAAGTGACAGTGAGTAAAAGAGATAGGTGATGGTCACTGCTAAGAGAACTGCTAAGGCAAAGGGATAGTAGAGTTTGCGGTTTTTGATTAAGTTGGATACCGCTAACTTATTGGTTAATCGGAACATACTAATTCACCTCGCTTGCCATAACAGTCAAAGTGTCAGAGATTTCTTGGAACATCTGACGCTCTGTCTTGTCTCCACGGTAGATTTGGTTGTAAAGAATGCCGTCTTTAATAAAGAGAACGCGCTTGGCCCTGCTGGCTGCTGCCGTTGAGTGAGTTACCATGAGAATGGTTTGGCCACGTTCATTGATTTCATCAAATACATCAAGAAGGGCTGCAGATGACTTGGAGTCAAGGGCTCCTGTTGGCTCATCCGCAAGGAGAATTTCAGGTTCTGTGATGATGGCGCGTGCTACTGCTACCCGTTGCTTTTGACCGCCTGAGATCTCGTAAGGGTACTTCTCTTGCAATTGGTTAATGCCCAAATTTTCAGCTGTCACTACCAATTTCTTCATCATCTCAGTGATGGGTCTCCTTGATAAAACTAGAGGAAGCAAGATATTGTCTTTGACAGACAAGGTATCTAGTAAGTTAAAGTCTTGGAAGACAAATCCCAACTTCTCACGACGGAAGCTGGAAGCCCGTGAGTTTTTAATGGTGGCTGTGTCTACTCCGTTCAAGTAAACTTGACCACGAGTTGGCTTATCCAGCATAGCTAGGATGTTGAGCAGGGTTGATTTCCCAGAACCAGACTCTCCCATGATGGCAACGTAGTCACCCTTTTCTACGGTAAAGTGAATATCTTTGAGAGCCTCTACTTGGTTGCCTTGGAAGCGTGTTTTGTAGATTTTTTGAACGTGTTTTACATCTAAAAGTGTCATGATTTTCTCCTTCTTAATATCCCATCATTTGAAACTGCGCTTGCATCATAGCGCATCCCAGTTGAACACGCTCGATATCTTTTTGACTTGGTTTTCTTGTTTTCTTTTGTAAGATTCTTTTCATGGTTTTACTCCTTTGTTCTTTATGAGTCTAGTTTATCGCAAAAAAAGGCGGCTTGCCATAACCTAACCTTACAAAAGAGACTTTAATCTTACATTTTTGTAAGATTGAAAAAATCAAGCAATTTCGCTATCAATATTTTACCATAAAAGAAAGGCAAGAAGAAAACCCTTGCGGATGCAAGGGTTAAGGTTCACTTCTTTTTCTGACCTCTTTGAGAAATAAGGAAAGTATCTATAAACTATTTCAAAATCCAACTCACCAAAACCAGCCATCATTGTCATCAATTGCTTCGGCTTCCTTGCGTTTGCGTGGTCCTGTTCCGTACATTTCTGCTTCGATTTCTTCCTTAGTTGGCAGGATGGAGGCGAGAATGATGTAAATAATCACACCAACTCCAAAATTTGATATGGTAAAAATGGCGAAGAGAAAGCGAACTAAGGTTACATCAAAATTCCACTTGTCTGACAGACCGGCTAAAACTCCTGACACCATACGATTTCGTCTCATTTTATAAAATTTTGTATTCATGATTGTTTCCTCTTTCGGTATTCTTACAACTAGTATAGCATGAAACAGGGGCACAAACATCAGTCCTTAGGCCGATTTA
This sequence comes from Streptococcus sp. SR1, assembly GCF_000526075.1. Taxonomy (NCBI): domain Bacteria; kingdom Bacillati; phylum Bacillota; class Bacilli; order Lactobacillales; family Streptococcaceae; genus Streptococcus; species Streptococcus sp. SR1. The sequence continues at coordinate 127,651 of NZ_JATR01000021.1, forward strand.
AGATGACAAGTTTACCACGGCAGACGCCACAACGATAGCGTTTTGTATCAATCCTACGCTTACGCTGATAAGTTTGCTGGCAAGATTGGCACTGATAGACTAGGTAACTACTTTGGGCTCTCAAAGGGGGAACAAAGCGCAGTCCATCCACTTCTTTCAAAAGTTCTTTAAAATCTCGGTCCTTATGCCGATAACCCTTTTTCTGAAAATAAAGGTGATAGTGACAGAGTTCATGGCGCACGATTTTCCGAAAAACCTCCAAACCAAGTTCATTATAGACCTTGGGATTAAAATCCAAATGCCCATCTTTAGGGAAAAATCGCCCACCTGTCGTTCGCAGACGAGAATTCCACTGGGCTTGGTGGGTAAAGGGTCTACCAAAGTCTACGAGTGAAACAGACTGAACGTACTCAGTTAGATTCATCTGGAGCGAGGAGCGACAGATTGACTTTTTCACGTTCGGTATCGATTTTTTTAACCCAAACCGTTACCAAATCTCCAACAGACACCACTTGGCTGGGATGTTTGATAAATTTGCGACTCATATGAGAAATATGAATGAGGCCGTCTTCGTGAATCCCGATATCAACGAAGGCACCGAAGTCAACGACATTACGCACCACACCTTCTAGCTTCTGGCCAACTTTTAAGTCTTTGATATCCAGTACATCTTGACGGAGTACAGGTGCGTCAAAGGAATCACGGAAGTCTCGACCTGGTTTGAGAAGGTCAGCAATGATATCTTTAAGGGTTTCTGGGCCAAGTTCTAGTTCTTGCGCCATTTCCTTGATAGAAAGAGACTTAAGCTTATTTTGGGCTTCTTCATTCAAGTCCTTGATATCCAAGCGTTTGAAAAGTTCCTTAACGGCAGCATAGTTTTCTGGGTGAACTCCTGTATTATCAAGAATATTGCTACTTTCTGGGATACGGAGGAAACCAGCAGCCTGCTCAAAGGCTTTGGCACCGAGGCGAGGAACCTTTTTGATTTGGGCGCGTGAAGTGATTTTTCCCTCTTCCTCACGGTATTTGACAATATTTTCAGAAATGGTTTTATTGAGTCCAGCCACATGGGAAAGAAGAGCTGGGCTGGCGGTATTGACATTGACACCGACTTGGTTCACCACCGTATCGACGACAAAATCTAGACTCTCAGACAGTTTCTTCTGACTGACATCGTGCTGGTATTGACCAACACCGATTGACTTAGGATCGATTTTGACCAATTCCGCGAGGGGATCTTGCAAACGACGGGCGATAGAGATAGCCGAGCGTTTTTCAACAGTTAATTCTGGAAACTCCTGACGAGCAAGTTCACTGGCAGAGTAGACAGAAGCGCCACTTTCATTGACGATGACATAACTGACCTCAGGAAAATCTTTCAGGACTTCCGCCACAAAGGCTTCACTTTCCCGACTGGCCGTTCCATTTCCGATGGCAATGATTTCTACACCATACTGACCAATCAAGTCTGCCAAATCTTTCTTGGCTTCTTCAATCTGACGAGCGGAGGCTGGTTTTACTGGATAAATGACTTGAGTCGTCAGCATTTTTCCTGTTGCATCTACGACAGCAAGCTTAGCACCAGTACGAAAAGCAGGGTCAAATCCTAGAACCACGCGTCCTTTCAGAGGAGCAACCAAGAGGAGATTGCGCAGGTTGTCAGAAAAGAGTTGGATAGCTCCTTCTTCTGCTTTCTCAGTTAATTCTGTCCGAATGCGTCGTTCGATAGCAGGCAAGACCTTTTTCTTAACTGACTGTTGAACCACTTCATCTATATAGGCATTTTTCACCTTGAATCGGGCAGCAAAGAAAGATAAGATACGGTCCGTCGCATGTTCAAAGCCGACCTTCAAAATCCCTAGTTTCTCACCGCGATTGAGAGCCAAGGTACGATAACCCTGCATATTGCCAACTGTCTCTGAAAAATCATAATATATCTGAAAAACTTGTTTTTCATCAAGATTTTCATCCTTGACTTGCGAAGTGATTTTAGAATGTCTCAACACTTCCTGATAGGTTAGTGAACGCAAGGTCACATCTTCGGATAGGGCTTCGACCAAGATATCAATCGCACCAGCCAAGGCTTCTTGACCAGTCGCAAATCCTTCACAGACAAACTTTTCGGCCTCTTTCTCTAAGTCAGCTACATTCTGCAAAATCAAGCGAGCAAGAGGAAAGAGTCCAGCTTCACGGGCAATGGTTGCCTTGGTCCGACGCTTTTCCTTATAAGGAAGATAGAGTTCTTCAACATCTGCTAATTTTTCAGCTGCCAAAATAGCTGCTTCCAATTCCTTGGTTAGTTTGCCTTGTTCTTGAATCTTAGCTAAGACAGCTTCTTTACGGTCGTTGAGATTTGTCAGACTTTTATCTAGGTTGATAATGGCCTTAATCGCTACCTCATCCAGACTACCAGTCATGTCCTTCCGGTAACGTGCAATGAAGGGAATTGTCGCCCCTTCAGCCGTCAAACTTAGAACGGTATCGATTTGCTTTAAGGTTACACCCAAATCTTGGGAAATTTTTTCATATTTTTTATCCATATACCTATTATACCATAAGGAACAACTCTTGTTTTGCCTTACCTGTTTTTGCATCTTTGATTATCAAAATAATCCCATTTCCACAAAATAATAGTATAATAAAGGTAGAATGTAGAAAAGAGGTACACCCATGGCTGTTAAATTTACAAAAACGGATGATTTGGACAAGATGTTTGAAGAATTCGCCAAACTTCCTGACTTAACACAAGTCACTTTCCCAGATGACAAAGACAAAAAAGAAAAAGTTGAGAAGAAAAAATAGATGACGATTTTCCAATCTCTTCCTCCTAGTGTATTACAAGCGGGAGCTATTTTTCTCTCCATCATGATTGAAGCCCTTCCTTTTGTCCTGATTGGGAGTCTGATTTCGGGGTTGATTGAGGTCTATATCACACCTGATAAAGTTTATGAGTTTCTTCCTCGCAATCGTTGGGGGAGGATCTTTTTTGGTACCTTCATTGGCTTTCTCTTTCCATCATGCGAGTGTGGAATCGTTCCAATTATCAATCGTTTTCTGGAAAAGAAAGTGCCCAACTACACAGCGGTTCCCTTTCTGGTGACTGCTCCCATCATCAATCCTATCGTTCTTTTCGCTACATATTCTGCCTTTGGCAATTCAATAAAATTTGCCTTATTGCGAGCTCTGGGAGCTATTGTGATTGCTTTGGTGCTTGGAATTTTCCTAGGATTTTTCTGGAAGGAACCCATTCAAAAAGAGAATCTTATCGCTTGTCATGAACATGACTTTTCACACTTGACTCCTGCTAGAAAAATATTTCAGGTCTTTATACAAGCTATTGATGAGTTTTTTGATATGGGGCGTTACTTGATCTTTGGCTGTCTCTTTGCGGCTATCGTGCAGGTCTATGTCCCGACTCGGATCTTGACCTCTATCAGCGCAAGTCCAGTCCTTGCGATTCTCTTGCTCATGTTTCTAGCCTTTCTCCTCTCTCTTTGTAGCGAGGCGGACGCCTTTATCGGTGCTTCTCTCCTCTCGAGCTTCGGCCTAGCGCCAGTCCTTGCTTTTCTGGTCATTGGCCCCATGCTTGATATCAAAAATCTCCTCATGTTGAAACACTATCTCAAAGCACGCTTCATCTGGCAATTCATGGGCATCGTGACAGTGCTTGTCTTGCTTTATTCTTACATGATAGGAGTGATGCTATGATCCGATTTTTCATTTTACTGGGTTATTTTGCCCTAACTCTGTATCTGCAGCTATCTGGCAAGCTCAGTCACTACATCAACCTCCACTATTCCTATCTAGTCTATATCTCTATGGTCCTTTCTCTTCTGTTGGCTCTGGTCCAATTCTATATCTGGATCAAGAAAATCAACTCTCACAGCCATTTGGAAAGTCGTCGATCTAGACGAATCAGCATCCTTTTACTGTCACTACCTCTGTTGATTGGGGTTGCCTTTCCTACAGTAAGTTTGGACTCGAGAACCGTATCTGCCAAAGGATATCATTTCCCACTTGCTGAGGGAATCAACACAGCCATTCAGGCAAGCGAAGAAACATCCAGTCAATACCTCAAACCCGATACCAGCACCTATTTTTCCAAATCTGCTTATGAAAAGGAAATGAGGACTACAGCTGATAAATACCTCACCCAGCCAACCATTCAAATTACAGACGATAACTATATGGAGGTCATGGAAGTTCTCTATGACTATCCTCAAGAGTTTGAAGGAAAGAAAATCGAGTTTACAGGCTTCGTCTATAACGATCCTAGCCATCCAGATAGCCAGTTCCTCTTTCGCTTTGGCATCATCCACTGTATCGCAGACTCTGGAGTATATGGACTCCTGACCAAGGGAAACTCACGCCAGTATCCTGACAATACCTGGATTACCGCTAGAGGAACCCTGACCCTCCACTACCATAAAGAACTCAAACAAAAACTCCCAACACTAGAGGTTGAGAGTTTCACAAAAGTAGATAAACCAGAAAATCCTTATGTATATCGCGTGTTTTAATAAAAAGAGGCAATATCAGAGTTTCTGCATTACAGAATTCTAATATTGTCTTTTCATTTTTTCTTATGCTCATTTCAATCCAGCGTACTATCTTATTTTTTGATCATTTCTCTGATAGAATGTTCAGAAACCCATTTAGAGTAGCTTATCATTCTTTCATCAGTTAAAGCTTCTACCGCTATAGTCACGCACATATCAACCGCTTCTTCCACGGAAACAGTAAAGTGATAACCATTTAATTGTAAAAACTTCACCAAAACAAAGAAAGCTGTTCGTTTATTGGCGTTTGCAAAGACATGCTTCTTTATCAATTGGACAAATAATATTGTTGCTTTATCAAAAATTGTTGGATAAAGAGGCTTGCCAAAAACAAATTGTTCTGGTAAATTCACAATCATATTTAACGCTGAAGAGCTAACTGTTTGAATTTGCTCATTTGGAGAATACCGTTGAATTACTAAAGCATTGATTTTTTCCATTTGCTTTTCTGTTAGATAGACTGTCATTTTTCCACCAAAGCTTTGAAAACATCGTCGTATTCTTCAAAAATTGTATCCAATTTTAAGTTAAAGGCATCATCAGAAACATAAGAGACCTGATGATCCAATTCTTCAGGAGTAAAGATAATTTCGCCACTTGGTAACAATTTTGCTTCATATTTAACACCACTTGGAATATTGAATTCGCTTGGAATTGTAATGGTGATTGAATTTCCTTGTTTTCTTGTTTTTACGACCATCTTATTTCCTCCTTTGAAGTATTATAACAAATAATTACGGTAATTACAATGATAGTGTAAAACTACTATTTCATATCAGAGCTTAACCGGAATACTCAGCATAAGTGATTTTTTCAAGGTTTCCAATTCTTCCAGAGATTTTTGAATTGCCAATTGTGATTTTGCTCTTTCTATCATATATTCAATATTTGTTAGAGGATTTGCATTTCCTTCAGTCCACAGCATTTCCCACAGCTGATCAATTTTATTTTTTAATTCGCCTGTAATCATACTAGTCTCTTTTCTTTGGTTTTAAAGTTATGAATATCACTATTTTAACAGATTTTCAATCAACCTTCAATTATGTTTCTCGCTATAAAAATTTCTTTCAAAAATAAAAAAGCAAACACAAAATATGGTTCACTTTTTTAAACTTTTCTACTCTCCATCCTTCCAGTTCCGAGCAATCTCTTCGTCTTTCTGGAGTTGGTCTACCAATTCCTCTACGGAGTCAAATTTGACCATATCGCGAACACGGTCCAGCCAGTAGACCATGACTGTCTCACCGTAAATATCGTCTGAAAAGTCGAAAATATTGACTTCAAAACGTGGTTCTTCTCCATCGAAAGTAACATTTTTCCCAACACTTGCCATGCCACGATATCTCTGACGTTGCACTTCGATATCGACTACGTAAACACCGTCCGCTGGCATGTAAGTTCGGTCTCTTAGGACCAGATTGGCTGTTGGATAACCAATAGTCCGCCCACGAGCATTTCCATGAACGACCATTCCACGAGATGGGAGCGGAGTGCCGAGCAGATGCTTGACTTCCTTTACATCTCCATCAAGAATTGCCTGACGAATCCGTGTAGAACTAATCTTGCCCTTTTCATCCTCAACTGGAGGAACAATGATGATCTCTCCATCAAAATAGTCCATCAGGTCATCCGCAGTTTTCTTATCTGAGCCAAAGGTATAGTCAAATCCTGCTACAATAATCGCTGGTTTTAAAGCTCGAACATAGGTATCAAAGAATTCTTGACCCGTTAGACTAGCAAATTTGCTACTAAAGTCAAGTAGGAAAAGAGCCTCTACTCCGTGCCACTTCATCTTGTGCTCTCGTTCCTCATGATTGACGATGTGAAGCATGAGTTCAGGTTGGTAAGGTTGTAAGGCAAGTTTTGGCGATTCTGTAAAGGTCATCACGACAACTGGCAGATAATCCTTCATCGAAGCCTTACTGGCTACTTCAAAGAGTTTCTGATGCCCCTTGTGGATGCCATCAAAATAACCTAGTACAAGGACTGTATTACCTGGTACTGCAATATCTTTTTCGTTCTTAATAGGTACTGTTGTAATCATGAAACTATTATATCATAGAGAAAGTCTTTTCGCTAAGAGGAAATCCCAAATGTCGTTTTTTGCGCCTGAACTGACCGTAAGAGAAAATTTAGGGCTTTAGTTTTAAAAAATAGCACCTCCTAAGAGATGCTATCGTTTGTTAACTAGTCTACTGTTTCTTCCAAATCTTTTAACTTAACCGAAACAATCTTAGAAACACCTGATTCTTGCATGGTAACTCCATAGATAGAATCCGCTGCCGCCATCGTCCCCTTACGGTGGGTTACGACGATGAACTGACTATCCTTGTCAAAGCGATTGAGGTAATCCCCAAAACGTTTAACATTAGCTTCATCCAGCGCCGCCTCTACCTCGTCCAAGATAACGAAAGGAATGGTCTTGACTCGAATGATAGAGAACAACAAGGCAAGAGCAGAAAGGGCTTTCTCACCACCACTCATGAGGTTGAGAGATTGGATTTTCTTACCTGGTGGTTGGACAGAAATCTCCACACCAGCTGTTAAAAGATCGCCCTCAGTCAATATCAAATCTGCCTGACCACCGCCAAACATCTGTCTAAAGGTCACTTTAAAGGACTCACGAATAGCTTCAAAAGTGGATTTGAAGCGTTCCTTAACCTCATCATTCATCTCTGTAATGGTCTCAAGGAGTAGATTTTTCGCAGACAAAATATCATCACGTTGGCTATTGAGAAAATCCAGACGGTTGTGAACTTCTTCATACTGGTCAATAGCGTCCAAGTTGACAGGACCCAGTGAGCGAATAGCCTCCTCCAAATCCTTAACCTCTTGCTCCGCCAGATTGAGATTTTCCAGTTCATGAGCCTTTTCTAGAGCCTCATTGTAGCTAATCTGGTACTGGTCAGTTAATTGAGCTTGTAGATAGCGCAAGCGTTCGCTGACCTTTTCCTTCTTAGCTTCAGCACGTGTTTGCTTGCGAATCCACTCTTCGTTCTGCTGGCGAGCCTGATCCAAATGGCTGGCAATATCATCCAGCTGACCCTCGATATCATCCAACTCAAACTGCTTGCGAATCAAACCTTGTTGGAGATTTGTTTTCTGAGTTTTGGCCTCTTCCACCTGCTGACTTAGCAAATCCGTATCAACCTTCTCAAGATTATCAACCTTTTCTTGGAGGAGACGCTGGATTTCTTCTTGTTCAAGATTGAGGTTATCTAATTCCTTACCTAAGCGTTCAATATCAGTCACTTCATACCGCTTTTGTCCTTGCAGTTCGGACTTAAGCAAGCGTGCTTGCGCTACTTGTTCCTGCAAGTTTTGATAGCGTTCTTGAATAGCGTTTTTGTTAGACTTAATCTCTTCAATCTCAGCTTCCAGATTTTGCTTTTCACTGGCGATAGTAGCAAGGCGCTCTTGGCATTTTTCCTTATCCGCTTGCCAATCTCCTTCAGTAAGGCGATTTAATTCCTCTTCTTGAAGTTTCCAAAGCGTTTCCAGTTCTTCGACCTGCTGATTGGTTTGTTGATAAGCAAGATACAAACCTTGCTCCTGAATACGAGCTTGCTCACCCTGAGATTTGATAGCTTCTAATCTTTCTGTTAATACTACCATCTCATCTTGCAAGGTCTTCAAAGTCGCTTCTTCTGACCGTAAGTCAGCTTCTTCTTCAGCAATTTCTTTTTGTAATTGCTCCAGCTCTGGCTTGATGAAGATACTGTTGTTTTGACGATTGGCACCACCCGCGTAGGAACCACCTGTACGCAACTCTGTCCCATCCAGTGTCACCATACGAACCTGATAGCGAACTTGACGAGCTGCGGCACGCGCATGTTCTACAGTATCAAAAATTGCTGTCGTAGCAAGCAAGTTTTTGAAAATGGCTTCTAGTCTCTTATCAAACGACACCAACTCATCTGCCATGCCCAGAAATCCTGGACTTGCTGCGATAGCATCTTGATTCTGACTAGAAATGGTACGAGCCTTGATAGTCGTCAATGGAAGAAAGGTTGCACGACCAGCTCTGTTGCGTTTGAGGAAATCAATCGCCTTGGTTGCCGCGTTTTCATCTTCTACGATGATATGTTGACTGCTAGCTCCAAGCGCAATTTCTAGGGCAGTTTGATAATGCACATCAAAAGTCAAATGTTCACTGACTGCACCAACGATCCCACCAAGGCGGTCTTTTTCTTGGAGAACACTCTTAACGCCCGCATAAAAATTACTATGATTTCTAAGGATATTCTCTAAACTTTGGGCTCGAGCCTGCTTGTTTTTGAGACTGTCTAGACGGTCAAAGAGTTGGCTCTGCTGGGCTTGGAAAGAAACTTTCTGCTCCTCTTGCTCCTTGACACTAGCTTGGTAGTCAGCCAATAATTTCTGAACCTGCTCCTTGGCAGTTTCAAGCTCAGCCTGCTGTTGACTGGCCTTTTCTTTAGCTGTAGCCAGTTGTTCTTTCAGTTTCTCAAGTTGGTCTGCTTGTTTTTGAGACAGCTGACGGCTGTTTTCCAACTCATTCTCGATGCGGGTCAGTTGGTTTGAGACATCCGCTTCTTCTTGTAAAAGCGCAACAAAACGTTCACGCAGGAGCTCGATCATTTGGTCAGGATCATCTGAAAATGCCAACAACTCCGCTTCTAAACGATTTAGTTCCTTATTGTTTTCAGCTAGACTTTCCTCTAACTGTTCCAAGTTCGCTTCTTTTTCAGCCTTTTCCTTACTTAGAGCCTTTCTCTTATCTTCCAAAGTCGCCAAACGGGCTTGAGCCTCTTGTTGATTGAGGGCTACTTGCTCGGATTCCAGTTTTGATAGGGCTAGTTTTCGCTCTAAGTCACTGATCAAACTAGTCAAATCCATCAAACTTCCTTGATCCTTGGCCATTTCAGCTTGGAGATCCTGACGTTTCTTTTTAAGGCTTTGATTTTCCTCTTCTAATTCTTCACGCTTTTGGTAATAACTGGTCAAGAGTTCCTGAACCTGCGTTAGCTCTTCTTCTGTCAGCTCTAGTTCAGCCTTGTTTTCCTTGATTTGAGCAACCAGTACATCCAAGTAAATCGCCTTGCGTTGACCATCCAAGTCGAGAAACTTGCGCGCATTCTCGGCTTGTTTTGCAAGGGGCTTGATTTGATTGTCCAACTCATAGATAATGTCCTCTAAGCGGTCGAGATTGTCTTGAGTTTGTTGCAGTTTGCTTTCTGTTTCTTTTCGACGAGTCTTGTATTTCAGAACACCCGCAGCTTCTTCAAAAATAGCACGGCGTTCTTCGGGCTTGGAATTAAAAATCTCCTCAACCTTCCCTTGAGAGATGATGGAGAAGGAATCACGACCCAAACCGGTATCCAAGAAGAGGTCATGAATATCACGCAAGCGAACCTTCTTGCCATCAATTCGATACTCGCTATCTCCACTACGATAGATATGGCGTTCTACCTTAATGACTTGCCCTGCATCCTTGATAAAGCCATCTTCATTGTCCAAGGTCACGATAACAGAGGCATAATTGAGTGGTTTGCGACTTTCTGTTCCAGCAAAGATAACGTCGGGCATCTTACCACCACGAAGGCTCTTGATACTGGACTCTCCCAAGGCCCATCGCAAACTTTCTGTGATATTTGACTTTCCAGAACCATTGGGCCCAACGACAGCTGTCACGCCTTGGTCAAATACGACCTTAGTCTTGTCAGCAAAGGACTTGAATCCCTGAATCTCAATCTCCTTTAAATACATGAATCCAGCCCTTTCTCAACTGCATTTTTGGCGGCCTCTTGTTCTGCCAATTTTTTAGAACGGCCTTGACCTTTTCCGATACTTTTGCCCTCAACCAGAACTTCTACATCAAAAACCTTGTCATGGGCAGGCCCCGTCTCAGAGGTCACCTGGTAGCGAATATCCACATCGCCATTAACCTGGAGCAGCTCTTGCAGGTGTGTCTTGTAATCCTTAATCATTTCAAAGTCACCTGCTTCAACCTTGGGAATCATGACTTGATAGATGAACTCTTTTACCCTAGCAACATCCTTGTCTAAAAGCAAAGCACCCAGAAAGGCTTCAAAGGCATCACCAAGAATGGTGTCACGATTGCGACCACCAGACTTTTCTTCTCCTTTTCCTAGCTTGATAAACTGATCAAACTGGCAATCACGCGCAAAACCAGCCAAACTCTCCTCACGGACAATCATAGCACGTAGTTTGGACAAATCTCCCTCTGGTTTCTTAGGATATTTTTTATACAGATATTCTGAAATCAATAATTGCAGAACAGCGTCTCCTAAAAATTCCAAGCGCTCATTGTGTGAAATTTTTAAGAGGCGGTGCTCATTGGCATAACTCGTATGAGTAAAGGCCGTTTCTAGTAGTTTTTTATCTGCAAATTCGATTGTAAAACGCTTCTTTAGTACAGTTTGTAATTCTTTCATACCAACCTCTTTCTAACTGATAACAGTCTCTTTTATTATATCAAAAAAAGCCCCCTGAGTCACTTTAAAACGGGACTAGAGGGGATTTGAGCATTTTTTAGAATAAAATTTTTAATTTTAGGGGCAAATTTGGGGCGAGATAAAGAAAAAGCCTTATTTAAGGCTTTCTTGGGCTATTTACATCCACCCTGAGGGAATCGAACCCCCATCTCAAGAACCGGAATCTTACGTGATATCCATTACACTAAGGGTGGAAACTTGCTTTATTATAACAGAAATTTGCTCTAATAACAAGTTTTTTATGGGTAGACTAACCATCCATTAGTGGGAAGCATCCCCGTTCCAGATAGAGTTTTTCACGATAACATAATCAACGTGTTTAAGGTCAGCAAGCCTGCGTCCACCTGCGTAGGAAATAGCACTTTGCAAGTCCTGCTCCATCTCAGTAAGGGTGTCTTGCAAGTGCCCTTTAGCAGGCAGTAAGATGCGCTTGCCTTCCACATTTTTATATGCTCCTTTTTGGTATTGAGAAGCTGAACCATAGTATTCTTTGAACTGTTCGCCATCGACTTCAATCGTCTTTCCTGGGCTTTCGATATGTCCTGCAAATAGGGAACCAATCATGACCATGCTGGCACCGAAACGGATAGACTTAGCAATATCGCCATGAGTACGAATCCCACCATCAGCGATGATCGGTTTACGCGCAGCCTTTGCACACCAGCGTAGGGCAGCCAACTGCCAACCACCTGTACCAAAACCTGTCTTTACCTTTGTGATACAAACCTTACCAGGACCTATTCCAACCTTAGTAGCATCCGCACCGGCATTTTCCAATTCACGAACAGCTTCTGGTGTTCCTACGTTACCAGCAATGACAAAAGTATCTGGCAATTCTTTCTTGATATGTTGAATCATAGAAATCACGCTATCCGCATGACCATGGGCAATGTCAATCGTGATATACTCAGGAGCATCAGCCTTGAGTCGGCTAACAAAGTCATACTCGTAATCCTTGACACCGACAGAAATGGAAGCAATGAGCCCTTGATCGTGCATGCGTTTGATAAAAGGAATGCGCCCAGCCTCATCAAAACGATGCATAATGTAAAAGTAACCGCCTTTAGCAAGTTGCTCTGCTACGTTCTCATCCAAAATCGTCTGCATATTTGCTGGCACAACAGGTAGTTTAAAAGTGTATTTTCCAAACGTAATACTTGTATCCGCTTCTGAACGGCTTTTAATCACACATTTATTAGGGATCAACTGAATATCTTCATAATCAAAAATTGGAAATTCATTTAACATATCGATGTCTCGTTTCTTTTATAATGACCTACCTATGCTTGCGCACCCCTACGTCTTTTCTGACGTTTCCTTGATTCATTATAAACTAAAGTACAGTTTTTGTCAAATATTTTTAACAATCAAATTATATTGTTCGGGAATTGCTTATATAAATAGCAAAAAAGTGAAGAGACTATTTTCTCCCCACTTCTTCATCAATAATCGCTTTAAAATTTTCTTCCGAATTTTCCATCATTTTACAAAATGCACTATAGGATGAGGCATTCTGAGGGATTTGGATAGACCACTTCTTCAATTGAGCTCCATAGCCAGCTAGTTTTCCTATTTCACTATTTACTGACTGCTCCATACTAGGAAAAATCAGTCCAGCTTTCTCAGATTTTAAGATATAAGAATAGGAAATCAATTGGAACAAGTCCTCACGGTTAATCCCTTTTTCAGTGAACTCCAGTTTCTTATATTTTGCATCTAGAACAATCTTTCGTTCTCTGTCATAAAAATCTGGATATACTTTTCGTTTCCCAACAGAAAATACTGAAATTCCGTCCGTCTTATCTTTATTTCGTGGATGGATGAAACCTTTTGGCAACAAACTGTAAACATACTCTTCCCAAAGCCAGGCAACATCAAAGAGAATACCATGTACCTTTTGGGCTTGAGGTCCAAGACCATGCTTTTCTCTACTCAGAATCATCAAGCAGAGTTCCTGTAATTTTCTATACTCTCTAAAATAGGCGTGTCGGATGGGTTTGATTTTATTCATTCTGATAATCTTGGCACGATCAGCTAGTTTATAAGATGAGGTTACACGAGTAATTTCTGTCATATTTTCACGATTGCTATCGAGCAGAACTCCGAAACTTTTCTGATTCTTTATGTACTCAATCGTATGCCGAATCAACTGCATGAGTGGATTATCATAGGTGAACTCTCTAGTTATATAGGCAATATTTCCCGTAAAAGGGAGATTTTTTTTCAGATGATTTCCAACATCTAGTACACCCTTTACATGACTATCGTTATAGAAAAATCTCTGGTATTCCTTATAAAGACCTTTTCTGAGAGCAGCTTGCAGATACTTGGGAAATAGGTAAATCAAGAGTTGATAGAGTTTATCCTCTGGAGATAGACCGACATCCAAACTAGTCAGATTGATATTGAGAACCTTTTGTAAGAGATAATGCAAAAAATGGTCATTACTTTCATCAGAAAAACGAGAGGCAATCGTTAATCTTTCCTGACCATATCCAAGAAAACCAATCACGTTTCCTGTCTTAATTTCCTGATTGACAGTTTCAAAAATCTTTTGGTCTTTATCCAAATCAGGAGAATGCTTCAAATCATTTGGGAAAATAAAGATACTGTTCTCTTTAGAAAGGTTATCCAGTGTTCTATCAAGAAGGGCTTGACTTAGTTTGGGATATTCTGCGACAAAGTCTTCTTTAGCAATTCTATGCTGATTATCGGTTATCCGCATCATTATCACCAGTCTCTTGCTGATCTGTTTGCTCGTTATTTGTCAGATCAAATGCTTTTTTCAATGTATCCAGAGTTTCAGCCTCCTCATAAGAGCCCCGTAAGTAATCTTCTAAAAGTGGTTTGAGGTAATCAGACCAGAGTAATTCAAAATCATAATCCAATTCTTTTAAATTATGGAAATAACTTGGTCCGATATGATAATGACTGTTTAACTCCTGAACGTTTTTGATAGCAGCGTTCAAGTTTCTTAAACGTTTTTTCGCTTCTTCCTCATGTCCATCTAGTTTCTTATCTAGAATGTATAACTGGCTTTCAGCAGTAACTTCAACAAAACGGAAACGACGACGCATAGCAAAATCAAAGGTATCTACTGAACGGTCAATATCATTCATTGTTCCGATGATATAGACATTTTCAGGGATATAAAATTTCTCATCAGTCTCATGTAAATTAGCATATTGGGTAGAAACACTTCCCTTTTCACCACGATAGCCAGGGTCGATAGAGAAAAAGAGTTCACCAAAAATCTTAGAAATCTCCCCACGATTGATTTCATCGATGATGAAGACGAATTTCTTGTCTGTGTCAATCGTTGGAGATACATAATCACATAATCCATAACTTTCTTTCATGTGATCCAAAACAATGTTTTGATAAGTTTCGTACTTTAAATTAGTATCTTCACCCTTGTACAAAAGATACACTTTTTCTTTGGTAGCAACAGGAGAATCAAACTTCACATTCCCTTGGCTATTTAAACTAGCTGGAACAGAACTACGAGGGAAGAAGTATTGTCCTTGCTTTTCATTGATAGCATCCGTTAGCTTAGCCCAAGCTTCATCAAAATTATCTTGACCTCCAGTCTTCTGAGCTTCTTTAGCCTTCTGGCAAAACTGCTTAAAAATACCATCTTGCAATTTAAACTCAATAGCTCCATCCCCATTTGATACCGGTCTCAACCCCTCTACAAAATCAGTATAATCATAGGATGGATGAAATTGTACAAATCCGATTTGGTCTTCGTTGCCACCCGTTAATTCTTTAGCAATTTCTTTAGCAAGATAAGTTTTTCCTGTGCCAGGAGCACCACGGAGGATGAGGTTTTTGGATTGTAATAAGATATTCTTATACTCGTTGATATTTTCTGATGCGTTTTCCTCGTTTTGAACATCTGAAATCTTATCTTTTTCAATATTAAAATCCACATATAACTCATCAAGACTTGAATATGGTAATGCTGATACTGTTGTATTGTCCCATTTCTTAGTTTCAAGAGAATTTAACTGGAAATCACCAAATTTACTAATCGGTATGATTTCAAATCGTCTCGGAAACACTTCAAACTCACTATCTTCAACATATTGATAAGGACCAATTATTTTAGCCAAAAAAGAAGCCCGTAGATTCCTCCTAGGAACTACTACTAAATCTCCTATACTGACTCCATGTTGAAGGAGTGCTACTTGATTCTCTTGTTTTCTAGGTCTTTCTTCCCCATTATAAGGATAATTTTTTTCTTCTATATTATTAAATCCGATATATAGAACATTATCCTTAAAAGATTTCTCATGCAATTTTGTGTTATTGGTTCCGCCAACTGAAATTTTCCAGACTCTTATATTCGACATAAATTCCTCCATTTTCACATTAACATATAATACCTTTTTACATAATAACACTATTAAATAAGCAAAGCAAGAAATTAAATAAAAAGCCCAGCGTTAGGAGCTTCAATGACTCTTAACACTAGACTTCTTTTTTTATCTTAGTAATACTCTCCCTGACGGTAGTCCCATGAGTTAAAGGTATCTGACAGGTGCATCATGATTTTATCAATGTCAAGCCCTTTACGGATAACAACTGGTGCTGGTGAGGTTGAACGTGCTCCACCTTGTTCTGGGATGAGTTTGCCGTCTTTATCGACCATAGAGACCATCACACCTTGCTCGTAGCGAGTTTCGATTGTTTTGTCCGGTTGGATAGAAGCAACGTAGTCATCTGCTTCGATGACAAGGTCCACTGCTCCTTCGATACGTTCTCCGATACCTTCCACCTTACCACGATTTCCTTTTCCAGATGGGTTGGCTGATGAGGCGTAGACCATCTTGCCTTCTTCCCAAAGTTTAGCAGCCAACTGTTCACCAGCTTTACCAAACTTGATGACAAAACAGCTAGTACCACGAACGTCAGTCATGAGTTCTTCACGGCCATCACCGTATGCTTTGAGTTTTTCAAAAGCTTCTGGTTTCCAAGGAAGGATACAACCGAGGAGAATGTCTTCATCCCAATGTTTTTGGTAGAAGGCTTCAATTTCTGGGTTGAGTTGTGCTAAAGCTCGTAGCTCGTCCATGCTACCGCAGAGGACAACACCTGGTTTGTTACGGTTACGCTCTTTGGCTGCGAACTTACGCTCAAGTCCTGCCTTGTCACTGGTCATAATGATGTAACCAACTTTTGTAGGGCAAACGATACAACCGCCCTCACCTTTTAAAATGTCATAGCCTTCTTGTGAAAGTGTTCCGTTCCATTGAATGTGTTTTGTCATAGTTCTATATTTCCTTTTCTATTTTTCTATTCCTGCCAGTAGGCTGGACGTTGTTTTTCATAGGCAGCAATCAAGTCTTCATACTGCAAAGTAATACCGATATCATCCAAACCATTTAAAAGCTTGTGTTTCCATTCACTATCGATTTCAAAAGTGAATTCTCCGACTGGTGAGATGATTTTTTGTTGTTCCAAGTCCACAGTTACCTGGTCGATCGGTTTGAGTTGGGCTAGCTTTTCTCTAACCTCCCTAGGCTGAACAATAGGCAACATGCCATTATTGAGTTCATTATTGTAATGAATGTCCCCGAAAGATCCTGCAATCACGACCTTAAAACCATAGTCGGCTAGAGCCCAAGCTGCGTGTTCCCTCGAAGACCCCGCCCCAAAGTTATCCCCCGAGATGAGGATGCTGGCTTTACGATATTCAGGTTGGTTAAAAACAAAGTCTGGATCCTCTGCGTAGTTATCGTCCAGATAACGCCAAGCATACATGAGATACTTACCAAAGCCCTTTTTATCAATTAACTTGAGAAACTGCTTGGGGAGTATTTGGTCGGTGTCGATGTTATCATTCATGAGAGGAACGGTCGTTCCCGTATAAACTGTAAATTTCTCCATATCCTCTCCTTACTGGGCCTCTGGCATTTGCCGAACATCTACGAAACGCCCTGCAATAGCTGCCGCCGCTGCCATAGCTGGACTGCAGAGATGGGTTTTAGCACCAAATCCTTGTCTGTCTTCAAAGTTGCGGTTACTGGTTGAGGCACAGTGGACCCCATCAGGGACCTTGTCAGGATTCATCCCTAGGCACATTGAGCAACCAGGGTCTCGCCACTCAAAGCCAGCGTCTAAGAATACTTTATCCAAGCCCAACTTCTCAGCAGCTCGTTTGACAGGACGAGAGCCTGGGACTACGATAGCCGTTAAGTTGGGAGCTATTTTCTTCCCTTTGACAAATCGAGCAGCCAGTTGCAAGTCACTGAGCCGAGCATTGGTACAAGACCCGATAAAGATATAGCCTAGTTCAATATCCGCTGGCTTTTGACCAGGCTCCAAGTTCATGTAATGATAAGCTCGTTCATCATTCATATCCTTAATTTCTGGAAAACTACTGTCAAAGTCGACGCCCATAGCAGGATTGGTTCCCCAGGTCACCATAGGAGCCAAGTCTGAGACATCCATCCGGATAACCTTATCATAGACAGCATCATCATCGCTGACAAGCGTCTTCCAGTCAGCAACCGCCTCCTCGAAAGCTTCGGGAACGCATTCCCGTCCCTTGAGATAGTCATAGGTAGTCTGGTCTGGATTCATAATTCCCATCTTGGAGCCAAACTCGATGGACATATTGCAGATGGTCATCCTCTCTTCCATGGTCAGTGCATCAATCGCTTGCCCACGATATTCAACTACATAGCCAACACCACAAGCAACGCCGTACTTGGCAATCAAGGCGAGAATGTAATCCTTAGAATAAACTCCTTTTTGAGGAACACCAGTGAATTCTACCAGCATTTTCTTGGGTTTAACTTGCCAGAGTGTCTGGGTAGCAAAGACATGCTCGACCTCACTGGTCCCAATCCCAAAAGCGATAGCTCCGAAAGCTCCGTGAGTAGCTGTGTGGCTATCTCCACAGACGATGAATTTTCCTGGTTGCGTCCGTCCTGTTTCTGGACCTACCATGTGAACGATTCCCTGCTTTTCAGAACCATGGGCAGCATGTTCAATCCCAAACTCCTCAACATTTTCTGCTAGCTTATCAATTTGAGCCTTGGAAATGACATCTCGAATATCGTAGATATTGACCGTTGGTACATTGTGGTCAAAGGTCCCAAATGTCAAGTCTGGTCGTCTCAATCTGCGGCCTGCATCTCGTAATCCTTGAAAAGCTTGGGGACTAGTCACTTCATGAATATAGTGCTGGTCCACATACATGAGTTGGGGCTGCCCTTCTTCTCCTGTGATGACATGACGGTCCCATAATTTATCAAAAATCGATTTTCCTGCCATCCATTACCTCCAAATAAAATATAAGGCTACTAGTGTGGTCACCATCCCGAGAAACCAAACTGTTTTGAAATACCATTTTCTAGTCTTGTGGTGAAAGATGATTCCTGCCAACCAGGCACCAAAACCACCACAAGTAAAGGCTAAAATGAGTAAGATTTTCTCTTGGACGCGCCAAGCACCTCTTCTTGCCTTGGATTTGTCAATGCCATAAATCAATAAAATCAGCAAATTCCAAATCAAGAGGGCAAGCGTGATTCCTTCATTCATCTTCATAATCTTTCAATGATGGCTTCTGTCATCTCCTTAGTAGAAGCCTGTCCTCCAATATCTCTTGTTAAAATGCCAGCCGCTAAACTAGCTTCAACAGCACGCTCGATACGCTCCGCATCCTCATAACGTCCAAAGCTGTCTCTCAGCATCATGGCAACTGACAAAATCATAGAGATAGGATTAGCAATTCCTTGACCTGCAATATCAGGTGCCGAACCGTGAATAGGCTCATAAAGACTTGACCCCTTTTCAGAATGACTGGCTGATGGCATAACACCAAGAGTGCCTGATAGAACGCTTGATTCATCAGATAAGATATCTCCGAAAAGATTCTCCGTTACGATGACATCAAACTTAGCAGGATTGGTAATCATAAGCATAGCAGCTGAGTCCACCAACTGGTGTTCCAAGGTTACATCTGGAAAATCTTGCGCAACTTCCTCAGCTACTCTCCGCCAAAGTTTTGATGTTGCTAGAACATTTTGCTTATCGATACTAGTAACGATTTTTCTCCGATTTCTTGCAATTTCAAATGCCTTGCGAATAATCCGCTCTACTTCTTCGTAGCTGTAGTCGTTGATATCACGCGCTTTTCGCTCTTCAAGGATATGATCCCCAAAGTAGATACCACCTGTCAACTCACGTACCACGACAAAGTCTACACCAGCAATTCGTTCTAGTTTAAGTGGTGATAAATGCTTGAGACTATCAAAGATTTTTACAGGCCGAATATTGGCATAGAGATTGAGTTCCTTACGGAGAGCCAGCAAGCCTTGTTCAGGCCGAATTGCCGCCCCATCATACTGGGGACTACCGATAGCCGCAAGGAGAATAGCATCTGCTTCTCTACATGCCTTGAGGGTTTCATCAGGTAAGGGATGCCCCGCAGCATCAATACCTGCACCTCCAAAAGGTCGTCTATCTATCTCATAGTCAAATCCTGTTTTTGAAGCTAGAGCTTCCAGAACCGCTAAACCAGCTTCCATGATTTCTGGACCGATTCCATCCCCTGCTAGAGCTACTATTTTCTTTGTCATAGCCTTCTCCTTTACACACTAGGCATGTCTCGGTAGGAAACGCTATGCCCCATCTCACCTGCATTCTCTTTTTGAACAAAAGTATTGGCATTGATATAAGCAATAGCCGAAGCCTTCAATACATCGAAATCAAGACCTGCTGCGTTAAAGATGGTTTCTGTATCTCTGTTTTCAACAGTAACCAAGACACGAGCTTGAGCATCAATTCCATCTGTCACAGCATTAATGGTATAGGACACCAAGCGGACAGATTGGTTAAAGAACTTATCGATAGCGTTAAAGATTGCTTCAACGGAACCTTGTCCTGTCGCATTGAATTCGACTTTCTCACCATCCATATTGGCTAGGCTAACGAGCGCTTCAATTTCATTGTCTGCATGGGTTTGAAGTTGCAAATCATCAAAGTGGAAGCCTTCTGGATTTTCAACCATGGTTCCAGCTACCAGAGCTCGAATATCTGCATCTGTGATTTCTTGTTTCTTGTCCGCCAGTGCCTTGAACTTAGCGAAGAGTGGTTTGATATCCTCTTCTGTAAAGTCTAGAGCCAATTCTCTTAGTTTCTCAACAAAGGCATGGCGACCAGACAATTTACCAAGTGGAAGGCTATTACTCTTGACACCGACCAATTCAGGTGTGATGATCTCATAAGTGAGAGGATTTTTAAGGACTCCATCTTGGTGAATACCAGACTCGTGAGAAAAGGCATTACCACCAACCACAGCCTTGTTTTTAGGAACTGGAATACCAGAGAAGCGAGAAACCATTTCAGACGTATTGATGGTCTCATTTAGGACAATACTGGTTTCTGCCTGATAGTAATCTTGGCGAATATTGAGCGCCACTGCAATTTCTTCAAGCGCAGCATTCCCAGCTCGCTCCCCAATACCGTTGATGGTTCCTTCGACACGTCCTGCACCGTTCTTGACAGCAGAAAGGCTGGTAGCCACTGCCATTCCGAGGTCATCATGACAGTGAGGTGAATAGATAATCTGACGATCGGTCTTGACATTCTCAATCAAATATTTGAAGATAGCACCGTATTCTTCTGGCGTGGTAAATCCTACTGTGTCTGGGATATTGATATAAGACGCCCCTGCATCGACTGCTGTTTGAACGACTTGCAAGAGGAAATCCAACTCTGTTCTAGTCGCATCTTCAGGAGAGAATTCAACGATTTCAAACTTAGAACGCGCATAAGAAACATGCTCCTTAATAGCTTCTAAAATCTCTTCCTTGCTCTTATTTAGCTTATACTTGCGGTGAATCGGACTGGTAGCGATAAAGACATGGACCTGTGGATACTTGGCATCCTTTAGCGCCTCGTAACAAGCATCAATATCAGACTTGACCGAACGTGCTAGACCAGTCACCGCTGTTTTTTTCAAGACTTTAGCAATCTCCTGAACTGCCTTAAATGAGTCTGGGCTAGCAGCTGGAAAACCAGCTTCGATGGCTGAAATGCCCCACTTCTCCAGCTGCCTTGCAATGGCAATTTTTTCCTTGATTGAAAAGTTAACGCCAGGTGTCTGCTCTCCATCTCGAAGGCTGGTATCTAGAAATTCAACTGTTCGCATAAGATTTCCCCTTTTCCAAATATGGTTTTAAAAAAACATCTCGCTCAGAAACCCAAGCGAGATGTTGATTTACTCCCGCTTGGTAAGCCAAACAGGACTAATGCTTTTGCACTAGCCCGAGTACCTCAACAACAAAGCAAATTGATTAAACTTAGCTGTTTTCATGTTTGACTTTCTCCTTCGTTTGATGTCTTGTTAAGTATTTTAGCATAGGAAAAATCTCTTGTCAAGAAAAAATCCAATATTTTCTGAAAATTTCTTCAGTAAAGAATATTTTGCTAATTGAAAGTATTTGAAAACACAAGGGAATTTCCTTACTTTTTCAAAGTCAAATTCCAACTGATTTCTAGCAAATCTAGAACGTCATCATCAGATAAACTATCATCAAGAGTAAGACTAATCCAGTAGCGTTTGTTCATATGAAAGGCTGGATAAATGCCCCTTTTTGAAAGTAAATCCGCTACTTGGTCGTGTTTGAGGTTGACTGCTTCGACTAGCCCTTCTCTCCCCTTTTCCAGCTTATCCCAAGGAATTCTCATTAAAACAGCATACCATTTTTGATTACCTTCATGGCGTAATACAGCTGTATCAGGCGATTTCTCCCAAAGATACTCCAACTGATTAGCATACTTTTCCTGAACTTGAGCCATGATACGCTTAGTCTGAGGACAGATAAAATCCTGTACATCAAAGCAAGCCTTCCGAATCTGGTAAAGAATCTCCAAACAAGCCTCACGGACACTTCCGACAAAACTTCCCCTCATGCTTTCCATGTGGACTTGAGGATAGAGGTCACCAGTCTCCTTATCAAAGACCTGAAAACTCACATTATCAGTAGTGATGGAGACTGTCATGATAAAGTCACCCTGCAAAATCTGGCAACTATTGGTCCAGACTTCTCCATTTTCTATAAAACCATAGGCATGAGCTTTTTCTTTATTAAACTGATAGGAGTTAAAAATTTCAAACATAAGTGAAAACTGCTACCAAAAGCTAGCAGTTCCTTTCTATTTTTTAAAAGACAACCTTAGTTCCATGCAATTGTGTCACACCTAGCTGGTCGATAAAGGTTTGACGGTTGTCCAAGTCAATCCCCCCACCTGGTAAAATTTCAATTTTACCTTTTGCATGTTCCAAAATTCTGTGATAATGAGCGAAACGCTTGTCTAGCGAGTCACCAGACACACCAGCACGAGTTAAGATACGAGTGACACCAGCTTGGCTGAGCCAGTCAATGGCTTCCAACTGATCTTCATCACTCAATTCATCAAAGGCCATGTGGAAGACAATTTCCATTCCTTTTGATGCGGCGATTAATTTTTCAAGATTAGCCTTATCCAATTTCTTATCAGCAGTTAGAGCACCAAAGACAACCCCTTGGCTACCTGTTTGAGCAGTCAAACGAATGTCTTCTAGCATGATGGCAATTTCCAGATCCTGATAAACAAAGTCGCCACCACGTGGACGAATCATGGTCATGATGGTCGTATCGTAGTTAGCTGCCAATTTAACCGCTGCCTTGGTTACTCCATAGCTTGGTGTTGTCCCGCCAACAGCTAAATTATCACAGAGTTCGATTCGACGAGCTCCAGCCTGCATCGCTTTTTCAAGCAAGGTCACATTTTCAGCACAAAATTCGTAAATCATTTGATTCTCCTTGATGTTTTCTTTGAATTTATTATATCATATTATTTTAAATATGCTTTCATTTTTATCAAGGCAAATAACTACTATTTTTATCTATTCTTTGTCTGGAATGACTTTAAAGAGATAGTAGGTGATAAAGATAGTCAAGGCACCCAGACCAATTTTGACTGGCAAAAGAGGGGCAAAATAAATGGAAATCCCCATCAAGATATAGATAGATACGATGATTTTTTTCTTGCGTTCACGCGCTATTGACTTGGTTTCCCGAAAGTCAGCTACATAGGTCTGATAAAGCTTTGTATGATAAAGCCAGTCTTCAAAACGCTTAGAAGATTTTGAAAAGCAAGCGATAGCTAACAAAAGAAAGGGCGTTGTTGGCAAGAGGGGCAAGACAACCCCAACAAGAGCCAAGGCTAAAGAAATAAAACCAATACTGAGGTAAATAATACGCATGTCTTCTCCTAATTGAAATAATCTTATACTAGTTTCCCACAAAGTGAGGAAATTTGTCAAGCTTCAAGTAAAAAGAGCCTGAAATTTATTTTCAGGACACTTCGTTTTATTTAATTTTCTCTTCTTCGTAGTCGCCATTACTACACACAATCTGTTTACCACCACCACGGACTTTCTTCTCCATAAGGAAGTGACCACATTTTGGACAATCACGTCCAACTGGTTTATCCCAGGAAGTAAATTCACATTCTGGGTAACGATTGCAACCATAGAAGATACGATTGCGCTTGGTTTTGCGTTCGATGATTTGTCCTTGATGACAACTTGGACACTCGACTCCAATCTCTTTGACAATCGCTTGTGTGTGACGGCAGTCTGGGAAATTGCTACATGCATAGAATTTACCAAAACGGCCTAGCTTAATCACCATTGGACTACCACAGACCTCACAGTCAAATCCAGCTGGCTCATCCTTGATCTGAATTTTTTCCATTTCAGCTTCAGCCTTGGCTACATCTTTGGAGAATGGTTTGTAAAATTCGTCAATAACACGTTGCCACTGTTCTTTTCCAACCTCGACATCATCCAGTTTTCCTTCCATTTCAGCTGTAAAGGTCACATTTACGATGTCTGGGAAATATTCAACGATGAGCTTATTAACAATTTCTCCCAGTTCTGTCGGTTCAAAACGTTTAGCAGCCAGACGAACGTAGTAACGTTTTTGGATAGTTTCAATGGTCGGAGCGTAGGTTGACGGACGCCCAACTCCATTTTCTTCCAAAGTCTTAATAAGCGTCGCTTCCGAATAGCGAGCTGGCGGTTGGGTGAAATGTTGTTCTGGCTTGCTATTGACCTGCTTGACCACATCTCCTACTTCCATATCTGGCAACATCTTGTTCTTATCTGAGTCATTGTAGATAGCAAGATAACCATCAAACTTAACTTGACTACCATTTGCCGCGAATTGGACTCCATTTTGAGAGAGCTTGACAGCCATGGTATCAAAGATAGCTCCCGTCATCTGGCTCGCTACAAAACGGTTCCAGATAAGGGTATAGAGCTTGAGCTGGTCTTTGTCCAAGTACTTAGCGATGCTTTCAGGTGTGTTAAAGACACTAGATGGACGAATGGCTTCGTGAGCATCTTGAGCTCCTGAGGCATTCTTGACCTTGCTACCATGCTTGGAATACTTGCTACCAAAACGATCGTTGATGTAGCTTGCCGCTTCATTCTGAGCCACAGGACTGATACGAGTCGAGTCTGTACGCATATAGGTAATCAGACCTTGCACGCCTGTACCGATATTAATCCCTTCATAAAGCTGTTGGGCAACTATCATGGTCTTCCGAGTACGGAAATTAATTTTGTTAGCCGCATCCATTTGCATGGTTGAAGTCGTATAAGGTAGGGGTGCATTGCGTTTGCGTTCTTTCTTATCTACCTGGTCTACTGTGAAATCTTTGCTAGTCAAATGGGACAAGACTTCTTTGACCTCTTCATTGGTGGTCAATTTCATCTTTTTGCCATTCATACCATAGAAAGAAGCCTGAAATTGCTTGGTACCCTTCTTAAAAACACCATCAATTGTCCAGTATTCTTCTGGTTGAAAGGCATTGATTTCATTTTCACGGTCAATGATGAGCTTAAGGGCAACAGACTGCACGCGTCCTGCTGATAAGCCCTTCTTGACCTTTTTCCACAAAATAGGCGAAATCGAATACCCTACCAAGCGGTCTAAGACTCGACGAGCTTGTTGGGCGTCGACCAAGTCCATATCAATCTTACGAGGTTCTTTAAAGGCATTTTTTACTGCGTCCTTGGTGATTTCATTAAAGACTACACGGTTGGCATCATTCTCATCCAAATCAAGGATATGAGCTAAATGCCAGGAAATTGCTTCTCCTTCACGGTCCGGGTCACTCGCAAGAAAGACTTTATTGGCCTTTTTAGCTTCTTTTTTCAAGTCATTAATGAGAGGACCTTTTCCACGGATATTGATATACTGCGGTTCATAGTTGTTTTCAATGTCGACCGACATACTGGATTTTTTCAAATCACGGATATGCCCGACACTTGCTAAAACCTTGTAATTTCTGCCTAGATATTTTTCAATCGTTTTCGCCTTAGCAGGAGACTCTACAATGACTAGA
This sequence comes from Streptococcus sp. SR1, assembly GCF_000526075.1. Classification (NCBI taxonomy): domain Bacteria; kingdom Bacillati; phylum Bacillota; class Bacilli; order Lactobacillales; family Streptococcaceae; genus Streptococcus; species Streptococcus sp. SR1. The sequence continues at coordinate 153,101 of NZ_JATR01000021.1, forward strand.
TTTTTTTTAACTGTTGATTTTTTCTTCTTTGTTGCCGTAGCCACACTATCACACCTTTTCAAAGTAATAAACTTTATAAAGTGTAAACCATTTTTCTATAGCTGTCAAGACCTAAGTCCTATATATAGAAGAAAAGTTTATCTGAATAATCAATTTCTCCTTAAAATTCAAACTCAGCCAACACATCTTGACCACTGGAAATCAGTTTTGCTCCCTCTTGGATCAGGTGGTGACAGCCATCTGAATGGCCATCTAAAATGTTTCCTGGAATGGCAAAAACATCACGCCCTTCTTCCATAGCTCGCTCACAAGTAATAAGACTACCAGAACGCATCCTTGCCTCTGCTACAATGACCCCTCGACATAGTCCTGCTATGATTCGATTACGAGCTGGAAAGTGAAATTTCAAGGGTTCTTCACCAGGTCCGTATTCGCTAAGTACCAAATGGTGATTGCCAATGTGTTCCTGCAAACGTTTATTGGCTCGGGGATAGAAAACATCCAATCCAGTTCCAATGACAGCAATTGTTCTTCCTCCATTCTGGAGTGCAGCCATATGGGCAGCTGTATCAATCCCTTTGGCTAACCCACTGACCACAATTAACTCGTTTTCCAAACCTTGAATGACTTTCTGAACCGACTTTGCTCCCTGACTAGAACATGAACGGCTCCCTACAACAGCAACCTTTGGAAACTTCAACAAGTCCAGATTTCCTTTATAAAACAAGAGCACTGGAGCATCATAAATCTCACTCAGATCCCAAGGATAACAGTCATCAAGAATCGAGAAGGATGGAAATTTTTGGAACTCCTTCTCCAACTGTGCATCATCTATCTGGAAATAGCGTTCTATAAAGACAGCAGGATTACGACACCCCGATAGTTCTGCAATATCACCTAGCAAGAGCTCCTGATCTACAGTCTCATCGTATTCAAGAACAGTTAAAATTTGTTGATTTGTCAGCCCAGCTTTTCTCAATTTGTAAATCTCATAGTTTGTGATCTTCATATACAACTCCATTTCTTTTTCTACTCATCTATCTATTCGTAAAAAAATAAAAAGAAGACCAAGGATCTTCTTTTTTTCATTTATTCAGATTTAGTAGTTGACCAGCTACTTTCAACCATCGGTAAGATTGTTTTTAAAGTTTCTCCATCCCCTTCAAGTGAAACATAGCGGATTTTACCATCATTTGATCGGAAAACCCAAGTAACGAGGTATTCCCCTGACTTAGCAATTGCATTGACAACATAGGCTTCATAACCTCCAATGGTCGATTTGGAGCCCCAAACCTTACTGAAATCAGAGCTTTGTTCTTTGGAAGTTAAAATACTAGACGAGACAGTCACAACATCCAGTTTAGCATATTCTTCTTCGCTGATATTAAATTGCTCAGCCTTGAAGGTATTCAGCGTAACAATGTTGATATCTGTTCCATCACTATACTGTATATCATTTCCACCTTCTACTTCATGGAATCGAACCCATGATTTGGGTACCTTGACAAAACCATACTCATTCGAGCCGATGATTTGAGTCTCTTCCTTTTTCGATTCAGAAACGGCAGAGCTAGAGCCACTCGTTTCCTGACTGCTAGAAGAACTAACAACCGCAGTCGTACTTTCTTCGGTTGCTGTTTGTGATTTATTGGAGCATGAAGCTAGAAAAATACTAGCAGTAACTACAGTACCTAAAATTAATAATTTTTTCATCCTACCACCTTTCCATCTGCATTATAAGAAAAATAAGGACTTCTGTCAAATTTTAACCTAATCAATTCTGTTAGTTTCCGATTTTATCACTCTCATTTAAAGAAAAAACTCTTGAAAAATCTTCAAGAGTTTTGTTTTCTATTTCTATTCTTCATCCATGCTTAAGACGCTAAGGAAGGCTTCTTGTGGGACTTCTACTGATCCGATAGCTTTCATGCGTTTCTTACCAGCTTTTTGTTTTTCAAGAAGTTTACGCTTACGAGAAACGTCACCACCATAACACTTGGCAAGTACGTTTTTACGAAGGGCCTTGATATCCGTACGAGCCACAATTTTGTGTCCAATAGCTGCTTGAATCGGCACTTCAAATTGTTGGCGAGGGATGATTTTCTTGAGCTTATCAACGATGAGTTTCCCACGTTCGTAGGCAAAGTCCTTGTGAACGATAAAGCTAAGGGCATCAACTTTGTCTCCATTGAGAAGAATGTCCATTTTGACCAGCTTAGATGGACGGTACTCTGACAATTCATAGTCAAAGCTTGCATAACCACGCGTCGAAGACTTAAGCTTATCAAAGAAGTCAAAGACGATTTCAGCAAGTGGAATTTGATAGATAACATTGACACGATTGTCATCAATATAGTCCATGGTCACAAAGTCCCCACGTTTGCGTTGAGCTAATTCCATAACTGCTCCGACAAACTCCTGTGGTACCATGATTTGCGCCTTAACATACGGTTCTTCAATAGTCGCAATCTTGGTTGGGTCTGGAAACTCTGATGGGTTAGAGACATCCATAGACTCACCGTCAGTTTGGTTAACCTTATAGATAACAGACGGAGCTGTCATGATGAGGTCAATGTTGAACTCACGCTCTAAACGCTCTTGGATAACATCCATATGGAGAAGTCCAAGGAATCCACAACGGAAACCAAATCCCAGCGCCTGCGATGTTTCTGGTTCAAACTGCAGACTGGCATCGTTGAGCTGCAATTTTTCAAGGGCTTCACGAAGGTCATTGTATTTATTTGACTCGATTGGGTAAAGTCCTGCAAAGACCATAGGGTTCATCTGCTTATAGCCATCCAATGGTTCTGCGGCAGGATTGCTTGCTAGGGTCACTGTATCTCCGACACGCGTGTCTTGAACTGTCTTGATGGAAGCCGCAATATAACCAACGTCACCAGTCGCTAGGAAATCACGCCCTACTGCTTTCGGTGTAAAAATTCCTACCTCAGTGACATCAAAGGTCTTGCCATTGCTCATGAGCTGAATCTTATCGCCAGGTTTGACTATCCCATCCATGACACGAACTTGGAGAATAACCCCGCGGTAGGCATCATAGACCGAGTCGAAAATCAAGGCTTTTAATGGAGCTGAAACATCGCCAGTTGGAGCGGGAACTTTCTCTACGATTTGCTCAAGAATTTCTTCAATACCAATACCAGCTTTGGCTGAAGCCAAGACCGCTTCGCTGGCATCCAGTCCGATGACATCCTCAATCTCTGTACGCACACGCTCTGGATCGGCTGCTGGTAGGTCAATCTTGTTAATGACTGGCAGAATTTCCAAATCATTGTCCAATGCTAGATAAACGTTGGCAAGAGTTTGTGCCTCAATTCCTTGTGCAGCGTCAACTACTAAAATCGCCCCTTCACAGGCAGCGAGCGAACGTGACACTTCATAGGTAAAGTCCACATGCCCAGGTGTGTCTATCAAGTGAAAAATATAGGTCTCACCATCTTTTGCAGTATAATTGAGCTCAATGGCATTGAGTTTAATGGTAATTCCCCGCTCTCGTTCTAGGTCCATACTATCCAGAAGCTGGGCTTGCATTTCACGACTAGAAACCGTCTCCGTCTTTTCCAAAATGCGGTCTGCCAGCGTTGACTTCCCGTGGTCAATATGGGCGATAATAGAAAAGTTCCGGATCTTCTCCTGTCGTTTCTTTAATTCTTCTAAGTTCATGCTGCTCTTCCTTTCAGGGTATCTATTAATTATAAATTGTTTTTAACATTTTGACAAGACCATACCCTGTAAGGAGTACTAATCTTCGGCAATAAAGCCATCATTTTCGATAAAGTGGTGTTCTGTCATTCCTTGGTCTGTAAAGACAATACCATGAAGGACACCACCATAGACAGCTCCTCCATCCATACCAATCTTGCCATCCTCTGTTATCCAAAGCTCAGCTGTACCTCGGTCTTGCTTGAGCAAACCATAAACCGGTGTATGCCCAAAGACAATCATTTTCCCAGTATGATTTTCGGCTTCGTGGAATGGCTTTCTGAGCCAGACTTTCTTGTAATCAGTCGTTTCATGCCAATCATCCAAGGTCAAATCAATACCCGCATGAACAAAGATATACTTGTCTGTCTCTACTACAAATGGCATTTGACGAATAAATTCGACCAAGTCAGCCGCTTCAGTCGCAACACGCTTGGCATCTTCTACGCCATCAACTGGTGCATCCAAGGGACGACCTAAAATAGAGTTAATAGTTGTATCTCCACCATTGCGACGATAATGGTCATAGCTTTCTTCTGGGTCATCGAGCCAAGTCAGAAACATATACTCGTGGTTTCCTGATAGACAGATAGCCCCTTGATTGTCGACCAAGTCTTTGACCATTTCTAGAACACGGCGACTGTCTTCACCTCGGTCAATCAAATCCCCCAGAAAGAGCAACTGGGTGTGACCGTCCCATGTTTTGAGAAGGTCTTCCAGCATACCTGCTTTTCCATGGACATCTCCAATTACGTAATAGTCTGTCATTTATTTCTCCCTCGTTTGCAATAATTCTCTCGCTTGGGTAAGGGCTGCTTGGGTTACATTCTCTCCTGCTAACATCTTAGCAACTTCCTCTACTCGTTCTTCTAAAGTCAAGAGTCGAACAGTTGACACCGTTGAGTGCTCATCGCTAATCTTCTCAATGAAGAATTGATAATCCGCAATGGCAATCACTTGTGGAAGATGAGAAATAGCTAAAACCTGACCATGTTGGCCAATCTTGTGAATCTTCTGAGCAATAGCTTGAGCAACACGACCTGAAACTCCAGTATCCACCTCATCAAAGACAATACTAGTCTTGCTTTCCTTACGAGAAAAAGCAGACTTGATGGCTAGCATGAGACGAGACAATTCCCCACCAGATGCAACCTTGACCAAGGGTTTAAAGTCTTCACCTGGGTTGGTAGAAATGAAAAACTCGACCGTTTCATTCCCCTCACGACTAAATTTGCCCTTGCTAAAGCGAACCTGGAATTGTGCTTTCTCCATATAGAGATCTTGCAGTTCTTGTTTAATCTCTGCCTCAAGCTGCTGGGCCAAGTCATGGCGAGCTGATGCAAGCTGCCCTGCCAAATCAACAAGATTAACTTCCAATTTCTTGAGCTCTGCTTCCATGTCTTCAGAAGAAAGGTTATTACCTGTCAAGAGATTGTACTCATCCGTAATCTTGGCAAAATAAAGCAAAACATCGTCCACAGTTCCACCGTACTTGCGGGTAATAGTATTTATAAGGTCTAAGCGATTTTCAACCTGCATGAGGCGATTGCCATCAAAATCCAAGTCCTCAATAATATCTTCCAAACGCTTGGTAATATCTTCTAAAACATAGTAGGTTTCTGATAGAGAACTTGAAATTTCACGGTATTCAGGGTCATACTCTTCGACACTTTCCATGTCATTCATTGCTGAACGGACATTAGCAAGACTGGAGAATTCCTCATTGTCCAACATAGTGTAGGCATTGGTTAGCGTATCCGCAATATTTTTATGATTGAGGAGTTTATCTCGTTCTTGGTTGAGAGCCAAGTCTTCACCAGCCTGCAAGTTTGCTGCCTCAATCTCTGCCATTTGAAATTCCAACATCTCAATACGAGCCTTATGTTCTTGTTGGTTTTTCTTGACTTCCAAAACCTGCTTGCGCATTTTGCGATAGGCATCAAAGCTCGTCTGATAGGTCTCCTTCAGCTCCAAGAAAGCAGCATCACCAAACTCATCCAACATCTGGATGTGCAGTTGAGGACGCATTAACTCCTCTTGGTCATGCTGACCATGGATATCCACAAGGTGTTGCCCAATAGCACGCAAGACAGAAAGATTGACCATCTGACCATTCACACGACTAACACTACGACCGTTTTGTAAAATTTCCCGGCGGATGATGATCTCATCGCCCATTTCCAAACCTTGCTCTTCAAAAAGTTCCTGTAAAAGGCGACTATTTTCAACCGAGAAAAGCCCCTCTATCTCCGCCTTTGGCGCACCATGACGAATAACGTCTGTCGTTGCACGAGCCCCCAACATGAGATTCATAGCGTCGATAATAATAGACTTTCCAGCACCCGTTTCCCCGGTTAAAACAGTCATACCCTTTTCAAAATTGAGGGAAATCGCCTCAATAATGGCAAAGTTTTTTATCGAAATTTCAAGTAACATACTGACCTACCATTTTTTGACTTGTTCAACAATTTCTTCAGCTGCCTCTGCTGTTCTAGCTACAATTAAGATAGAATCATCATCAGCTAGACAGCTAAAAATCTGTTCAGAAAATGCTTCAACCAACTGACTCTTCACAAAAATAGTATTTCCAGGAATGACAGAAAGGTTGATCATATTTCCCATAAGCTCGTAACTCACAATATTGTCCTCAGCCAACTGCAAACTTTTGACGATTGATTTTGGTAACTCATAAATATAGGTATTATTCTTCAAAGGAATTTTAACAATACCAAGCTCCTTGATGTCCCTTGAGACAGTGGCTTGCGTAGCAGAAATACCTGCTTCCTTCAAATGCTCAACGATTTCTTCCTGAGTCCCGATTTGATAATCCGTAACAAATCTTCTAATTTTTTCAAGTCTCTCTTTTTTATTCATCTTTAAATTCTCTATGTGCTCTCTCTACAACTTTTTCTATTTCAGGGGCAACTTGATTACTTGCTCCCTCTTCCTTTTTCAAATATGCCAGAAATTCGATATTTCCATGTCCACCTTGGATGGGAGAAAAGTCCAAACCAAGCACTGAAAAACCTTGTTCAACTGCCATAGCAGTGACAGATTCAAGGACAGTTTGATGAACCTTGGCATCGCGAATGATTCCATTCTTTCCAATCTGCTCACGACCTGCTTCAAACTGAGGCTTAACCAGAGCCACCACCTGACCTTGATCAGCCAAGACACGATGCAAAGCAGGCAAAATCAGACTGAGGGAAATGAAACTCACATCAATACTGGCAAAGCTTGGTTCCTGCTCAAAATCAGTCTTTTCAGCATAACGAAAATTAAACTGTTCCATGCTGACAACCCGCGAGTCTTGGCGTAATTTCCAAGCCAACTGATTGGTGCCAACATCAACTGCAAAGACCAACTCAGCACCATTTTGCAACATGACGTCAGTAAATCCTCCAGTGGAAGCACCGATATCAATCGTGGTCGCTCCATCAACTGACAAATCAAATACCTGCAAGGCCTTCTCCAGTTTTAGACCACCACGACTGACATACTTGAGTTTTTCACCTTTGAGTTTTAGCTCAGTGTCATCTGGGATTTTTTCTCCTGGTTTATCAAAGCGTTCTCCATTAAGGACTGCTACGACTAGTCCAGCCATGACACCGCGCTTGGCTTGTTCACGCGTTTCAAACAAACCCTGTTTATAAGCTAGTACATCCACTCTTTCCTTAGCCATTGATTCTCAAACTTTCTACTACTTTCACAATCGGCTCTGTTTCAAAGGGAACCTGATGGGCAATTTCCTCTAGTTTTGCATTAGCTTGATCCAGAGTTTGGTTACAAAAAGCAATGGCCTCCTCCAAACCCAACAAGGCTGGATAGGTTGACTTTTCAGCCTGCAAATCCTTTTGTGGAGTCTTGCCGATTTCCTCAAAACTAGCTGTCACATCCAGCACATCATCTCGAACTTGAAAGGCCAGCCCAATCAATTCACCAACCGTTTTCAATTTTGCTTGGATTTCAGGCGCTAATTCTGCTATGATAGCGGCGGCTTGGAAAGGATAGGCTAGTAATTTTCCAGTCTTATTAGCATGAATGGTCTGAAGTTTTTCCAAGGACAAGTGCTGGTGTTCGCCTTCCATATCTAAAACCTGCCCTGCAACCATTCCCAGACTTCCTGAAGCAAGGGATAAGTTGGCAATCAAGTCCACCTTGATTTGACTTGGCAAATCTGCCTGCGCTATCAAGGCATAGGGATCTAGGAACAAGGCATCTCCTGCCAATATTGCCATAGCTTCGCCAAATTTCTTATGATTGGTCAACCGCCCTCGACGGTAATCGTCATCATCCATGGCAGGAAGATCATCGTGAATCAAACTCCCTGTATGAATCATTTCCAAGGCCGCAGCCACCTGCGCGTGTGCTGGTTGGATAGTGACTTGCAAGGCTTCCAGAACTTCTAACAAGAGAAAAGGTCGAATACGCTTGCCACCAGCATGAATGGAATAGAGAACAGATTCCCGTAAACTAGAAGCAAACTGCTGGTCTCCATAAAAGGCTTCCAAGACCGACTCAACAAGAGCTAATTTTTCTTGCTTCTTCATTCAAAATCACTTTCTGTTCCGTCTTCTTGCATGACCTTGACCAAGGTCTTTTCAGCCTTGTCTAACGTCGCTTGGAGCTCTTTTGACAAGAACATGCCCTTTTGAAAGGCCGCAATCGCATCTTCCAAAGCAATTTCACCATTTTCTAAACTTTGGACAATGGTCTCCAGTTCTGCTAGATTTTCCTCAAATTTCTTTTGTTTTGACATCTTTAACCTCTAATTCTACTTGACCATCTCGCATCAAAAGCGTCACTTGGTCTTTTTTCTTCAAATTTTCAACCGAATCGATAACGGACTCTTCTTTTTTGACAATAGCATAACCACGCGCCACGATTCGACTGGTATCCAACATCAACAAGGCTTCTGAAAGTCTTTTCACTTCAGCAACCTTAGCATCATAAACCAGCGCCATTTGGCTACGTAAGAGCTTGTCCAACTGACCAAGCCGGTCTTGATAACGCTGGATTTTGGTTATAGGTGATAATTGGACTAGTTGATGCGTCCTTGCTTGGACTAGCTGTTTATTATCAGAAATCCGTGTTTGAAAACTTTGTTTTAATCGCAGTTGCAGTTGATCTAACCGTTGCAAATAACCATCATACAAGCGCTCTGGCTGTCTAAAGATAACAGACTGACTGCATTTTTTCAAAGCCTCTTTTTTCTTTGACAAGACATTCTGAACTGCTGTTGCCATCCGTTTTTCTTGATTTTGCAAATGCGTCAATAGATCCAAATTGGTCACAGGCGTTGCCAATTCAGCTGCAGCTGTTGGCGTCGCAGCACGACGATCAGCCACAAAGTCTGCCAAGGTCACATCTGTCTCATGACCAACACTAGAAATGATGGGCAAACGGGATTCAAAAATAGCTCGTACCACAATCTCTTCGTTAAAGGCCCAGAGATCCTCGATGGAACCACCACCACGACCAATGATGAGAACATCTAGGTCCTCACGTTGATTGGCACGCGCAATATTTCGAGCAATTTCCTCCGCTGCTCCATCACCTTGTACCTTGGTCGGATAGAGAAGGATATCAACACCAGGAAAACGTCTGCTGACGGTCGTGATGATATCTCGAATAACGGCTCCACTACGACTGGTCACCACTCCAATTCGCTTAGCAAACTGGGGAAGAGGTTGCTTGAATCTCTCTTGAAATAGACCTTCTTCCGTCAATTTTTTCTTAAGTTGTTCAAACTGAATCGCTAGCGCCCCAACCCCATCAGGCTCAGCTTTTTCAATGATGATAGAGTAGCTCCCGCTGGGTTCATAGACCTGCACACGCCCAATCACATTGATTTTCATTCCCTCTTCGAGGTCGAAACCTAATTTTTGATAAATCCCAGACCAGATGGTCGCTTGAATAACTGCATGATCATCTTTTAAGGAGAAATATTGGTGAGTAGGTCGTTTACGAAAGTTGGAAACTTGACCAGTTAAATAGACCCGTTCCAAGTAAGGGTCTTTATCGAATTTCATTTTCAGATACTTGGTCAAAGTTGTTACCGATAAATACTTTTCCATCTCCACCTACTATTCATTTTCTTGCTTTTCCACGGGTATTATTATACCAAAAACATGCTTAAAAATCACCTTTTTCCTACTGAAACTAAAGGAAAAATAGAAAAAGGAGGCTAGGCCTCCTCATCTGATTATTTACTGTTTCGCGCTTCTTCCAAAATCTTTGCAATCTTAGTGGTCAAAAGGTCGATAGCAACTGTATTGCTGACTCCCTCAGGAATGACGATATCCGCATAGCGCTTGGTCGGCTCGATAAACTGGTGGTACATAGGTTTAACTACACCTAAGTACTGCTCAATGACACTGTCAAGGCTACGTCCACGCTCTTCCATATCACGCTTGATCCGACGAATAATACGCACATCATCATCTGTATCCACAAAAATCTTGATATCCATCAAATCGCGCAGGCGCTTATCCTCCAAGACCAGAATCCCCTCAACGATAAAGACATCTTGAGGCTCCTGACGATAGGTCTTGCTACTCCGTGTATGCGCTGTATAGTCATAAGTCGGGATGTCCACTGGGCGCCCTGCCAACAATTCTTTAATCTGCTCGATCATCAGATCTGTATCAAAGGCAAATGGATGGTCGTAGTTGGTTTTGACACGCTCTTCAAAAGTCAAGTGAGACTGATCCTTGTAGTATGAATCATGCTCAATCATGGAAATCTTTTCATCAGGAAAATGCGATAAAATGGCTCTTGAAACACTGGTTTTACCACCACCAGAACCACCTGTCACTCCGATAATGATTGGTCTATTTTGCATGCTATCCTCCGTTTTTTTATCCGTCGTCTATTCTATCATATTTTTTGCAAAATTTATAGTCTGATTTGGATAGCCTAGGGAAAACAAATCCTTCCCACACTCCAGTTAAACTAGCTAAAAACCTTTCTTGGTTTGTAGAAATTGTCTCGTTTTTCTAGAATAGCTAGCAATTTATTCCCCTCAAAGGCAGCCAGTTCTTGATCTGTTTGGTCTAGCTTGATAAAACGACCAAAGCGCACTTCTGTAGCCTCTTCTGGACTTAGGAAAACTTTGACAAGATCCCCCGTTCCAATTTCAAGAGGATGGAGAAAGTCCAGCTGACCAGCCTCCACTTTTTCAGCAATTTCGTCCAAGGTAAGAGCATCCTCCAGTTGTAACCCTGCAGCACTAGTCCGTGTCAGATGGGACATATGGGCCGCGTAACCAAGCTTTTCTCCCAAGTCAACTGACAAGGTACGGATATAAGTTCCCTTACTGCATTTCACACGAAAAGTAAAACGTACAAGTTCGCCTTCATAAGAAATCGGACTCGTCCTCTCAAATTGATAAATAGTCACCTGACGTTCTGGGCGCTCCACTTCCTGACCTGCATGCGCATACTCATAGAGCTTACGACCATTGACCTTGACAGCCGAGTACATAGGTGGAATCTGAGTAATAGACCCAGTCAGACTCGCAATCGCTTCATCGACAATGGTTTCATCCAAGGGCGACAAAACAGGAGTCTCTGCGACCACTTCCCCACTAGCATCCTCGGTCGTCGTTGAATAGCCCAGAGTAATCTCTCCCTCATAGACCTTGCCCTCGTCCTGCATAAATTCGACCATACGGGTTGCCTTGCCAACCGCGATTGGCAGAACTCCCACTACATCCGGATCCAAGGTCCCACCATGACCAATCTTCTTGGTTCCCAAAATCTTACGCAGTTTAAAAACCGCATCATGCGAAGTCATCCCCGCTTCTTTTTTTAAATTGATAATACCGTTCATGTGTTGCTTTCTTATTTCATTCATGAAATATCTTCTTCAAGAATTATAATGTAATTATCTTTTGTAACAAAAGATTTGCTGCTTTTCTTCTAGTGATGGATATACCTCGTTTATTTCCTTCTCCCGTTTTCATCAAAGTTTTTCTTCAATGCAATCTCTGTTGAAATCATCGCGCCAACTAAAGGGATTGTCTGAATCATCGTGATAATAAAGCCAACAGTACTCATTGTCTCCGTTCCCTTTTCAAAAACAATGGCCATGGCAATCACGGAGAGAGGTGCTGAAAGTAGTCCGCAAAGATACCATACTTTCCCAAAATATTGATTCGCAAACTTCCATGTTTCTTCATTCCTCATGGACCTTTTTGTTCGGTATCCGAATACATAATTGATTTCTTTCGGTGTTCTCCTAAAAAATAGCCAGCCAAATAAAAGCATAGTTAACGGAATAAGTAAAACTACGATTAGCATGAATATCCTAAATCCCATTTAAATTCCCTCCATTACTTTTACCTCTAAATGATAGATTCCGATCATGTCAGCAATCTGCTTGTCTTTTTGATCGATTTGATCCACTAGTTGAGTACGTTCACGCTCAAAATCATCGCGCAATTGCTCAATTTGACTTTGTAGCATTTTTTTACACGTGCGCTAGAACGTGCTATCCTATCAAATACATTTCTTGCAAATCGCCCATTTGCATTTTTATTTTCAGGATTGTTACTATGTAATTCTAAATATTTTTTTAATGTTTCTTTTGCAGAATCATGCAAAATGTATTTATCATTTAATCTTTTTTCGTTTATAGCGTTCAGATTTCGTTTTTCGAAATCTGAAATATCCTTCTTGTCAATTTTTTTATTAGCTCTTTCAACTTGTTCTTTTAGATTTTTTTCTCTTACTTCTCTATCCTTTATATACTCGCTATTAGATTCTGCACCTTTACTTTTATTAAGCGATTCATTAGTTGCTGCTAAATTTTCCTTTTTGTTTGCTAAATCTGCAGTATCTATATCAGCAATCTTTCTCCAAGAATTTTCAAAAATTTGTTTACGTGCTACAACGTGATCCAAATTTGCGTTTTCATTTAATTTTAAAGTTTTTCCAGTATATTCATCCTTTAAATTTCCAGATTTTTGCTTTTCTTTCATAGCATTCTTTGCATCAGTATACCTTTTATCTTTCATTATTTTAGCACCCTCTTCTTTTGTATAACCATTAGGATGTTTATCGTTATACTGCTTAAGAAGCGTGTCACTTGTCATATCTAAACCAATTTGATTCGCAAATTGATCCCAGATTTCATCTAAAATAACATCTCCTAATTTATCTGGTGAACTAATCTCTTTACATTCTAGTTCTAATTTTTCGAGATTAGAAAACTCCATTGTAAATTGCTGTTCCAATAGTTCTTCTAATTCGTCATAGTTTATATTTTTAGACTCATCTACTTCTTCAGTACCCAATACTAATAATTCATTTTCCACTGCTTTCTCACTCCCCCTTCAGTGCTTCAAACTTCGCTTTCATAGTTGGATTTTTTCGGGTCAATTTTTTAACTGAAACATCTTCCAATTTGTTATTAGCGAGGCGGAGTTGGTTTTCGGATGTGGTTAGGAACTTCTTGACCTCTTCCATGCGTTTGATGGCCTTGTCGATTTCATCAATAGCTTTACCAAAATTGGTTGAAGCAGAGTTGTAGTTCTTTGCAAAGGCTAGCTTAAAGGCGTCCAAATCTTCCTCAAAATGTGTAATATCGATATTTTGCTCGCGAACCAAGGCCAACTCTTGCTTGTATTTAAGGGAATTAAGCGCTGCATTACGCAAGAGTCCAATCAACTGGATAAAGAACTGAGGACGGACCACATACATCTTTTCATACTCGTGGCTGACATCAACAATTCCTGTATTAAAGTAATCGTTATCTGCTTCTAACATGGTCACCAAAATAGCATACTCACAGTTCTTCTCCCGACGGTCCTTGTCCAATTCCTTGTAAAAATCTGCATTCTTATGCTTTTTCTCCGTCCCATCCGCTTCGTTTTTCATTTCAAACATGATGGAAATAATTTCCACTCCGTTTTCATCACATTCACGGAAGATAAAGTCCCCCTTAGACCCACGTGCAGAGACCTTGTTATCCTTCTCAAAGTAGGCATTTGGAAAGGCAAAACTACGAACCTTGTTAAACTCACTCTCTGCATACTGTTCCAGACTTTCACCGATTGCCTTGGTAGATTGTTGAGCTTTGAAATTCTTGTAAAATTCGACTTGTTCACTAGCAGCCTTGAGCTGGGCTTCGTAATTTTGCTTAACAGAAGCCAAAGACAACTCATTTTCCTTTTCTTGCAAGAGGAGCTGATTTTTGACCTGATCCCGTTCTTTTTCTAAGTCAGAAAGGGTCTTTTGCAGTTGATTTTCATGCTCCAAACGCAAGGTAGCCAGTTGGTTTTCCAAGGCCTGCACTTCCTTGTCCTTTGCCAATAGGGCCTCATGGCTTGTCTGCTCAACTTCTTTCTTAGCTAATTCTTTTTCTGTATCAAAGTTTTGGATTTGACTCTGCAATTGCGCAATTTCTTGGTCTTTTTGAGCCAGTTTAGACTGCTGCTCATTCATAGCCTTTTGCTCAACTAAGGCAAGTTCCTGCTTCATGCGGTCGTGTAATTCCTTATCAAACTCAGCCGTTCTCACTTGAGACAAGAGTTCGGCATACTGACTTTCATTTACTGTAAAGACTTCCCCACAGTTGGGACATTTGATTTCGTTCATAACTTTCCTCTTTCTAGACTTCTGTAACCATTATATCATGCCTGAGGGAAAATCAAAAACAGCGAGTCGAAACCCACTGTTTATATCTGTTACTTTAAATTTTTTCCAAGGCCAAACGCAAATCTTCAATCAAATCCTCTACATTTTCAAGACCGATCGACAAGCGAATTTGGTTTGGTGTAACACCTGCTGCTTCTAGGTCTTTTTCTGACAATTGACCGTGAGTAGTTGTGGCTGGATGGACAACAAGCGATTTTGCATCTGCTACGTTTGCAAGGTCAGAGAAGATTTCCAGATTATCAATCACCTTGCGGGCTTCTGCCTCTCCACCTTTGACATGGAAGGTAAAGATTGAACCAACACCTTTTGGCAAATATTTCTCAGCCAAGGCATGATATGGACTGTCTGCAAGTTTTGGATAGTTGACTTTTTCTACCTTAGGATGGTTGACAAGGAAATCAACAATTTTCTCTGCATTTTGCACATGGCGTTCTACACGAAGTGAAAGAGTTTCAAGCCCTTGGAGCAAGAGAAAGGCATTAAACGGTGACAAGGCAGCACCTGTATCACGGAGCAATTGAACACGAACAGCGATAATAAAGGCTGCTGCACCCACATCACGAGTATAGCTCAAGTTATGGTAGCTCGGATCTTCCTCAACAAATTGAGGGAACTTCCCTGAAGCTGCCCAGTCAAAACGACCGCTATCGACAATCACTCCTCCAATAGTCGTACCATGCCCACCGATAAACTTAGTTGCTGAGTGAATGGAAATATCTACACCGTGAGAGAAGACGTTAATCAAATATGGTGTGGCAAAAGTGTTGTCTGAAACGAGAGGAATCTGGTGTTTATGCGCAATCTCAGCCAATTTTTCCAAGTCAGGAATGTTAATCAAGGGATTCCCCAAGGTTTCAATCAAGACAAGCTTTGTATTGTCATTGATAGCTGCTTCCACTTCTTCCAAATTATCCACATCCACAAAGGTTGTTGTGATCCCATAACGAGGAAGGGTTTCCTTCAAGAGGTTGAAGGTCCCACCGTAAATAGTTGACGCAGCCACCACATGGTCACCTGCGTGAGCAAGCGCCAAAATAGTGTAGGTTACAGCAGCCATACCTGATGCTGTCGCTAGTGCTCCAACACCACCTTCAAGAGCAGCGATTCTTTCTTCAAAGGCTGCTGTTGTAGGATTTGTGATACGGGTATAGATATTCCCCGGTTTTCTCAAAGCAAACAAATCGGCACCTTCTTGCGTGTCATCAAAAACGAAGGATGTTGTTTGATAAATTGGTACTGCACGAGATTTAGTCGCTGGATCAACTACTTGCCCAGCATGTAATTGTAGGGTTTCAAATTTAAAATCACGAGTCATAAGACGACCTCCAAATAGCTTCATTAGGGATATTGTATCATCTTAGGCTAGTCTTTTCCAATACTGTTTTTCTATATTTTGATATAAGGAACAACTATGACTAGTCTTACACATCAAACAAAAAAGCACGATTCACTCGTGCTCGTTTCTTTAATCGACATAAGTATCTTCGTTTTTATTGAGGAAAGCGTATGGTAATCCCATCAAGAGACCTCCTCCGATAAAGTTTCCGACAAAGGTTACACCCCAGTGACGAAGAATATTAGGAATGTCAAAATTAGCAATTGAATCAGCTGCAACACTGAACTTAACAATCGCAAAAGAAGCAAAGTTCGCAGCAATGTGTTCGTTTGTTAAGAATACAAACATGTAAATTGCTGATAAGACAAGCCAAAGTTTGGCGCCACCGTCTTTCACCAAAACAAATGAAAGAATGGCAATGTTTACAAAGATATTGGCTAAAATACCTTCAAGTAAGACTAACTCATTGGAACGACCTAACTTCATCTCTACAACCCCTGAAATGAAGCTATCATGTGTCAGATTTGCATAGGCTGCTGAGTGGGCAAAGCCCCAACCTGCTATCAAGGCTCCGATGAGATTGAACAAGGTACAGTAAAGTAAAATCTCAGCTGTTTTTCTCCAAGAGATTTTTTTCAAGAAACTACCAGCTGTCAAAAACATCATATTTGAAGTTACCAACTCGGCATTCAAGAAAACAATGTAGGCCAATCCCCAAGCAAAAACAAATGGGAAAAGGAAGCGACCACTGCCTGGTGCGATTTTATTAATCAAGTCAGCCCCAACTGCACCCGCAGCCGTACTAAATGTTAAAAAGGCACCTGCAAACATGGAACGAATTGCATACTTAAACTTGCTTTGACTATAAAGACTTTCTTTCTTCTTACAAGCAAATTCAATCTTTGAGATAAATTCTGAAGAGACCATAAAAAACTCCTAAACTTTTATTTGTGAATATTATAACATAAAGCACGCATTTTGAAAAGCCTTTCTTGTATACGTTTTCTACAAAGAAAATCAAGGCATTGGGGGAATTCCATAAATCTCTCCTTTACCCATTAACAGAAAAACATTTCAATGTTTCAAATTGATCATCCAAAAATTCAAACTCAAATAGGTGCCAGTCATCGAAGGTTTGCTCACAATAACTAACTGTTCCTTGATTGTAGTCAATGATAGGTTTCCCCAGCTTGTTCTTCACATCTTCCTCGCTAACTTCTCCATACATTTCCTTAAGATCAGCTAGCATGAAGTTGATAATTCTATTGAGATTTTCCTGATAATTTTTTGATAACAGTTCAACTTTATCTATAAAGTCACAATCAGGCTCTTCGTCCCAAACAAAGATCACTCCCTCATGCTCATAAGTGTATTGCCGTAAACTCTCATCAAAATTCATTGTTCACTCTCCAAATCATTATCATTTACTAAAAATTTATTAACATTAATCAAAATGTTCAAATGATTTCATAAAAATGTCTTCCACACACGCGTATGATAAAATAACAACACTTGCAATGATTAGAAGATATCATCATAATGTTCACTCGCTTGTTGCACAAACTCGAAAATATTCAAAGATATGGGTTTCATTTCCAGTGAACCTAATGCCCCCAAATCATTCATATAAATAGTGTCGTCAGAATCTTTCTTTATAAAAAAAGCGACATCCCCATCTTGCCCAATCAGGAAAAAATCAGGTTCCCACTCTTCTATTTGGTAGGTGGAGTTTCTTTCTAGCAAATCTAGCTTCGAGTATAAGATGATACCTGTATTCTCTATTATCAACTCTCCTGCTTTGTCGATTTTACTCAAGAATTCTGCGTATAAGTTTGGAAGTACCAAGTCAATCTGATTATTCATTGTCAACTCCTCATCTATTTTTCCTACTGCGAAAGTCCTATATCTCATCTTCACTTAGTTCTCTAAAATGTGAAATATGATATCCAAAATAACACTTCCCCCGATTTTCCTATGAAGATTCAGTGTCCAGCCATATTGGCAATTCCTCCCAAGAATATCATAGGAAGATCCTTGTCAAATGGAAAACTACTTGTTATGTCTTCTTTGAGCGTAACGAAAGACTTTTCTCTTAACTGACTCATTATCTATCCTCTCTTATGCCAGGCATCCTTCGGTTACTTACGATAAACCTTTCAACCTACTGATTAGCTTCCTCTCACATTGAAAAGATACCATTAAAGTTGAATGATCATCTTGCAAGCATCATACATTATCAAATTTTATAGTTTTCGATTTCTTCTCTACTCATGCCTACAAGTTCTGTCGTCCACAAGCCCACAATGTCCGACAAGACTGAATCACAGGTATATTCTTCTTCACCGTCTATATACTTACAGGAAAAGACAGGCTTCCTTGTCGCTGCTTGATAAAATGCCATGGCTACTTTTTCTAGTTTTTGGGGATTGAAATCAAGTGATAGTTTTTGAGCCATACTTCCTCGTACCAGATCCCAATTTTCCTGCTTAGCCTGATAGCTTTCTCGTATTTTAGACACATAGCCCCTACAAAATGCTTTCAATAAGTCTGTGTTCTGATAAAGATACCGACAGCTAAAATCCGAAATACAACCTGCGTGAAGTAGGAATATCAGTAAGTCATCCAGACTTTCTGCTACTCTCCCCACTTGGCCCTCACTTCCGATAAAGCCTATGCTGTTATCTTCGAGAAAAACATATTCTTCCCCACTACCGTCTTGAGCAAATGCCTTACAGGCAAGAGAGTATTCCTCATTGTTCCCTGAAAACTGAACTTCACTTATCTTGTCATAAAAATAAATATCACATTCAGTCATCAGTAAGGTCCTTAACTGTTCATTTTCTCTGACTTCTTGTAGCTTATCCATGATCATTCCTTTCTTAAGCTAAACACTTATCCATCTATTACAATTCTAATATGGTAGTTTTTAGTTTCATTCTTTAGATTCTTCACAAGGAGATCATTCTGTTTTGATTGTCCGAAGAAAAAACTGACAGCTTTTCCATCTTTTCTTTCGATAAACAAATGATAACTTGCCCCATTCAATTTGACACTTCGAATATATTTGACTTCAATCCTTCTGATGTTATTCAGCGGAATGATTCTCTTCACAAATACAAAAGCATTGTGAATATAAAATCTCCCATTGGCAATGTGAAACGGGGCAAAAAAATTACCACCACTACGACGGACAATTATAAAACGTCGCCAAAAGATTAGTAACAGAATAGAGGCTAATAAGTAAAAGGCAAAACTAAAGACAGGACTTTCCCACATCGTTTTCATTCCAAACAAAAAATATTCGAACATGCATCATTCTCCTTTGACTGATGTCTCAATTTGACAAAAAACCAGTGAAATTGCTTCTTCACTGGTTTTTGAGGTTAATAACGTTGTCTATACGGTTGATTAAAGGCCTTCAAAATATCCTCAGAAGTCTCTGAATAAGCTTTTGATTCTTTAAAAATCCCCTTAACAATTATACGCTCTGTCGCATTATAGTCCACACAGGTCACTAATGTGATTTCTTTGATACCATCACGATCTTCGATTTCATCTACTCGGTCCGGAGTAACGTGTTTAACTTCCGTAATCTCATAAGTATAAACCTTATCCTTATCAGTCAGGTAAATTTTCATACCCGCTTTAGCGTTAACTAAAGGTGAAAAGAGCATTTGACTGGCATTTTCAGCAGTAAAGATATGGTGACTTGCTAGAGAATAGTTGCCCTCTCCCATTTTTTGGTCTGGTTTCATGGTTCCTGCTCCGTAGAACAAGTTTACATTATCCAGCCCTTTGAAAATCGGTAGGTTAATCTCCACTTCGGGAATAGCAATTCCTCCAATAACGGGAAGCTTCTGAGCGTCCCACTGAGCGGCTAGAACTGCTTCAGATGAGATAGATTTAACCGAATCAAAATCAAAATTTCCTTCTGTTTTGAGATTTTCATCTATATTTTCTTTAGTAACCTGATTGACTTGGTATTTATTGGTATTCCATACCATAAAGAGATCTCGAATCTTTGAATTAAAAATCAAAGCTAAGGATAAAAGGATTAAGAAAACTGCTAAAATATTGAGAAATAAATTCCTACGCTTATTCTTCTTACTTTTCGTTTTTTTATGAGACATTATGCTTTACCTTCTGTTTCGTTTTCAGTCCCAACTTCTTCTTTTTCTACCGCATCAACCGTTGTAAAGGTCACAATCTTGGCATCCTGGTCTAGACGCATCACCTTAACTCCCATAGTTGAGCGTCCTGTTTGTGAAATATTGGCAACATTTGTTCGAATCATAACACCTGTATCCGTGATAATCATCAGGTCTTCATCTCCTTTAACAGTGAGGAGACCTGCAAGAGGGCCATTTTTCTCAGCAACATTGGCTGTCTTCATTCCTTTACCACCACGACCTTTTGTTGGATATTCAGTTGCAAGAGTACGTTTACCATAACCTTTTTCAGTGATGATAAGGACCTCGTCCTGGTCAGTGATGACACTAGCACCAACTACAGTATCTCCTTCACGAAGGTTAACTCCTCGAACCCCTGTCGCGATACGGCTCATACCACGAACGGCTGATTGATTAAAGCGAACGGCATAACCAAATTTGGTACCAATGATGATATCTGTGTCTTCTTCTGTCAGCAAGACGTTAATCAGTTCATCTTCATCCTTGAGATTCAAAGCCTTAAGTCCATTTTGACGGATATTAGCAAATTCTTTAACACTGGTTCGCTTCACGATACCGTGACGGGTTGTGAAGAAAAGATAGGCGTCATCACTACGTTCAGATTTAACATTAATGATGGTCTGTATGCTCTCCCCTTCATCCAGCTTCAAAAGATTGACAACCGGCAATCCCTTGGCTGTGCGACCGTATTCAGGAATTTCATAACCTTTTAGTCGGTATACACGGCCCTTATTGGTAAAGAAGAGCAAATGATCATGGGTGCTGGTTGAAACCAACTCACGCACAAAGTCATCATCCTTAACTCCCGTACCTTGGACTCCACGACCACCACGTTTTTGAGCAGTGAATTCACCTTGGTCCAAACGTTTGATATAGCCCTTGTTAGAAAGAGTGATTAAGACATCCGACTCCTCAATCAAATCTTCGTCTTCAAGTGTCAAGACTTCTCCAACCATTAACTCGGTACGACGTTTGTCACCAAATTTACGTTTTACTTCATCCAATTCATCCTTTATGATTTGTGCCACACGTTCTGGTTTAGCAAGAATATCAGCCAAATCTGCAATCAAGGCAATCAATTCATCATATTCAGACTGAATCTTATCGCGTTCCAATCCTGTCAAGCGACGAAGACGCATATCAAGGATAGCCTGACTTTGACGTTCAGAAAGTTTGAACTTGCTCATCAACTCAGCTTGTGCTTCGGCATCCGTTTCACTAGCACGGATGATACGAATCACTTCGTCAATATGGTCTAGCGCGATTAAAAGGCCTTCTAAGATGTGCGCACGTGCTTCTGCCTTTTCCTTGTCAAAACGGGTACGACGAACAACCACTTCTTTTTGGTGTTCAATATAAGCATCTAAAATTTGGCGAAGAGACAAAATCTTTGGTACGCCATTTTGAATAGCAAGCATATTGAAACCAAAGTTAGTTTGCATCTGCGTCATCTTGAAGAGGTTATTGAGGATAACATTTGCAGAAGCATCACGCTTCACTTCGATAATGAAACGAACCCCTTCACGGTTGGATTCATCACGTACAGCTGTAATGCCCTCAATTCGTTTTTCTTGCGCCAAACGAACGATATGCTCATGGACCTTGGTTTTATTGACCATATAAGGAAATTCTGTTACCACGATGCGCTCACGCCCTGTCTTAGTCGTCTCAATCTCTGTTCGAGAACGGAGGACAATCGAACCCTTACCAGTCTCATAAGCCTTATGAATACCTGATTTCCCCATGACAAGGGCACCAGTTGGAAAATCTGGACCAGGCAAGACTTCCATCAAGTCCCTAGTAGTTACTTCAGGATTATCCATAACCAACTTCACCGCATCAATGGTTTCACCCAAGTTATGAGGTGGGATATTAGTTGCCATCCCAACAGCGATACCAGTTGCCCCATTGACCAAAAGGTTTGGAAAACGAGCTGGCAGGACCAAGGGCTCACGCTCATTGGCATCGTAGTTATCTACGAAATCAACTGTGTTTTTATTGATGTCACGAAGCATTTCAAGAGCAATCTTGCTCATACGTGCTTCTGTGTAACGCTGTGCGGCGGCACCATCCCCGTCCATGGAACCAAAGTTTCCATGCCCATCGACAAGCATGTAACGGTAGCTCCACCACTGAGCCATACGAACCATGGCTTCATAAATAGATGAATCCCCGTGTGGGTGGTATTTACCCATAACATCCCCTGTAATACGGGCTGATTTTTTATGAGGTTTGTCTGGTGTAACACCTAGTTCATTCATTCCATAAAGAATACGACGATGAACAGGCTTTAGACCGTCTCGAACATCAGGAAGAGCCCGCGCAACGATAACACTCATGGCGTAATCGATAAAGCTGGTCTTCATCTCCTTTGTCAGATTGACATTCACTAAATTTCTATCCTGCATTAATAAATGCCTCATTTCACTATTAGTAATTAGATATATTATACCATAATTTGTCCTTCATTTCAGTCTTTGAAAACCACTAAAACGTTTACATCTATAACCGAATAGAATATTCGTGACAAAGCTTTTTAAAAGTGATAGAATGAAAGTGTCTGGGGATTCCCCTAAAAAAAAATGAAGGAGATGTTTAGATAATGACTTCAACTAAACAACACAAAAAAGTGATCCTTGTTGGTGACGGTGCCGTAGGTTCATCTTACGCTTTCGCACTTGTTAACCAAGGAATTGCACAAGAGCTTGGAATTATCGAAATTCCACAATTGCACGAAAAAGCTGTTGGTGATGCGCTTGACCTTAGCCACGCCCTTGCCTTCACTTCACCTAAAAAAATCTATGCTGCTCAATACTCTGACTGTGCAGACGCTGACCTTGTTGTTATCACTGCAGGTGCTCCTCAAAAACCAGGTGAAACTCGTCTTGACCTTGTAGGTAAAAACTTGGCTATCAACAAATCAATCGTAACACAAGTTGTTGAATCAGGTTTCGATGGTATCTTCCTTGTTGCAGCTAACCCAGTTGACGTTTTGACTTACTCAACTTGGAAATTCTCTGGATTCCCTAAAGAACGTGTTATCGGTTCAGGTACTTCACTTGACTCAGCACGTTTCCGTCAAGCACTTGCTGAAAAATTGGATGTTGATGCTCGTTCCGTTCACGCCTACATCATGGGTGAACACGGAGATTCTGAATTTGCGGTTTGGTCACACGCTAACATCGCTGGTGTAAACCTTGAAGAATTCCTTAAAGATACTCAAAACGTTCAAGAAGCTGAATTGATTGAATTGTTCGAAGGTGTTCGTGACGCTGCTTACACAATCATTAACAAAAAAGGAGCTACCTACTACGGTATCGCAGTAGCACTTGCTCGTATCACAAAAGCAATCCTTGATGACGAAAATGCAGTACTTCCACTTTCAGTCTTCCAAGAAGGTCAATACGGTGTTAAAAACGTCTTTATCGGTCAACCAGCTGTTGTTGGTGCACACGGTATCGTTCGTCCAGTAAACATCCCATTGAACGATGCTGAAACTCAAAAAATGCAAGCATCTGCCAAAGAATTGCAAGCTATCATTGATGAAGCATGGAAAAACCCTGAATTCCAAGCAGCTTCTAAAAACTAATGAAAAGAAGGTTCTCAAATATGTACTGACCCCAAAAAGTTAGACAAATAATTATTGAAAGGATTTAGTTCTGTACTGCACAGGACTAAGTCCTTTTAGTTTGACTTTAATTCTTTTATTGTTGTAGTAATTGATATAGTCTACAAC
>NZ_JATR01000022.1:0-1402 GCF_000526075.1 Streptococcus sp. SR1
CGATAATTGAAGTACTGGTTCAATGGAATAGTCTGGCCATCGATATTGTCACTGCTTGGATCCATACTGATTGTCACATCTTTTTTAGGTGTGATTTTCGGTACGTTGTTAACCACTACTTCTGTAGCATAGCCATTTCCGAAATCAATTTGATAGGCCTTATTTTCATACTTACCACCTGTCTTACCAAATTCAGACTTAACAGTCATCGGATCTGTAATGACTAATGATGTTCCAGTTGCTACATATTGCTTGTAAAATTCTTCTGGATTATCAGCAGAGAAGAGTTGGAAAGCACCCTTAACAGTAATGTTAGCTTTCTTCAACAAGTCTTGAACTTTCTTAGGAGCAGCTTCTAGACTGTCATATTTTTGAACGCTGACACCTGATACTTGATTTCCTTTTTCATCTGCAACCTTAATCAAATCAGGACGAACATCTAAAGCTTCTTCTGGATAATCATCTACATAGTAGAAGCCGTTTTGGATTGCTTCCTTAGAAGATTTATCACCCTTATATTGATCCAAATCCCATGTTAATTCGTAGTAGTTGGTTGAACCAGCTAAAACTTCTTTTCCATCGATATTAAGGCCTTCTTTATTCTTATTTACTTTCGTTGGCTTAATATAGTTGTTATTTGGATTATCAGGATCATTTGGTTTACCAGGAGTCGTTACACGAACAACATTTGACTTAATACCATAAGCATCATTGACTGTCAAAGTGAAGTTATTCGTATAAGTTGCCCCATCGTTCAATACTCGACCAACAACCGTTGGATGAAGAGTCTCAACAGGTTTAGTTAAGTCAGCATTGTATGTTGCCAATGTCTCATCAGTCGCCTTAAAAGTTACAGTATGACTGGCTTCATCATAAGTTGTATCAAAGCCTGTACTTGCAGCCTTAGTTGCATCCAAGTCAAACTTATAGCCAGTTGGAAGCGGATCTACCAATACAAATGAAGTAGTTTTTGGACGTCCAGCTGTCAAGGCTTCTGTTTTCAACTCAAACTTCACTACAGACTGCTTAGCAACTAGAGTACGATCGATATCTGCTCCATCCTCATTTTTAATTTCTTTATTAATCTGAGGTTGTGCAAATAGACGATTGTAATGGAAGTGAACTGTTGGCACCGCTGGTGGTGTTGGCAACTGCTTAGGAGTTGGTGCTACCGGCGGAGTTGGCAATGGATCATAATTTGGCTCTTCTGGTTTTGATGGCTCTGGTTGATCTGGAGTTTTTACCGGTGGTGTTGGCTCATTTTCGTAGCTTGGTGCTACTGGTGCTGGCTCCAATGGCTTCTCTGTCTCATATGTTGGCTCTTCTGGTTTTGATGGCTCTGGTTGATCCGGAGTCTTAACTGGTGGAGTTGGCTCATTTTCATATGTCGGTGCTACCGGTG
>NZ_JATR01000023.1:0-122035 GCF_000526075.1 Streptococcus sp. SR1
CTTTATCATCATAAGTTAATTTCATAATAAAAACACCCCAAAAGTTAGATTTTTTCTGTCTAACTTTTGGGGTGCAGTTCACTGGGGCTGGTCTTTATTTTTCGATAATTTTGTGTCCAATCAACTGGCGGTAACAAATCTGTTTATTGTTTTTAGCATCGTTGATGATCTGGAGAATGGTTTCAAAGGAAACGCGCCCGAGTTCCAGACTATTGATATCGACATAAGCTACGAGGTCAAGTCGAGGATTGACAGAGTCGAAACTCAAGACAGGAACAGTTAACTGATGCTTACTGATGTAGTCACAAACTCCTTCTGCTAGGAGACTATCGGTTGTGATGATAGCGTCAATCTGCGGATCGTGATTGAACAGAAGTTCACTGAATTGATAACCTTTTTCTTCTAGAAATTCGGTCGCAAAGTAGGTTAAGTTGGTATCAATCGGAAGTTGGTGTTGTTTGAGTGCGGACTCATAGCCAGTTAGACGATCTTGCGTTACGAAGAGTCGCTTTGTACCCCCGATGAAGGCAATTCGTTTGCATCCTTTTTTGATGAAATACTCTGTTGCATCAAAGCCAGCTTGTACATTGTCATTATCAACAAGAGGGATAAAGGGTGAAGTAGATTTTCCGAGAATTAGGAAAGGGAACTGCTCATCGGCTACTAGTTTGACCAGAGGGTCTTCTTCTTCAGCGTAGAGGAAAATCAAACCGTCAACACGCTTGCCATAAACCATCTGAGAAATCGCATTGAGACGTTCTTTCTCATCTTTTCCTGTTGCAATCTGAATAGCGTAGTGGTTTTCAGACGCGACTTGGGCAATCCCTCGTAGGACAGATGGGAAGAAAGGATTTTGGTAAAAGGCATCCGAGTCATCAGGAAGCACCAGGCCGATAACCTGAGTATAGCTACTTACCAAGCTACGAGCATTGAGGTTGGGATGGTAGTTGAGTTCCTTCATAGCCTTGCGAACTCGTTTTTTGGTTTCATCACTAATCGTTGATTTATTTTGAATGACGCGGGTAACAGTGGAAGGTGAGACACCTGCTGCCTTAGCCACATCTTTAATCGTCACGGGCATAAAAATCTCCTATTTATGATAATCTGGATCACGGAAATGTGTCTTGTAAAAAATAGTGACCAGATAAAGAACAAAAAGAATGTTTTGTACAGTGATAAGGGTTGACATATTTTGGCCAAAAAGTCCCAAAATAAGCGTAATCAGAGTGGGTAATCCTAAACAGTTCAAGATAAAATGGTAGCACTCTTTAAAGGTCCTAAATGAAAAGAGGCGTGATTTTTTGGTGATATAAAGGAGAAGACTAGCTCCAAGAGAGACAATGAAGAAATTCAATCCAAAGAGGAAGCTAGCACCAAGAACGAGAAAGAGACTGATATAGACCCGATTTTGTTGGTACCAATCTTTAGAAATGGCCTGGGTTAGATCTTCCTTACTCTGGAAACTCCCCGTTTGAATCGCGTGGTAGCGAATGCGAGTCAATTCCTTACTTTCCTTACTGATGACGAGTTCTTCCGTATCAAAATGAAGTTGTAGGTCCTTTGGCAATTCTTTGCTTTGGCTTGGGCCAATCAAAAGAGAAGGCTGCCGATTCTTCGTACCTGAGTAGTTCAGCTTTCCATCAACGATTTGTGCATTCTCTGACAAGTCCATGATGGCTTCATCTGTCAGTGGAGTGTAGACATTATCGATAAAGGTATCCAGTGGATACGTTTCCTGTGAGCTGTTTTGAATGGCAATCGGAACCATAGACAAGCTGATGAGGAAAATGCTCGTAAAGAGAAGCTGAAACCAGTTGAGGCCGAAACGTTTTGATAGGGGCTTACGAAATCCCCAGATACTAGAGAAATACGAGAATGGATATGGAAGCATAGGCATCTTTCTAAAAGTGTTTTCTATATGAGTATTATTATATAGAGAAATGTGCTTTATTTCAAGTCTAGGAGATAAATTGCTTGTTGTTGCAAGAATATTATTTACAGTAACAATTTCTAATACTCAATGAAAATCAAAGAGCAAACTAGGAAGCTAGTAGCAGGTTGCTCAAAGCACAGCTTTGAGGTTGGAGATAAAGCTGACGTGGTTTGAAGAGATTTTCGAAGAGTATAAAATGAAAAAGGGTGGCGGGGATAAATTATCCCTTGTCGCCACCACTTGTAAGTCCTGAAACAAAGTTCTTTTGTAGGAAGAAGAAGAGAATACAGATTGGAAGGGCGATGAGGATAGCACCTGCTGAGAAGTAGGCGATCTTCATGTTTTTCACATTGCTAACGAAGGTCTGGAGACCAACGGCAACAGTAAAGTATTCTTTCTCACGAAGCAAGAAACTAGAGAGGATGTAATCCCCGAAAGGTCCCATGAAGGCCCAGAGGGCTTGTACAGCCACCATTGGGCGAACGAGCGGAAGGACAATTTGCCAGAAGCGACGGAAGTGTCCTGCACCATCTAGTTTTGCAGATTCGTCAAGAGACATTGGTACGGTATCGAAGTAACCTTTCATGAGCCAAGCATTCATCGGAATACCTCCACCGACGTAGAGGAAGATGAGGAACCAGCTATGGTTAAGGGCGTTCAACATAAGCGCCATAACGAAGAAGGCGGTCAATGCGGCCATGGTTGGCACCATTTGGATAATCAAGAAGAAGACCAAACTTTGTTTACGAGCCAAGAAGTTGTAACGGCTGTAGGCATAACCAGCAAGTACGATGATACTTGTTTGAACAGCCATTGTGATAAAGGCAATAATCAAAGTATTAAGGTACCAAGTGCCATACAAGGTTTCGGTGAAGAGCCCTTTAAAGTTATCAAAATTGAAGTCGATGTTAGTATCTAGTTTAAAGGCTGCGACGTTACCTGCTTTGAAGGCGGACATGATGGTGATCAAAAGTGGGTAGATGATCACGATTGATAGGCCAATCAAGTAGAGGTAAGTGAGGGTTTGAGTCAGTCTACGTTTGAGTTTGATTGAGTTATTCATCTTAGACGTCCTCCATATCAAATGCGTGTAGTTTCTTGAATGCGATCATAGAGATAGAGATGACAATGATTGAGATAATCAAGGTAACAGCTGCCGCCATAGAGTATTGAGGAGATGTACCTGTTGTCAAACGGTAAATCCATGAAATCAAGATATCAGTTGAACCGGCTCCGCCTCCGACAGTACCAGGACCTCCACCATTAAAGAGATACATGATAGAGAAGTTGTTAAAGTTGAAGGTGTATTGGCTAATCAATGTTGGAGCTGCAACAGCCAAGATCATTGGGAAAGTGATGTTACGGAATTTTTGCCAAGCATTAGCACCATCGATGTAAGCCGCTTCGTAGAGGTCGTTAGGAATAGACTGCAAGATACCCAAGGTCAAAACGTAGATGTATGGGAATCCTAGCCAGCCTTGCATCATAATCAAGGCAACCTTAGTCCATGTTGGATTTGTTTTCCAAGGGATAAGAGCTCCATCTAGGAAAGGAAGGACCTTAGACAAAAGAGGCAAGACTTGGGTGTTGATGGCACCGACACTATCATTAAACATGTTTGAGAATGTCAAGATAGTGATGAAGGCTGGAACAGCCCAAGGAAGAAGGAAAATAACACCGAAGATACGTTTTCCTTTGATAAATGGTTGGTTGGCAATGATTGCTGTAAAGATACCAATGACAATCTGCAAGGTAGAAGCAGCCAAGGCCCAAATAATGGTCCAAGAAAGAACAGAACCAAAGGCTGAACGGAAGGTGCTCAAGCTCCAGATGTTCGTAAAATTGGTCAAACCAACCCAGTCCAACAATTTGTTTGGTGGCAAGTGTTGGAAGTCATAGTTGGTAAAGGCAATCATCAAGGTTACGATAACAGGGAAGATAATCGCAAATGTCATCGCTACATATGATGGGATGATTAAAAGGTATGGGAATCCATTCTCATAAATTCCTTTAATCATGTCCTTGAAGGTACGAGCTACAGGAATACCGTTATTGATACGTTTAGCAGTCGTATGTGCATCTTTGATATTAAAGATATAAAAGAGTAAGTAAACGACAACAAAGATAGAATGGAAAGCACCACGAATCAGCATAAAAAGTGAATTATCACGACCAGGTTTGTCACCAAGTGTGATCAAATTGCTCAATTCAGGGCTTGCAAGTGTTAGAAAATACAGAACAAATAAAACAGTAACACCAAGGAAAATAAAACCTTTCGCTTTTTGTTTGTTATAAATTTGTCCTAAACCAGGAATGATTGACAGCAAGGCTGCTTTGCGAGGCTGTTGTTTTTCCATGATTACTCCTTTCATAGGATGCGAGATAAAACTCGGATTCAATCGTAAGATACGTGCGTATGATAATAAGCGTATCTATAAATTCAAAGGGGGATTTTGCTTCCACCCCCCTTGAACAAATCAATTATTCACCAAATTTTTGTTTGATTGTGTCCTTAATCAATGTTACAGCATCGTTAGCAGCTGTTTTCGCATCTTTCTTACCACTTACAGCTTCAAAGAGCATTGTTTTAGCTGGGTCCCAAACAGCTGACATTTGAGAGATGTTTGGCATTGGTTGAGCATTCTTGAACTGTTCAATCACGGCTGTGGTCAACTCATCTTTTTTGCCTTCAGCATAAGTACGAGCTTCAGTATTAGCTGGGATTTCGTTTGTTACATCGTAGAACGCTTTTTGTTGTTCAGTTGAAACTAGGAAGTCTACAAATTTTTGAGCGCCTTCAAGGTTCTTAGTGCTTGCTGGGATAACCCAAGCTTTACCACCACCAAATGTTTCATAGTTTTTACCGTTTGGAAGAGTTGGGATAGTCGCAACACCGTAGTTTACTTTAGCATCTTTGAATGCTTGAGCTTTCCAAGGACCATCGATGATAGCAGCAGTTTTACCTTCTTGGAATTGAGTTTGGATTAAGTTTGGAGCTCCTTCAGTATCTTGCATACCTTTAGGCCATTTTTCGTACCAAGATTTAGCATATTCGATACCTTTGATTGCTCCGTCGTTTGCAAGTCCGATATCTTTAGGATCTTTACCGTTTTGGCCAAATACATAACCGCCATTACCAGCAAGAAGTCCGTATGCGTAGTAGAAGTTTGTCCAGTCAGCTAGGAAGGCAGTAGTTTTGCCATCTTCACCAGCGAAAGCGTATTTGCTGTCTTTAGCAAGGTTTTCCAAATCAGCAAATGTTTTAGGAGCTTCTTTAAGCAAATCTTTGTTATAGTACAAAACGAGTGATTCGATGACAGCTGGAGCACCATAGACTTTACCACCAACAGTTACAAGTGATTTTGTTTTATCGTCTGTCTTTGCACCATCACTAAGAGTAACCTCTGAAAGTTGTCCGTCAGTACCAAGGCTACCTACACGGTCGTATGGAGCCATCATAACATCAGGAGCTTTACCAGATTGGTTGTCTAGAGAAAGGTTGTCAAGACCACCCATTTGGTCTCCTGTTTTGATAGTAACTTTTACGCCAGATTCTTTTTCATAAGCTTTTGCAGCTGATTCAGCAAAGGCTTTATATTGGTCTTCAACGTAGAAAGTGATTTCTTTCGCTTCTGAAGAGCTAGTATCAGCTGCTTTGTCAGCAGATTTGCTTCCGCAAGCTACCAAGAGCAAGCTAGCTAGAGTAGCAGTTCCGAGCACAGCAGCGCTCTTCATGAATTTAGATGACATAGTGTATTCCTCCTAAAGAATAACAGTTATAATTTATTCGGGAAACGCAAACGTTTTCCTTTATGAGCTTAGTATAACACAAATAGAAAACGGTTGCAAGGTTTTTTTGAAAAAATTTTAAAAAATTTTTAAGGTTTGGAAGTGGATATGATTACTTTTAATAGGAAGAAAATATCCTAAACACTGATTTTCTTATTTTGTGAAAACCAAGGGAAACGATTGCGTTAATTTAGCCCGATTTTCAGAAAATATAGCAGACGTTCGGAATGAATTATCTTAAATCAGAAAATCTTTAAAAATTTTTTCGCTTATTTCGTAAAATATCAGTGGGAATAAGTTTTAGTTAGATAAAAATAATTCAAAAAAATTTTTAAAAACGCTTGCATTTGTCTTTGAAATACGCTATACTTAATTCAACGCAAACGTTTGCGCCTTGATTGCGCAACGTTTTATAACAAACACATGAGGTGCTATTATGAAAAAACGTCAAAGTGGTGTGTTGATGCACATCTCTTCTCTACCAGGAGCATACGGGATTGGATCATTTGGTCAGACTGCCTATGATTTCGTCGATTTCTTGGTTCGTACGAAGCAACGTTACTGGCAAATCCTCCCTCTTGGGACAACAAGCTATGGAGATTCTCCATACCAATCATTCTCAGCCTTTGCTGGAAATACGCATTTTATCGACCTTGATATCTTGGTAGAGCAAGGCTTGTTGGAAGCTAGTGACCTTGAAGGTGTTGACTTTGGTAGCGATGCATCTGAAGTTGACTATGCGAAGATTTATTACGCACGTCGTCCACTTTTAGAAAAAGCAGTTAAACGCTTCTTGAAAGTGGGTGATGTCAAAGATTTTGAGAAGTTTGCTCAAGACAACCAATCATGGCTCGAACTCTTCGCAGAATATATGGCTATCAAAGAGCATTTTGACAATCTTGCTTGGACAGAATGGCCAGATGCAGACGCTCGTGCGCGTAAAGCTTCAGCACTTGAAAGCTACCGTGAGAAATTGGCAGACAAGTTGGTTTACCACCGTGTGACTCAATACTTCTTCTTCCAACAATGGTTGAAGTTGAAAGCCTACGCTAACGACAACCACATCGAGATTGTTGGAGATATGCCAATCTACGTAGCGGAAGATTCAAGCGACATGTGGGCAAATCCACATCTATTCAAGACAGATGCCACTGGTAAAGCGACTTGCATCGCAGGATGCCCACCAGATGAGTTTTCTGCCACTGGTCAGCTTTGGGGGAACCCAATCTATGACTGGGAAGCAATGGATAAAGATGGTTACAAATGGTGGATTGAACGCTTGCGCGAAAGCTTCAAGATCTACGATATCGTTCGTATCGACCACTTCCGCGGTTTCGAATCTTACTGGGAAATTCCTGCTGGTTCCGATACAGCAGCACCTGGTAAATGGGTGAAAGGTCCAGGCTACAAGCTTTTTGCAGCCGTTAAGGAAGAGCTTGGTGAGCTAAACATCATCGCAGAAGATCTTGGTTTCATGACAGATGAAGTCATCGAGTTGCGTGAACGCACTGGCTTCCCAGGAATGAAGATTCTTCAATTCGCCTTCAATCCAGAAGACGAAAGTATTGATAGCCCACACTTGGCACCTGCCAACTCTGTTATGTATACAGGAACACACGATAACAATACGGTTCTTGGTTGGTACCGTAATGAAATCGACGATCCAACTCGTGAATACATGGCGCGCTACACGAACCGTAAAGAGTATGAAACAGTGCCACACGCAATGCTTCGCACAGTCTTTTCATCTGTTAGCTTCATGGCTATTGCCACTATGCAAGACTTGCTAGAACTAGATGAGTCAGCTCGTATGAACTTCCCATCTACTCTTGGTGGAAACTGGTCATGGCGTATGACAGCAGATCAACTCACACCAGCTGTTGAAGAAACTTTGCTTGACTTGACTACAATTTATCGCCGAATCAATGAAAATTTGGTAGAATTAAAGAAATAAGATATTATCAGGAGACACATAAACATGTTACCATTAAAAGAATTTGTACAAAAGCGTTACAATAAAACCATTGCAGAATGTAGCAATGAAGAGCTTTACCTTGCTCTTCTCAACTACAGCAAACTTGCTAGCAGTCAAAAACCAGTCAACACTGGTAAGAAAAAAGTTTACTACATCTCAGCTGAGTTCTTGATTGGTAAACTCTTGTCAAATAACTTGATCAACCTTGGCCTTTACGACGATGTGAAAAAAGAACTTGCAGCTGCAGGTAAAGACTTGATCGAAGTCGAAGAAGTAGAATTGGAACCATCACTTGGTAACGGTGGTTTGGGACGTTTGGCAGCCTGCTTTATCGACTCAATCGCTACACTTGGTTTGAATGGTGACGGTGTTGGTTTGAACTACCACTTTGGTCTTTTCCAACAAGTTCTTAAAAACAACCAACAAGAAACGATTCCTAACGCTTGGTTGACAGAGCAAAACTGGTTGGTACGCTCAAGCCGTAGCTACCAAGTGCCATTTGCACACTTCACATTGACATCTACTCTTTACGATATCGATGTACCTGGTTACAAGACAGCTACTAAAAACCGCTTGCGTTTGTTTGACTTGGATTCAGTTGATTCTTCTATCATCGAAGATGGTATCAACTTTGACAAGACAGATATCGCTCGCAACTTGACTCTCTTCCTTTACCCAGACGATAGCGACAAGCAAGGTGAATTGCTCCGTATCTTCCAACAATACTTCATGGTTTCAAACGGTGCGCAATTGATCATCGACGAAGCAATCGAAAAAGGAAGCAACTTGCATGACCTTGCGGACTACGCAGTTGTACAAATCAACGATACTCACCCATCAATGGTGATCCCTGAATTGATCCGTCTCTTGACTGCGCGTGGTATCGAACTTGATGAAGCAATCTCTATCGTTCGTAGCATGACTGCCTACACTAACCACACAATCCTTGCTGAAGCCCTTGAAAAATGGCCTCTTGAATTCTTGGAAGAAGTGGTTCCTCACTTGGTACCAATCATCAAAGAATTGGACCGCCGTGTGAAAGCAGAATACAAAGATCCAGCTGTTCAAATCATCGATGAGAGCGGACGTGTTCACATGGCTCACATGGATATCCACTATGGATACAGCGTTAACGGAGTTGCAGCTCTTCACACTGAGATCTTGAAGAACTCAGAGTTGAAAGCTTTCTACGACATCTACCCAGAAAAATTCAACAACAAAACAAACGGTATCACATTCCGTCGTTGGCTTATGCATGCCAACCCAAGACTGTCTCACTACTTGGATGAGATTATTGGCCGTGGTTGGCACCATGAAGCAGATGAGCTTGAAAAACTCTTGTCATACGAAGACAAGGCTGCTGTCAAAGAAAAATTGGAAAGCATCAAGGCTCACAACAAACGTAAATTGGCTCGTCACTTGAAAGATCACCAAGGTGTGGAAATCAATACAAACTCTATCTTTGATATCCAAATCAAACGTCTTCACGAGTACAAACGCCAACAAATGAACGCTTTGTATGTCATCCACAAATACCTTGATATCAAGGCTGGCAACATCCCTGCTCGTCCAATCACAGTCTTCTTTGGTGGTAAAGCAGCACCTGCCTACACAATTGCCCAAGACATCATTCACTTGATCCTTTGCTTGTCAGAAGTGATTGCAAACGACCCAGAAGTAGCTCCACACTTGCAAGTCGTCATGGTTGAAAACTATAACGTTACTGCAGCAAGCTTCCTCATCCCAGCATGTGACATCTCAGAACAAATCTCACTTGCTTCTAAAGAAGCTTCAGGTACTGGTAACATGAAATTCATGTTGAACGGAGCCTTGACTCTTGGTACTATGGACGGTGCTAACGTGGAAATCGCTGAGTTGGTTGGAGACGAAAACATCTATATCTTTGGTGAAGATTCAGAAACTGTTATCGACCTTTACGCAAAAGCAGCTTACAAATCAAGCGAATTCTACGCTCGTAAAGCTATCAAACCATTGGTTGACTTCATCGTGAGCGATGCTGTTCTTGCAGTAGGTAAGAAAGAACGCTTGGAACGTCTTTACAATGAATTGATCAACAAAGACTGGTTCATGACTCTCCTTGACTTGGAAGACTACATTAAAGTCAAAGAGCAAATGCTTGCTGATTACGAAGACCGCGACGCATGGTTGGATAAAGTCATCGTTAACATTGCCAAAGCAGGATTCTTCTCATCTGACCGTACAATCGCTCAGTACAACGAAGATATCTGGCACTTGAACTAAGATACAAAATTTATACTAATCACTTTGTAAAAAAAGCGAATTTCAATTGAAATTCGCTTTTTTGAATGATGTGGATTTTAGCCAATCAGGTCTAAAAAGAGATAAATCATAGATACGTTGAAGTTTTAGAAATACTGCTTTTTACTGTATTTCAGTCTCATGATTCTTCGTAGTTGATGACCTCGTATTTCTTGTATCCGCTTATAATTTGTATTATAATAGCATTGTGGTGAAGAAAGAAGGTGTTTTTATGTGGAAAAAATATTTTTCAAAATATAAATGGACTGATTTATTTTGGATACTATTTGTGGTTTTGTTATCACTCTCGATGGGGAATCGTACTCTTTTTCCACTTACCCATCAAGAAATCTCTTATCATGGGTGCTATTTGGGGATTACACTTGCCTCATTTCACTTATTATTCATTGATAAATTTGTTATTTCGAATCGAAAATAAATGGAGAGGTTAAAATTTTTTCCACTTTTCGGATAGACAGTTGAAAAATCGCGATTTAAACCCGCACCTCTTTTTGAGGTGCGGGTTTTGTCTTATTGAAAGATTTATTTACACTGCTTTCCCAACTAAAATCTCTGCTTCGATGGTAATCTCAGTCAA
The DNA here is from genome assembly GCF_000526075.1 of Streptococcus sp. SR1. NCBI lineage: Bacteria > Bacillati > Bacillota > Bacilli > Lactobacillales > Streptococcaceae > Streptococcus > Streptococcus sp. SR1. The sequence continues at coordinate 10,576 of NZ_JATR01000023.1, forward strand.
CTGACTCCAGTCAATCTTGGTTTGGTCAACGTGAAAGAGGAGAGGCGTCATGGCAAGCAGGGCTTGGCGTTGCTCAGCCGAGATAGGTTTTGTTAAGGAAGCAATCTGACTAGATTGGATGCTGAAATGTTCCTGGAAATGTTCCTTGATATCTTGGTTGGAATAATCCTTCTTTGTCAGCTGGTCCTGCACCATTTGACGGATTTCCTTGAGGTGATTTTCAGTCGGGATGACCTTAATCAAGATACCATCTTTGGATAAAACGCGACGGAATTCCCCATAGTTGGCAGGTGAGAAGATATCAAGCAGGATATCCATGCTGGCGTCTTTTATAGGAAGGCGAGCCAGATCACCGACAAACCAGTTGACCGCCCAGTTGGGTTCGCTCTTGGCAGCGATTTGAACGGAATCTTTTGAAATATCAAAGGCGTAGAAAGTCTTGTCAGAGTGTGTTTCTTGGAGTTTACGAGAATAAAAACCTTCGCCACAGCCGATATCCAAGACTGTTTTTGCGGATGGTTTAGTGGCTAGTAAGTCGGAGACACCTTCTAAAATAGCCTGATAAAAACCAGCTTCAAGGATTTGCTGGCGGTTTTGGAAGTTTTCCTTGTCGTAGTTGGTAGATTGCTTGATTTGAGGTGCCAGATTGACATAGCCGAATTTTGCCAGGTCAAAAGAATGGTGATTGCTACACTTGAGACTGCTCTCTACTAAGGTCAGATTTTCTTGACAGATAGGACAGGCAAAGGCACTAGCAGAAGCAAAGCGCTGGAGTTTTGGTTTGAGGTTTGTATTCATAGTTTTAGTCTAGCAAAAAAAGGACTGGATGGCAAATGCCTCCAGTCTGCTCTCTTAGTATGTAAGGACGAAGTATTTTTTCTTACCGCGGCGGATAACAGTTAGTTCATTTTCTAACTTATCTGCATCACTCAAGACATAGTCAAGGTCTTGGATACGGTCGCCGTTGACGTAGATGGCTCCATTTTGAACATCTTCACGGGCCTGGCGTTTTGAGTTCACCACACCAGATGACACGAGGAGTTCCACGATATTATGGTTTTCGTCTGCTTGTACTTGGTAGTTTGGCACGCCACGAAGTCCTTGTTTGAGTTCTTTAACAGAAAGATTTTTGATGTTTCCAGCAAAGAGTTGCTCGGTGATGTTGAGGGCTTCCTTATAGGCTTCTTCGCCGTGAACAAGTGTAACGACTTCACGAGCCAAGACTTTCTGAGCCAAGCGTTCGTGTGGAGCCGCTTCAAACTGTTTGCGGATGTCTTCAATCTCGTCCAGTGACAAGAAGGTAAAGATCTTCAAGAAGCGAACAGCGTCAGCGTCCATGACGTTCATCCAGAATTGGTACATTTCGTATGGAGAAGTCTTTTCAGGGTTGAGCCAGACTGCGTTCCCTTCTGATTTACCAAATTTCTTACCAGTTGCGTCTGTGATGAGTGGAACAGTAATCACGTGACCAGTCTTGTCAGCCTTACGACGAAGCAATTCGGTACCTGCGGTCATATTTCCCCACTGGTCAGAACCACCGATTTGTAGCGTTACGTTGTGCTCTTGGTTAAGGACGTAGAAGTCATACCCTTGCATGATTTGGTAGGCAAACTCAGTGTAAGAAATCCCTGTTTCAATCCGTTTCTTCACAGACTCCTTGCTCATCATGTAGTTGACAGTGAAGTATTTTCCGACATCACGGAGGAAGTCAATGAAGCTGATGCTGCCAAACCAGTCGTAGTTGTTGACCATGACAGCTTTATTTTCCCCATTTTCAAAGTCAAGAAAACGAGAAAGTTGTCCTTGGATAGACTTGACCCAGCCCTCTACTGTGTCTTTTGTTTGGAGACTACGCTCAGCATCTTTGAAGGACGGATCTCCGATGAGACCTGTAGCACCGCCAACGAGCGCATAAGGTTTGTGACCTGCTAACTGCAAGCGACGACTGGTTAAGATTGCGACAAGGTGGCCTAGGTGAAGGCTGTCAGCAGTTGGATCATAGCCGGTATAATAAGAAACTTGACCTTCTTCTAGGGCTTTGCGCAAAGCTTCTTCATCAGTCGTTTGAAAAATCAAACCACGCTCTTTTAGCTCATCAAAAATGTGCATATGTCTTTTCTCCTTTTTAAAATATTGTTTCTACCTATTGTATCACAAACTTGGGCAATAGCCTAGTGGAATAGGGAAGAAAGTGGCTATTTTATTGAAAGTTTACCTTTTATGGTATAATAGAGAAAGTGAGGACATTCATGAAAGAAAGAATTAATGAATTAAAAACAAAAATACTGCATGTTTTCCAGCAGCTAACGCAACGAATTGCAAAATGGAAGAAAAGACTAGCAGAAAAACTAGCTGATAAGAAAACCGGTAAAAAGGGGACCTCTTCTGACAAAGTTGGAAGGGCAGGATCTAATTTTGCTAAGGTTTTGAGTGGGTTTAAAATAGTCTTTAATACTCTCTTTATCCTAGGTTTTATCGGTGGACTGTTTGGTGCTGGGGTGGCTATGGGTTATGGAGTCGCTCTATTTGACAAGGCCCAAGTACCTCAAGCAGAAGAGTTGGTCAAGCAAGTGAAGGATATTGCCTCTATCTCAGAAATCACTTATTCTGACGGCAGTACCATTGCCTCGATCGAGGGCGATTTGTTGCGCACTTCAGTCGCTTCAGATGCTATCTCAGACAACCTTAAGAAAGCTATCATTGCGACAGAAGACGAGCATTTCAATGAGCACAAGGGAGTCGTGCCTAAGGCCGTTATTCGTGCGACTTTGGGAACTTTTGTTGGTCTGGGGTCATCCAGTGGGGGTTCGACCTTGACTCAGCAGGTTATCAAGCAGCAAGTGGTGGGGGATGCTCCAACTCTAGCTCGTAAGGCCAAAGAAATCATTGATGCTCTAGCTTTAGAGCGGGCTATGGGTAAGGATGAGATTTTAACAACCTACCTTAATATTGCTCCTTTTGGACGCAATCACAAGGGTCAAAATATTGCAGGTGCCCAGCAGGCTGCAGAAGGGATTTTTGGGGTTAAGGCTTCGGATTTAACAGTCCCTCAAGCAGCTTTTATCGCAGGATTGCCACAGAGCCCAATCAGTTACTCCCCTTATGAATCTGACGGTAGTATGAAGAGCGAGGAGGATTTGGCTCTGGGGGTCAAACGGGCTAGAGATGTTCTCTATAATATGTACCGGACAGGGGCTCTAAGTCAGGAAGATTACGACAAGTACAAGGATTATGACTTTAAGAAAGACTTCCTACCATCTGGTAGTGTCAGTGGTACTTCGCGTGACTATCTCTACTTCGCAACCTTGGCAGAAGCTACTGATCGGATGTATGACTACCTGATTCAGAGAGATAATGTTTCTGTACAAGAGCAAAAGAATGAATCCATCCAGAAAGCTTATCGTGATTTAGCGACTAAGGAAATTGAAAATGGTGGATATAAGATTACGACAACTATCAATAAAAATGTTCATGCTGCGATGCAAAATGCGGTGGCAACCTACGGCTATCTGCTAGATGATTCGACAGGACAGCCTGAGGTGGGGAATGTCCTCATGGACAACCAAACAGGAGCTATTCTTGGATTTGTCGGTGGTCGCAATTATCAAAAAAATCAGAATAACCACGCTATCGACACAAAACGTTCTCCTGCTTCGACTACTAAGCCGATATTGGCTTACAGTATTGCCATCGACCAAGGTCTGATGGGAAGTGCAAGTATCTTATCAAACTATCCGACCAACTTTTCAAACGGCAATCCTATCATGTATGTCAATAGTCCTGGTACAGGGATGATGACGTTAGGGGAGGCCCTTAACTACTCATGGAATATCCCAGCCTACTGGACTTATCGTACACTTCGAGAGAAGGGTGTTGATGTTAAAGGCTATATGGAAAAAATGGGTTACGAAATCCCAGAATATGGTATTGAGAGTTTACCGATGGGCGGAGGAATTGACGTTACAGTTGCTCAGCATACTAACGGATATCAGACTTTGGCCAACAACGGAGTTTACCATAAGAAACATATGATTGCGAAGATCGAATCAACAGATGGTCGAGTGGTTTATGAACATAAAGATAAACCTGTCCAAGTTTACTCAAAAGCGACAGCGACCATCATGCAAAGCTTGCTTCGCGATGTTATCTCATCTCGGATTACTTCAAGTTTCCAGACGGACTTGACGACTATCAATCCATCCCTAGCTCGTGCTGACTGGATTGGAAAAACTGGTACGACCAATGAAGATGAAAATATGTGGCTCATGCTTTCTACACCTCGCTTGACTTTGGGTGGCTGGTTAGGTCACGACGACAACCGACCACTAGCCAAAGGAGCAGGTCACTACCGCAATGCCAACTATATGGCCCACTTGGTCAATGCCATTCAGCAAGCTGAACCTGGAATATGGGGGAATGAACGCTTTAATCTGGATCCAAGTGTGACCAAGTCACAAGTTCTCAAGTCGACAGGGGAGAAACCGGGCAAGGTTTCAATTAATGGCAAAGAAGTCAACGTTTCCGGTTCTACCGTAACAAGTTACTGGGCTACTAAAGAAGGGGCACCAGTAACCACCTATCGCTTTGCTATTGGAGGAAGCGATGCAGATTATCTGAACGCATGGAAGAATATTCTAGGAAGCATTCCAGCAGTGACTCCTCCAAGCTCAAGTTCAAGCAGTAGCTCTGGAAGTTCAAGTTCGAGTGGCAATACTCAAAGTGGTTCTTCAGGACGTTCACGTCTATTTAATCGTTAAGAAAGAGTAGTAGCAAGGTTAGTAATTTCTCCTTGTTGCTACTTTTTTCTTTGTTGGTTTCGTGTTACAATAATAATATGAATCATTATCAGAAAAAGATTGTTAAGGGAACAGTATACTCGCTACTCTCAGGCCTAATCTGGGGGATTTGTGGGATTTTAGGAGAGTATTTTTTCACTCATTATCCAGTGTCTTCTGGATGGATTACTTCTATGCGTTTACTAGTGGCAGGGAGTTTGGTTTTAGGTTTACCTGCTTTTCAGTTGCGTAGCCGCTTGTTGGACATCTGGCGTGATAAGAAAAATTATCTACCTTTTTTAGCCTATGCTATTCTAGGTATTTTTTCTGTGCAGTTTTTCTTTTATCTCTGCGTTGAGTATTCGAATGCGACGACGGCGACCATTTTGCAATTTATCAGCCCAGTTTTTATCCTGTTTTACAATCGAATCATCTATCAGAAGAAGGCTTCGACTACAGCAGTTTTCTATGTTTTGACTGCCATGCTAGGTGTTTTTTTGATGGCTACGAAAGGGGACTTGTCCCAGTTATCCATGACACCTTTGGCTCTAGTGACAGGGTTGCTCAGTGCAGTAGGGGTCATGTTTAATGTTATCCTACCCCAGCGTTTTGCACGGCGCTACGGATTTGTTCCGACTGTTGGTTGGGGGATGATTCTGGCAGGGCTCTTTAGTAATTTCCTCTACCCTATTTATCAGATAAGTTTTCAAGTGGATTTGGTAAGTGTGCTGATTTGTCTGACGATTGCCGTGTTTGGTACTGCTTTTGCCTTCTTCCTATCTATGAAGGCTGTGTCACTCGTTTCCCCGCTGGTTGTATCAGTGGTGAGTGCTAGCGAACCGCTCTCTTCAGCTTTATTAAGTGTTCTTTTTCTGGGATTGGTCATGGATGGTTTTTTGGCTTTAGCTATGGTGTTGATTATCGTTCCGATGATTTTCTTATCTGTAGAAGAAGCAAAACAAGCCAGGTAAAGATGATTATTTGATAGTTGAGGCTTCAAATTTGAGGCCTTTTTTGGTAGAATAGGTATCATTATAACGAACTAGGAGGCACCTATGACTGCTACAAAAATGAACGCTCAAGAAATTATCCAATTTATCGCCAATGCTGAAAAGAAAACCAGTGTCAAAGTAACCTTTGAAGGAGAACTTGCAACTGCTGTACCTAGCTCTGTTGTCAAACTAGGAAATGTTTTATTCGGAGACTGGAAGGACGTCGCTCCGCTTCTTGAAGGTTTGGTAGAAAATCAAGATTATGTTGTCGAGCAAGATGCTCGTAATTCTGCAGTTCCTTTGCTAGACAAACGTGCGATCAATGCTCGTATCGAGCCAGGTGCTATTATCCGTGACCAGGTTGAAATTGGTGACAATGCTGTTATCATGATGGGAGCTGTTATCAATATCGGTGCTGAAATCGGTGCTGGAACCATGATTGACATGGGTGCCATCCTTGGAGGTCGTGCTATCGTTGGGAAAAACAGCCACGTTGGTGCAGGAGCAGTTTTGGCGGGTGTGATTGAGCCAGCTAGCGCTGAACCAGTCCGTGTCGGAGACAATGTTCTTATCGGTGCCAATGCAGTGGTTATCGAAGGAGTTCAAATCGGCAGTGGTTCAGTTGTTGCAGCAGGAGCTATCGTTACCCAAGATGTTCCAGAAAATGTGGTAGTAGCAGGTGTTCCGGCTCGTATCATCAAAGAAATTGATACCCAAACCCAACAAAAAACAGCGCTAGAGGATGCGCTTCGTACCTTGTAATTGTAAAAGTAAAAAAGAGGCGGAACCCTTTTTCCAGCCTCTTTCTTCTATCAAAAGGAGGATCTATAGATGTTAGATTTGATTCAGACTAGACGAGATTTACACCAGATTCCAGAGATTGGCTTGGAGGAATTCAAGACTCAGGCTTATTTGCTGGATGTGATTGAAAAATTGACTACGGGCAAGGATTTTGTTCAAATTCGTACTTGGCGGACAGGTATTCTGGTTTATTTGCAGGGAAGTCAGCCGGAACGCACCATTGGTTGGCGAACAGACATTGATGGCCTGCCTATCGTCGAACAAACAGGTCTATCTTTTGCCTCTCAGCACCAAGGTCGCATGCATGCTTGTGGCCATGATTTTCATATGACCATTGCCTTAGGATGCCTCGAACGCGCCCTTGAGGAGCAACCCAAGAATAATTTGCTCTTCCTATTTCAGCCTGCTGAAGAAAATGAAGCCGGTGGGATGCTTATGTATGAGGATGGTGCTTTTGGAAATTGGTTGCCAGACCAATTTTATGGTCTCCATGTTCGTCCGGATCTGAAGGTTGGACAGATTGCGACCAATACACACACTCTCTTTGCAGGGACCTGTGAGGTGAAGATTCGTTTCAAAGGAAAAGGAGGGCATGCAGCTTTTCCGCATGAAGCCAATGACGCCTTGGTGGCTGCTAGTTACTTTGTAACCCAAGTACAGTCAGTTGTCAGCCGCAATGTCAACCCAATCGAGGGAGCGGTGGTGACCTTTGGCCTTTTCCAAGCTGGAACAACCAACAATGTCATTACAGACACAGCATTTTTACACGGAACCATTCGCGCTTTGACTCAAGACATGAGCCTCTTGGTGCAAAAAAGAGTCAAGACTGTCGCAGAAGGGGTTGCAGCAGCCTTTGATATGGAAGTCGAAGTAGAACTCAAGCAAGGAGGCTACCTACCTGTTGAGAACAATCCAGCCTTGGCGCGTGAACTGATGGACTTTTTTGAAGAGAAAGACGGAATCGAGTTGATTGATATCGAGCCTGCTATGACTGGTGAGGACTTTGGCTATCTCCTTTCGAAGGTAGATGGCGTTATGTTCTGGCTAGGTATCGATAGTCCCTACGCCCTTCATCACCCTCAGATGAGTCCTGAGGAAGAAGCCATAGCCATTGGGGTAGATGTAGTCTCTAGTTTCTTAAAAAAGAAGGCAGCAGAGTAGAGGAATTATCTATGAAAGCAGAACTACGTAAACAAGTCTTACACGAAATGAAGGCTTTATCTCAGGAGCAAAAACAGGCTATGGATCGAGCTTTAACTGAGCGTTTCTTACAACATCCCTTTTACCAAGAAGCTAAGGTCATCGCAACCTATCTCTCCTTCCCTCATGAATTTCAAACGCAAGAACTAATCAAGCGGATGCTGAAGGACGGCAAAAAGGTTCTGATACCCAAAACCTATCCCAAGGGGCGCATGGAATTTGTGGTATATGATCCGAAGCAGTTGGCAAAAACTTCCTTTGGTTTACTGGAACCGCAAGGAGACTTGGAAGTGGTGGAACCGTCTCAGATTGATTTAATTCATGTTCCTGGTTTGGCTTTTACAACTGAGGGCTATCGGATTGGATATGGTGGAGGATACTACGACCGCTATCTGGAGCATTTTGCTGGGCATACAATGAGTACAATCTATCCTTGTCAAGTTCAGGAGTTTAACTTGGAAAACCATGATATTCCCGTACAGGAGGTGCTAACCTATGAAGGAAATCTTTGATAAACGTTATCCTGTGACTAGCTTCTTCCTCCTAGTAACAGCATTGGTCTTTCTCTTGATGTTGGTTCTTACAGGTTTAAATTTTGAACGAGCAGATACCTTACTTCAGTTTGGAGCCATGTATGGACCGATCATTCGTTTGTTTCCCGAGCAGATATGGCGCCTTTTTTCGGCTATATTTGTACATATCGGTTGGGAACATTTCATTGTCAATATGATTTCACTCTACTTTCTTGGACGACAGGTGGAGGAGATTTTCGGTTCTAAGCAATTCTTCTTTCTCTATCTCTTATCAGGAATGATGGGCAATCTCTTTGTTTTTGCTTTCACGCCGAAAGTTGTAGCAGCAGGAGCGTCCACTTCTCTTTACGGACTATTTGCTGCGATTATCGTCTTGCGTTACGCAACTCGCAACCCCTATATCCAGCAGTTGGGGCAATCCTATCTGACACTTTTCGTGATAAATATCATTGGAAGTGTTCTGATTCCAGGAATCAGCCTAGCAGGGCATATTGGCGGTGCAGTAGGCGGTGCCTTTCTAGCAGTCATCTTCCCAGTCAAATGGGAGAGAAGGATGTACAGTACTAGCCAGCGAATCGGAGCAACTGTACTTTTTATCGCACTAGCCATTTTCCTTTGCTATAAGGGAATGAACTATGTGTAGGGGGGAATAGTTAAAAGCGAGCACCGATTCGGTTGCTAATAAGTCATCTGCAAAGATGGCTTTTTTTATTGCAAGCTTCAACAAAAAAACAAAGCCCTTATTTAAGAGCTTTGTTTTTCTTCTATTCCCCCTCAGCTAACTCTTTCCCAAGTTGGATGAGGTAGTCTTTCAAGTCGTCTTTAACTTGTGGGTGTTTGAGAGCGTAGTCGATGGATGTTTTCATAAAGCCAAACTTGTCCCCGACATCGTAACGAGCCCCCTTGAACTCACGAGCAAACACACGTTGTGTTTTATTGAGGGTATCGATTGCATCTGTCAGCTGAATTTCATTTCCTGCACCTGGAGCTTGGTTTTCGAGGATTTGGAAAATTTCAGGAGTGAGGAGGTAGCGTCCGATGATAGCAAGGTCGCTAGGAGCATCCTCTGGCGCAGGTTTTTCAACGAAGGTTTCAACGCTATAAAGGCCGTCTTTTCCTTCGCCTTGTGGAGCAATAACCCCGTAAGCAGAGACTTCGTCGTGAGGGACTGGCATAACAGCGATAGTAGACGCGTGGGTACGCTCGTAGTCATCCATGAGTTGTTTGGTAAGTGGAACAGCCTTTTCGTTCGTGATATCCATCAAGTCATCACCAAGCATAACGACAAAAGGTTCATTTCCGACGAAAGCTTTGGCTTGCAAGACAGCATCTCCGAGACCACGTGGATGTGTTTGACGGATAAAATGCAGGCGCATGCCAGTTGTTTCATCAACTAGCTTCAGAAGATCTGTTTTCCCTTTTTCTTTGAGGTTGTATTCCAATTCGAAGTTTGAGTCGAAGTGGTCCTCGATGGAACGTTTTGACTTACCCGTAACAACCAAGATATCTTCGATACCAGATTTGAGAGCTTCTTCAACGATAAACTGGATAGTGGGCTTGTCTACGATTGGCAACATTTCCTTGGCCAAGGCCTTAGTTGCTGGGAGGAAACGAGTTCCCAATCCAGCGGCAGGGATGACTGCTTTTCTGACTTTTTGTTTCATGATGTTCCTTTCTATAAGGGTCTATGACCATTCGTTTTCTGCTTTAAATTCATTGCTCATGATGTCAGTGATTGCTTCTTTGATATTGACACCTTCGTAGATCACTCGGTAAATAGCCTGTGTGATTGGCATGTAGACACCCAATTCCTGAGCTAGTTCGTAAGCTGCTCGAGTTGTTGAGATTCCTTCGATGACCATGCCCATGTTTGCTTCGATGTCTGCGAGGGATTCTCCACGACCGAGAGCATCACCAGCTCTCCAGTTACGAGAGTGGACAGATGTCCCCGTTACAATCAAATCTCCAACTCCAGAAAGACCGCTATAAGTCAGAGGATTAGCTCCCAGAGCGACCCCTAGACGGGTGATTTCAGCCAAGCCACGGGCAATGATAGCCGCCTTGGCATTGTCGCCAAATCCTAGACCATGTAGTGCTCCAGCGCCAACTGCGATAATGTTTTTGAGAGCACCAGCGGTTTCAACTCCGATAACATCCGTATTAGTATAGAGACGGAAGTAGTGATTGCTAAAGAGATTTTGGACGTACTGGGCCGTTTCAAGGTCTTTAGAGGCTGCAGTGATCAAAGTAATATCCCGCACAATAGTTTCCTCAGCATGGCTAGGTCCTGAAACAACGACGACTTCACTACGGAGATCGACTGGAATTTCCTCTTCAAGAATAGTTGATAGACGTTTGTGGCTATCTGGTTCCAATCCTTTGGAGGCATGCATGATGACAACCTTGTGATCAAGCACCTTTGCTACTTGTTGGGCAACCAGTCTCGTTACTTTTGTTGGGACCACAAATAAAACAGCATCCACATCCTTTAGTGTTTCTTCCAAGTCATGATAGGCTTTGATTTTTTCGTCGAGTAGGATATCTTTGAAGTAGCGTTTGTTTGTATGTTGGTTATTGATTTCATCAATTTGGTCAGAAATATTTCCCCAAATTCGAACCTCGTGTCCATTGTCGTTTAGGACCTGCGAAAGGGCAGTTCCCCAAGAACCAGGACCCAAGACAGCGATGGTTTGTTTCTTCATCTTTTCCTCCTTGTAAGAGTTCTTCCTTTCATTTTACCATAAAAAGCCTTTTCATGCATCACCTGTAGATGAAAGCGCACTAATTTATAATAAGGAGACTTCTTTGACAAGATGCCTCTTTTTTGCTAGAATAGCATCAATATGAACGAATGAGAAGGAGCTGACGCAGGATGTCGCTCCCTTTATCTATTTTATTAGGAGGAAATATGCTCATTAAAAAAATAAAAACCTATAAATGGCAGGCCTTGGCATCCTTAATGATGACAGGCTTGATGGTTGCGAGTTCGCTCTTGCAACCGCGCTATTTGCAAGAGGTGTTAGAGGCTTTGCTGGCCGGTCAAAATGAGGCTATTTATAGTATTGGCGCTTGGCTGATAGGAGTAGCCCTAGTCGGTCTGGTTGCAGGTGGGGTCAATGTAACACTTGCAGCCTACATTGCTCAAGGAGTGTCTTCGGACCTTCGTGAAGACGCTTTTCGCAAGATCCAGACTTTTTCTTATGCCAATATCGAGCAATTCAATGCGGGGAACCTTGTCGTCCGTATGACCAATGATATCAACCAAATTCAGAACGTGGTGATGATGGCTTTTCAAATTCTCTTCCGTCTCCCTCTTCTCTTTATCGGTTCCTTTATCTTGGCGGTTCACACTCTTCCGTCACTTTGGTGGGTGATTGTCCTCATGGTGCTCCTAATCTTTGCACTAACTGCTATCATGATGGGAATGATGGGGCCACGATTTGCTAAGTTTCAAACCCTTCTTGAACGGATCAATGCTATCGCCAAGGAAAATCTACGTGGTGTGCGCGTAGTCAAATCCTTTGTACAAGAAAAAGCACAATTTACCAAATTTACCGAGGTTTCAGATGAACTTCTCGGCCAAAATCTTTATATCGGTTATGCCTTCTCAGTTATAGAACCCGTTATGATGCTAGTCGGCTATGGAGCGGTCTTCCTCTCTATCTGGTTGGTGGCAGGCATGGCTCAGTCAGATCCGTCTGTAGTGGGCTCGATTGCTTCCTTTATCAACTATCTCAGCCAGATTATCTTTACCATCATTATGGTTGGATTTTTAGGAAATTCTGTCAGCCGTGCCATGATTTCCTTACGTCGTATTCGCGAAATTCTAGATACCGAGCCAGCGATGACCTTTAAAGATCTTCCAGATGAAGAGTTAGAAGGAAGTCTCTCTTTTGAAAATGTGACCTTCACCTATCCTAATGATGATGAGCCTATGCTGAAGAATGTAACCTTTGAAATTGCGCCTGGTCAGATGGTCGGTGTGGTTGGGGCTACTGGAGCAGGGAAGTCCACCCTAGCTCAGTTAATTCCACGACTTTTTGATCCACAGGAGGGATCTATCAAGATTGGTGGCAAGGATATTCGAGACGTCAGCGAGGGAACCTTACGTAAAACAGTTTCCATTGTCTTGCAACGTGCTATTCTCTTTAGCGGAACCATTGCAGATAATCTTCGTCAAGGGAAAGGCAATGCCAGCGTGTCAGAAATGGAACGTGCAGCACGGATTGCCCAAGCCAGTGAATTTATCGGGCGCATGGAAAACAAATTTGAGAGTCAGGTCGAAGAACGAGGCACCAATTTTTCTGGTGGACAAAAACAACGGATGTCCATTGCCCGTGGGATTGTCAGCAATCCCCGTATCCTGATTTTTGACGATTCGACTTCAGCCTTGGATGCTAAGTCAGAGAGACTCGTGCAGGAAGCTTTGAACAAAGACCTGAAAGGGACAACAACCATTATCATCGCTCAAAAGATCAGTTCAGTCGTCCATGCGGACAAGATTTTGGTCTTGGATCAAGGGCGTTTGATTGGAGAAGGACGGCATGCAGATTTGGTAGCTAACAATGCCGTCTACCGCGAAATCTACGAAACACAAAAGGGAAAGGAGGAATAAAATGAAAACCGTTCGATTTTTCTGGAATTATTTTAAAGTTTACAAGTTCTCCTTTGTCATTGTGATTCTGATGGTTGCAGTTGCGACGATTGCCCAATCCCTCTTTCCTGTTTTTTCAGGTCAAGCAGTAACAGAGCTCGCTAACCTAGTGCTGGCTTATCAAAATGGAACTTCCGAACTAGCCTGGCAGAGTTTATCAGCTCTGATGCTGAATCTAGCTCTGGTTGTCCTTGCCTTAGTGGTATCCAGTTTGATTTACATGACCTTGATGACCCGTGTGATTGCTGAGTCAACAAATGAGATGCGTAAGGGCCTCTTTGGCAAACTGTCTCGTTTAACGGTTTCTTTCTTTGACCGCCATCAGGATGGTGACATCCTCTCTCGCTTTACGAGTGACTTGGATAACATCCTTCAAGCCTTCAATGAAAGCTTAGTTCAGGTTATGAGCAATATTGCTCTTTACATCGGTTTGATTTTTGTCATGTTTTCAAGAAATGTGACGCTATCCCTGATAACAGTAGCCAGCACCCCAGTGGCCTTTCTCATGTTGGTCTTCATTGTGAAAATGGCCCGTAAGTACACTAATCTCCAGCAAAAAGAGGTAGGGAAACTCAACGCCTACATGGACGAGAGTATTTCTGGACAGAAAGCTGTTATCGTACAAGGAATTCAAGATGACATCGTAGCAGGCTTTGTGGAGCAAAATGAGCGCGTGCGCAAGGCAACCTTTAAAGGGAGAATGTTCTCAGGCATCCTGTTTCCTGTTATGAATGGGATGAGCTTGGTCAATACGGCCATCGTTATTTTTGCAGGTTCTGCGGTCTTGCTGAATGATCCAAGTATCGAAACAACGACAGCCCTAGGTTTGATCGTTATGTTTACCCAATTTTCTCAGCAGTACTACCAGCCGATTATCCAGGTGGCTGCGAGTTGGGGGAGTCTCCAGTTGGCCTTTACTGGGGCGGATCGTATCCAAGAAATGTTTGATGCAGAAGAAGAGATTCGCCCACAAAATGCGCCTGCCTTTACGGAATTGCGAGAAGGTGTTGAAATCAGTCACATTGATTTCTCTTATGTGCCAGACAAGCCGATTTTAAAAGATGTTAGCATTTCAGCTCCTAAGGGGCAGATGATAGCAGTTGTTGGTCCGACTGGTTCAGGGAAAACGACCATCATGAACCTCATCAATCGTTTCTACGATGTGGATGCAGGCAGGATTTGCTTTGATGGCAAAGACATCCGTGACTACGACTTGGACAGCCTGCGGAGCAAGGTCGGGATTGTCCTGCAGGATTCGGTCTTGTTTAGTGGAACGATCCGAGACAATATCCGTTTTGGTGTGCCAGATGCCAGTCAGGAAATGGTCGAAGCAGCTGCCAAGGCAACTCATATTCATGACTATATCGAAAGCTTGCCTGATAAGTATGATACCCTTATTGATGATGAGCAAAATATCTTCTCGACTGGTCAGAAACAATTGATTTCCATCGCTCGGACCTTGATGACAGATCCTCAAGTCCTAATTTTAGATGAAGCTACTTCCAATGTCGATACCGTAACAGAAAGCAAGATTCAACATGCCATGGAGGCAGTTGTAGCAGGACGAACCAGTTTTGTCATTGCCCATCGTCTCAAGACCATCCTCAATGCCGATCAGATTATTGTCCTCAAAGATGGAGAGGTTATTGAACGTGGAAATCATCACGAGTTGCTCAAACTCGGTGGCTTCTACTCAGAACTCTATCACAATCAATTTGTCTTCGAATAAGAAAGAAGTTGTCCTCGTTGGGCAGCTTTTTCTTGTCCATAAAAAATACTTATCACGGTCTTTAAAAAAACATATTAGACAGGAAAGGGGTGGAGTGATAAGATAAGACTGTCGCAAGAAAATCGAAAGGAGACACATCATGGCTAGAACGGTTGTAGGAGTTGCTGCAAATCTATGTCCTGTAGATGCAGAAGGGAAAAACATTCACTCATCTGTATCCTGTAAATTTGCAGAGAGCATTCGTCAAGTCGGCGGTCTTCCTTTAGTAATTCCTGTAGGGGATGAGACCATTGTGCGCGATTATGTAGAAATGATTGACAAACTCATCTTGACAGGTGGGCAAAATGTCCATCCTCAGTTTTATGGAGAGAAAAAGACCATTGAGAGCGATGATTACAACCTTGTACGCGATGAGTTTGAACTAGCCCTCTTGAAAGAAGCGCTCCGTCAGAATAAACCAATTATGGCAATCTGTCGTGGGGTTCAGCTTGTCAATGTTGCTTTTGGTGGCACTCTCCACCAAGAAATTGAAGGCCACTGGCAAGGCTTGCCTTTTGGAACATCTCATTCTATTGAGACGGTAGAAGGGAGTGTGGTGGCTAAGTTGTTTGGCAAAGAAAGTCAGGTCAACTCAGTTCATCGTCAAAGTATCAAAGACCTGGCACCTAATTTCCGTGTGACAGCGGTGGACCCTCGCGACCAGACGGTGGAAGCGATTGAGTCTATCGACGAGCATCGTATCATTGGTTTACAGTGGCACCCAGAGTTCCTGGTCAATGAAGAAGACGGCAATTTAGAACTATTTGAGTATTTATTAAATGAATTGTAACGGTTAGAGCCTCTAGCCGTTTTTATTCGTCCTTTCAGATTTTTTATATTTTAGCAAATTTACGCAAACGTTTGAATTCTGATAAAAATTGGGCAAAATCAATAAAAAAACTTGAAAAAATCTAAGGTAAGGGTTATGATAGAAGAGAAGAAATTTTGGAGGAATATTATGTCACATATTAAATTTGATTATTCAAAAGTATTAGATAAATTTGTTGCACCACATGAACTAGATTATATGCAGCCTCAAGTGACTGCAGCAGATTCTGCTCTGAGAAATGGTACAGGTCCTGGGGCAGAAATGACTGGCTGGTTGAACTTACCTGAAGAATATGACAAAGATGAATTTGCTCGTATTCAAAAGGCTGCTGCTAAAATCCAATCTGATAGTGAGGTATTGATCGTAATCGGTATTGGTGGTTCCTATTTAGGAGCTCGTGCAGCTATTGATTTCTTGAATAATTCATTTGTAAACTTGCAAAGAAAGGAAGAACGCAAGGCACCTCAGATCCTCTATGCTGGAAACTCTATCTCTTCAAGCTATTTGGCTGATTTGGTAGACTATGTATCAGACAAAGATTTCTCAGTAAACGTGATTTCTAAATCAGGTACAACAACTGAACCGGCTATTGCTTTCCGTGTCTTCAAAGAACTCTTGGTTAAGAAGTACGGTCAAGAAGAAGCTAACCAACGTATCTACGCAACTACAGACCGCGCTAAAGGTGCAGTTAAAGTTGAAGCAGATGCTAATGGCTGGGATACTTTTGTAGTGCCTGATAGTGTAGGTGGTCGTTTTACAGTATTGACAGCAGTGGGGCTCTTGCCAATCGCAGCTGCAGGAGCTGATATCAGCAAGTTAATGGAAGGAGCAAATGCTGCTCGCAAGGCTTATGCTTCTGATAAGTTGGCTGAAAATGAAGCATATCAATATGCAGTTGTACGCAATATCTTGTACCGTAAAGGTTATCTGACAGAAGTTCTAGCTAACTATGAACCATCTCTGCAATACTTCTCTGAGTGGTGGAAGCAACTGGCTGGTGAGTCAGAAGGGAAAGACCAAAAAGGGATTTATCCAACTTCAGCTAACTTCTCAACAGACTTGCACTCTCTGGGACAATTTATCCAGGAAGGTACCCGTATCCTCTTTGAAACAGTTATCCGTGTAGATAAACCTCGCAAAAATGTGCTGATTCCTGAATTGGCAGAAGACTTGGACGGTCTTGGCTACTTGCAAGGAAAAGATGTTGACTTTGTCAATAAAAAAGCTACAGATGGAGTGCTGTTAGCACACACTGATGGTGGAGTTCCAAATATGTTTGTGACACTGCCTGAGCAAGATGAGTTCACTTTGGGCTACACTATTTACTTCTTTGAGTTGGCTATTGCTCTTTCTGGCTACCTGAATGGTATCAATCCATTTGACCAGCCTGGAGTTGAAGCTTATAAGAAAAACATGTTTGCTCTTCTTGGGAAACCAGGCTTTGAAGAGCTGGGTGCTGAGTTGAATGCACGCCTTTGATTCTCATATGCTTTGAGTTCATTTAGAATATAAAAAGATCCACAAGTTCATTTCTTGTGGATTTTTAGTACAAGCCTCTTAATTAGTTTATTATTTTTTTTAAAAGTGTAAAAAAGAGTGTCTTAATTCTTTTATGAAAGCGCTGTATAATTGCCTTGTAAATAAAATTTGAGAGGTATCAAAATGAATGATTGGTTAAACATAAAAGGCAAAACAGTTCTTGTGACTGGCGCGTCATCTGGGATCGGTAAGGCAATCGTTGAAGAATTGCTGGAATTAGGAGTCAATGTAGCGAATTTTGATCTTAGCGACAACGATTTGCGTCACCCGAATCTATTATTTGTAAAAGTTGATGTAACTTCTCGCTCTGAAGTAGAAGAGGGTGTTGCCAAAATAGTTGAAAGATTTGGCAATATTGATGCAGTGGTCAATAATGCAGGGATTAATATCCCTAGATTATTAATCGATGCAGAAAATCCTAAAGGTCCTTACGAATTGGACGATGAGACGTTCGAAAAAGTAACGATGATTAATCAAAAAGGTTTGTATCTGGTTAGTCAGGCAGTGGGACGTATTTTAGTGAAAAATGGAAAAGGTGTAATTGTGAACATGGCTTCAGAAGCAGGCTTGGAAGGTTCTGAAGGACAAAGTGCCTATGCTGCCACAAAAGCAGCAGTCTATAGTTACACTCGTTCATGGGCAAAAGAGCTGGGTAAGCATGGTGTACGTGTGGTTGGAATTGCTCCAGGAATTATGGAAGCTACGGGACTTCGAACTCTTTCTTATGAGGAAGCTCTTGCTTATACCCGTGGAAAGACGGTAGAAGATATTCGAGCTGGTTATGCTTCAACTTCAACAACTCCTTTGGGACGAAGTGGTAAACTACGGGAAGTAGCTGACCTTGTAGCATTCTATATTTCAGACCGTTCTAGCTATATAACTGGAGTCACTACAAATATTGCCGGAGGGAAAACTCGCGGTTAAAAAAATGAAGGTGAGGAAGAGAGTTGACCATAGTAAATCGATGGTATAATATTTTAGAAAAAATGGTCTCACAGCCAACTTATTCCTTGGTAGATATGCGCTCAGAGCTGGATATTAGTATGCAAACCTTGCAAAAGAGTATCCAACAATTAAATGATGTTTTGGCTCCGAGTATCCAGATTATCTCACAAGATGATCAGTTAATGTTAGAGGTGTATGACTATACTGAGTTGGAAAGGATTTTATCTGGTAGTTTAAAACGGGAGAGTGACTTCAATTCTTCCAGTAAAAGAATTGCCTATTTACTAAAACGTTTAATTGAGTCAACCTCCCCTCTTCTTATTGACGACTTGGCTGAGGAAGCAGGTGTTAGTAGAAGTACCCTTAATAAGGATTTAAAACAAGTAAAATCTTTGGCAGAGAGTTACTCTATCACTATTTCAGGAAAGCCCAACCGTGGGCTGGAGGTCTTGGGGTCCGAGCTGAATTTGCGCTTGCTCTATATTCACCAAGTGGCCCCTTACTTTGAAGGAAAGACACTCACCGAGGCAACATCTTCTTTTCTGGAGACGCTACTCCAGGAGTATAAAATCCCGAAAGAAACAAAGGAACTCCTTCGAAAGACAATTTCAATTATGGTGGAGCGTATTCATGCATCTAGGGTGTTGAGTTGCCCTATTCCTTACTATAGGAATGATTTAACAGAGACACCTTTGGTTGAAAAATTAATCTATCATATTGAGATGACTTATAAGATTTCCCTCAGTCAGTTTGAGATAGACTTTTTGTGTTTTCCGTTTAATATCCGTTTTATTGACACTTTAAGCAAGCCGTCTTATCAATCTGAACAGCTTGCAAACATTTTTCAAGGGATTGTCAAGAAAGTCAAAGAAACAATGTTGGTTAACTTTGATGATGAAGAATTATTTGAAGAAATCAAGTCTCATCTAGGCTCCTTAATCAATCGACTGATTTTCCATGTGCAAGCTAATGATATATTCCATGGCGAGGTTCAAACTCAATATCCTTTTGCTTTTGAAATGGCGAAAATTGCTGGAGAAGAACTATCTGCAATTTTTGGTTCTGAATTGGAATTATCTGAAATCGGATATCTGGCTTTGTATTTTGAAATGATTTTAAGAAAGCAAAACTCTGTTGTAAATGGTTCTCGCAAGCAGATAGCTGTAGTTTGCACAACAGGAAGAGGAACTGCTGCGATGATTATTCAGCAACTCAGACGAATTCTTGGAAATGATGTAGACATTACTCAGTATTCTGAAGAGGATTTTAATCTGGATTTGAATCAGGACTATTTCGCGATTTTTACGACAGTTCCTCTAAAATATAAAGATTCTAAATCTCCAGTCATTCAAGTTAATCATCTTTTTGATGATCAATGGCTGCAGGAAGAATGGCAGAGGGCCAATGCTTTTCATCAAAAAAATCTAGAAACAGTCAGCTTACGTTTTCTTCGTTTGACTCCCCAAAAAACCTATCAGCAATACTTGCTAAATATGGTTGCAGAGTTAGAGAAACTTCAGATGATTGATGAAGGTTTTAGAAATCGGATAATTGATAGGGATAAAAAACAATCAACCATTTTTGGTGGAGGAATTGCCTTCCCCCATACAATTAACCAGGGTTATGCAAAGACTATTTTAATGTTTGGAAAGCTAGAAGAGCCTTATCAAAAAGGAGATGATTGGATTGAATTTATCTTTCTAGTCGCCATTCCCTCAGAAATTGAAAGCAAAATGGAGAGTGAATTGCTGGAATTGTATGACGACATTTTTCGAATTGCAGGAGAGCCTTCTCTAAAAGAAGCATTGAGGGCTGTAGAAACAGAGACAGAGTTTCTATCATTTTCTAAGAGCAAAGGAGTATTTTAATGAATTCGCTAATAATTTTCGCTGTATTTGTCATGGCAGCTTATATATTTCAAATGTTCCTCGGCTGGCAGCAACTCAAAGACTTCAATAAGACCTATACGATGCTCCGAAAACTGGGGCGCGTAGCGATTGGCAGGAAGTCCGGAAGAATCAAATCCGGTACGATTGTCATGTTCGCGGTTGATGAAAACGGTCGGGTTCTTAAAGCTAGCAAAATGCAAGGAGTCACAATCTTAGCACGTTTTCAAAATATGGACGATTATGTTGGAGAAGACATCCATTATTTTGACAAGTATAATCCTCTTGTGAGAAAAGAAAATAAGTTGATGCAATCAGCCATAGAAGATGCTAGAAAAGTCTATCTTTGGAATGAGGCAGGTATTGAGAAAGAGACAAGTTCATCTGATTCTTTTCTGGGATTCGGCTTTTATGCGAATTACTTACAATTATCTATTAAACAGTTATTTAAAAAAAATAAGAAAGGGAGTTCCTTATGAATCACATTACAAATTTTGCAGAGAGTTTTATGAAACTCTTCCAATTAGGTGGAGAAACCTTTATTAGCTGGATGACAAATATTGTACCGCTTGTCTTAATGCTATTGATTGCAATGAATACCCTTATCGCTTTCTTGGGAGAAGAGAAGGTCAATTCCCTGGCTAAGATTTCTGCCAAAAATCCTGTTAGCCGGTATATGATTTTACCTTTCATTTCTGCCTTTATGCTGGGGAATCCGATGGCAATCAGTATGGGACGTTTCTTACCAGAATATTATAAACCTAGTTTTGTAGCAGCTCAGATGCAGTTCTGCCATACTTCAAATGGTGTATTTCCACATATCAATCCTGGGGAATTATTTGTATGGATGGGAATTGCGACAGGAATTCAAACTTTAGGTTTAAGTCAAATGGACTTAGCCATTCGTTACATGCTTGTTGGGCTTGTCATGAACTTTGTAGGTGGTTGGGTAACCGATTTTACAACTGCTTATGTAGCAAAACAGCAAGGTGTTACCTTGAGTAAAACATTTGATTTATAGAAAGAGTGAAATTATGTCATATAAGAGTATAAAAGTTGTTAAAGGAAATGGCGGTTTCGGAGGACCTTTGGTCATTACACCTAGTGAAGCTAAGCATAAATTCATCTATATTACTGGTGGCGGAGAAAAGCCAGATATTGTAGATAAAATTGCTGATTTGACCGGTATGGAAGCTGTTAATGGGTTTAAAACTTCTATCCCAGATGAGGAAATTGCTTTAGCAATCGTGGATTGTGGCGGTACTCTTCGCTGTGGTATTTATCCTAAAAAGGGAATCCCTACAATAAATATTGTCGCTACAGGGAAAAGTGGGCCTCTAGCTCAATATATAACCGAGGAAATCTATGTGTCAGCAGTTGGCCTTAATCAAATTTCTGCTGCTAATGAAGACGAAAAAGCGACAACTGTGGTAACTGAAAAGCCAACTTACGATACTAGTAAAAAAATTACAGAGCAAAAAGCTGAAACAAGTATTGTAGCACGAATTGGGATGGGGGCTGGTAAGGTCGTTGCAACTTTCAACCAGGCTGCTCGTGAAGCCATCCAAACAATGCTCAATACAATAATTCCTTTCATGGCCTTTGTTTCCTTGCTGATTGGGGTTATTCAAGGATCTGGTGTTGGAAATTGGCTGGCAAAATTAATGGTTCCCCTAGCGGGGAACATCTGGGGACTCGTTTTAATTGGCTTTATCTGTTCCTTACCATTCCTATCTCCTTTGTTAGGTCCCGGAGCTGTTATTAGTCAGATTATTGGAACTTTAATTGGAGTCGAAATCGGAAAAGGGACTATTCCGCCCCAAATGGCTCTGCCAGCTTTATTTGCTATCAACACTCAAAACGGTTGTGATTTCATTCCTGTAGCACTCGGCCTATCTGAAGCCAAGGCTGAAACAGTTGAGGTTGGTGTCCCTTCGGTACTTTATTCACGCTTTCTCAATGGTGTTCCGCGGGTGCTAGTTGCTTGGATAGCTAGTATTGGTCTTTATCAGTAGACCTTTGATAGATGCCTGAAAACAGAGAACTATTATGTTAAACTTATCTATAAGCCTAAGTTTATGACAAATTAGAGAAAGTATGAATAGAAATCAGATGAAGAAAATTTTTGAAACTAAAGTAATTCAAGTAGGGTCTGAAGCTCAGAATATGATTCAAGATGCCAATATGCTCATTTTATTTGGAGAAGAAGCACCAGAAGATTTATCAGAGTATTGTTTTAAGATTGATAACAAAAATCTGCTAGGTTCAATACTAGAAGGTGGCAAGCTGGTGGTAGATAATCAGGAATATTCGATTAGTTCCGTAGGAAATGTAGTAGAAAAAAATTTAACTGGACTGGGACATATCACGATTTCTTTTGATGGTTCAAAAGAGGGGAGCCTTCCTGGTACACTCCATGTTGTAGCAGATCAAGCGGTAGTAATTGATAAAGATTCTACCATTCAGATTTTTGAAACTGCTTAACCATAATAAAATTTCAAATCAAGCAATTTAGAAAAATAAAAGTCTAAAAAATTGATTCAGAGCCTGGACCAAAAGTCCAGGCTTCTGGGTCTAAATTAGAAAAAATAGATGACGCAGTGGTTGATTGGCAAGTCAATCAAACTAGCCAGTCAGTGCAAGGGAATTTCCAGCAGATGCATCCACAAGGGGTGCCTGAACAGAAGGAAAAGACCAAAAAGGGATTTACCCAACTTCAGCTAATTTCTCAACAGACCTACACTCATTGGGTCAATTTATCCAAGAAGGAACTCGTATCATGTTTGAAACAGTTGTCCGTGTTGACAAACCACGTAAGAACGTGATTATCCCTACTTTGGAAGAAGATCTTGATGGACTTGGTTACCTTCAGGGAAAAGACGTTGACTTCGTTAACAAAAAAGCAACTGACGGTGTTCTTCTTGCCCACACAGATGGTGACGTACCAAACATGTACGTAACTCTTCCTGAGAAAGATGCCTTCACTCTTGGTTACACAATCTACTTCTTCGAATTGGCTATCGCCCTTTCAGGTTACTTGAATGCCATCAACCCATTTGACCAACCAGGTGTTGAAGCTTACAAACGTAACATGTTTGCCCTTCTTGGTAAACCAGGATTTGAAGAATTGAGCAAAGAACTCAACGCTCGTCTATAATAGGATATAAAAAGGGTGGTTTTACCACTCTTTTTGCTTTTTCTCGAAAAGAGAAATTGGACTCTGGCAAGACTTGTGATATAATATAGAGAGCAAAAAGGCAGACGCCTAGAGACTTTATAGGAGAAGATATGTCAAAAGATATCCGCGTACGTTACGCACCAAGTCCAACAGGACTACTACACATCGGAAATGCCCGTACAGCATTATTCAACTACCTTTACGCACGCCATCATGGTGGAACTTTTATCATCCGTATCGAAGATACTGACCGTAAACGCCATGTTGAGGATGGAGAACGTTCACAGCTTGAAAATCTTCGCTGGTTGGGGATTGACTGGGATGAAAGTCCAGAAACTCATGAAAACTACCGCCAATCAGAGCGTTTGGACTTGTATCAAAAATACATCGATCAATTGCTAGCTGAAGGAAAAGCCTACAAATCATACGTTACAGAAGAAGAGTTGGCAGCTGAACGCGAACGCCAAGAAGCAGCTGGCGAAACACCACGTTACATCAATGAATACCTTGGTATGAGCGAAGAAGAAAAAGCAACTTACATCGCAGAACGTGAAGCAGCCGGTATCATCCCAACTGTTCGTTTGGCTGTTAACGAGTCTGGTATCTACAAATGGCATGATATGGTCAAAGGTGATATCGAGTTTGAAGGTGGCAACATCGGTGGTGACTGGGTTATCCAAAAGAAAGATGGTTACCCAACATACAATTTTGCCGTTGTGATCGATGACCACGATATGCAAATCTCTCACGTTATCCGCGGTGATGACCATATTGCTAATACTCCAAAACAACTCATGGTCTATGAAGCGCTTGGTTGGGAAGCACCAGAGTTTGGTCACATGACTTTGATCATCAACTCTGAAACGGGTAAAAAATTGTCTAAACGTGACACCAATACCCTTCAGTTTATAGAAGACTACCGTAAAAAAGGCTATTTGCCAGAAGCAGTCTTTAACTTTATCGCCCTTCTTGGTTGGAATCCAGGTGGCGAAGATGAAATTTTCTCTCGTGAGGAATTGATTAAACTCTTTGATGAAAATCGTCTCAGCAAGTCACCAGCTGCATTTGATCAGAAGAAACTAGACTGGATGAGCAACGACTACATCAAGAAAGCAGAACTTGCTACTATCTTTGAAATGGCTAAACCTTACTTAGAAGAAGCAGGGCGTTTGACTGACAAGTCTGAAAAAATGGTGGAACTATACAAACCACAAATGAAGTCAGTGGATGAAATCGTTCCATTGACAGATCTTTTCTTCTCAGATTTCCCAGAGTTGACAGACGCTGAGCGTGAGGTCATGGCAGGAGAAACCGTTCCGGTTGTTCTAGAAGCCTTCAAAGCGAAACTAGAAGCGATGACAGATGAGGAATTTGTGACAGAAAACATCTTCCCACAAATCAAAGCAGTCCAAAAAGAAACAGGTATTAAAGGGAAAAACCTCTTCATGCCGATTCGTATTGCTGTATCAGGTGAAATGCATGGACCAGAATTACCAGACACCATTTTCTTACTCGGACGTGAAAAGTCAATTCAGCATATCGATAATATGCTGAAAGAGATCTCCAAATAAAAAGGACTTCCGATGGATACATGGGAAAAGATGTATGAAGAAGCACGAACCTTATTCAATCCCCATGAAGTTTCTGACTTTGTTTATGCTAACCATGTTGTTGCTGCGGTAGAAGCAGAAGATGGTCAGATCTTCACAGGATTTTGTATGGAGGGCACTTGTGGCGTTTTTCATCTCTGTGCAGAACGAGCGGCTCTCTTCAATATATATCAATTTTCAGGACAGACCAAAGTTAAGAAAATCCTCGCCTTTCGAGACAAACCTCCCTACGGCGAAGGATCAGGTATGCCCTGTGGCGCTTGCAGAGAATTTCTCTTAGAATTGAATGCTAAAAATAAAGAAGCAGAGTTCATGATGGACTACGAAACAAGAAAAACAATTAAGGTTGCCGAATTGATCCCTTACTGGTGGGGAGAGGAACGTGCGACTAATTGGCAAGATAAATAGAAGGAGTCAGTTTAACTGGCTCTTTTCCCTTATATTTTCAGAATTTCGGTAAAGAGGAAAAAAGATCTTGACAAAGTAGGAAAAGTAGGTATAATAGAAAGAGTTGAAAAGCTCAAGGTCCGTTGGTCAAGGGGTTAAGACACCGCCTTTTCACGGCGGTAACACGGGTTCGAATCCCGTACGGACTATGTGTGTATCGCGGTAAAAAAACTTGAAAAAAGTTTTAAAAAAGTGTTGACATAGGTTAGCAGCTGTGATATACTAATATAGTTGTCGCTTGAGAGAGATTGAGTGGCAAAGACCTTTGAAAACTGAACAAGACGAACCAATGTGCAGGGCACTATAACTAAGGTTATAGTACTGAACAATGAAAAAACAATAAATCTGTCAGTGACAGAAATGAGTGAGAACTCAAACTTTTAATGAGAGTTTGATCCTGGCTCAGGACGAACGCTGGCGGCGTGCCTAATACATGCAAGTAGAACGCTGAAGAGAGGAGCTTGCTCTTCTTGGATGAGTTGCGAACGGGTGAGTAACGCGTAGGTAACCTGCCTGGTAGCGGGGGATAACTATTGGAAACGATAGCTAATACCGCATAAAATGGATTATCGCATGATAATGCATTGAAAGGTGCAAATGCATCACTACCAGATGGACCTGCGTTGTATTAGCTAGTTGGTGGGGTAACGGCTCACCAAGGCGACGATACATAGCCGACCTGAGAGGGTGATCGGCCACACTGGGACTGAGACACGGCCCAGACTCCTACGGGAGGCAGCAGTAGGGAATCTTCGGCAATGGACGGAAGTCTGACCGAGCAACGCCGCGTGAGTGAAGAAGGTTTTCGGATCGTAAAGCTCTGTTGTAAGAGAAGAACGAGTGTGAGAGTGGAAAGTTCACACTGTGACGGTATCTTACCAGAAAGGGACGGCTAACTACGTGCCAGCAGCCGCGGTAATACGTAGGTCCCGAGCGTTGTCCGGATTTATTGGGCGTAAAGCGAGCGCAGGCGGTTAGATAAGTCTGAAGTTAAAGGCTGTGGCTTAACCATAGTACGCTTTGGAAACTGTTTAACTTGAGTGCAAGAGGGGAGAGTGGAATTCCATGTGTAGCGGTGAAATGCGTAGATATATGGAGGAACACCGGTGGCGAAAGCGGCTCTCTGGCTTGTAACTGACGCTGAGGCTCGAAAGCGTGGGGAGCAAACAGGATTAGATACCCTGGTAGTCCACGCCGTAAACGATGAGTGCTAGGTGTTAGACCCTTTCCGGGGTTTAGTGCCGCAGCTAACGCATTAAGCACTCCGCCTGGGGAGTACGACCGCAAGGTTGAAACTCAAAGGAATTGACGGGGGCCCGCACAAGCGGTGGAGCATGTGGTTTAATTCGAAGCAACGCGAAGAACCTTACCAGGTCTTGACATCCCTCTGATCGCTCTAGAGATAGAGTTTTCCTTCGGGACAGAGGTGACAGGTGGTGCATGGTTGTCGTCAGCTCGTGTCGTGAGATGTTGGGTTAAGTCCCGCAACGAGCGCAACCCCTATTGTTAGTTGCCATCATTCAGTTGGGCACTCTAGCGAGACTGCCGGTAATAAACCGGAGGAAGGTGGGGATGACGTCAAATCATCATGCCCCTTATGACCTGGGCTACACACGTGCTACAATGGCTGGTACAACGAGTCGCAAGCCGGTGACGGCAAGCTAATCTCTTAAAGCCAGTCTCAGTTCGGATTGTAGGCTGCAACTCGCCTACATGAAGTCGGAATCGCTAGTAATCGCGGATCAGCACGCCGCGGTGAATACGTTCCCGGGCCTTGTACACACCGCCCGTCACACCACGAGAGTTTGTAACACCCGAAGTCGGTGAGGTAACCTTTTAGGAGCCAGCCGCCTAAGGTGGGATAGATGATTGGGGTGAAGTCGTAACAAGGTAGCCGTATCGGAAGGTGCGGCTGGATCACCTCCTTTCTAAGGATAAGGAACTGCGCATTGGTCTTGTTTAGTCTTGAGAGGTCTTGTGGGGCCTTAGCTCAGCTGGGAGAGCGCCTGCTTTGCACGCAGGAGGTCAGCGGTTCGATCCCGCTAGGCTCCATTGGTGAGAGATCACCAAGTAATGCACATTGAAAATTGAATATCTATATCAAATAGTAACAAGAAAATAAACCGAAACGCTGTAGTATTAAAAGAGTTTATGACTGAAAGGTCAGAAAATAAGGTTAAGTTAATAAGGGCGCACGGTGGATGCCTTGGCACTAGGAGCCGAAGAAGGACGTGACAAACGACGATATGCCTTGGGTAGCTGTAAGTAAGCGATGATCCAGGGATTTCCGAATGGGGGAACCCAACAGGTGCTACCTGTTACCCATATCTGTTAAGGATATGAGGAGGAAGACGCAGTGAACTGAAACATCTAAGTAGCTGCAGGAAGAGAAAGCAAAAGCGATTGCCTTAGTAGCGGCGAGCGAAACGGCAGAAGGGCAAACCGAAGAGTTTACTCTTCGGGGTTGTAGGACTGCAATGTGGACTCAAAGATTATAGAAGAATGATTTGGGAAGATCAGCCAAAGAGAGTAAGAGCCTCGTATTTAAAATAGTCTTTGTACCTAACAGTATCCTGAGTACGGCGGGACACGAGAAATCCCGTCGGAATCTGGGAGGACCATCTCCCAACCCTAAATACTCCCTAGTGACCGATAGTGAACCAGTACCGTGAGGGAAAGGTGAAAAGCACCCCGGGAGGGGAGTGAAATAGAACCTGAAACCGTGTGCCTACAACAAGTTCGAGCCCGTTAATGGGTGAGAGCGTGCCTTTTGTAGAATGAACCGGCGAGTTACGATATGATGCGAGGTTAAGTTGAAGAGACGGAGCCGTAGGGAAACCGAGTCTGAATAGGGCGCATTAGTATCATGTCGTAGACCCGAAACCATGTGACCTACCCATGAGCAGGTTGAAGGTGCGGTAAGACGCACTGGAGGACCGAACCAGGGCACGTTGAAAAGTGCTTGGATGACTTGTGGGTAGCGGAGAAATTCCAAACGAACTTGGAGATAGCTGGTTCTCTCCGAAATAGCTTTAGGGCTAGCGTCGACATAAAGATTCTTGGAGGTAGAGCACTGTTTGGGTGAGGGGTCCATCCCGGATTACCAATCTCAGATAAACTCCGAATGCCAAAGAATTATGGTCGGCAGTCAGACTGCGAGTGCTAAGATCCGTAGTCGAAAGGGAAACAGCCCAGACCACCAGCTAAGGTCCCAAAATAATTGTTAAGTGGAAAAGGATGTGGGGTTGCACAGACAACTAGGATGTTAGCTTAGAAGCAGCTATTCATTCAAAGAGTGCGTAATAGCTCACTAGTCGAGTGACCCTGCGCCGAAAATGTACCGGGGCTAAAACAATTTACCGAAGCTGTGGATACCTTTATAGGTATGGTAGGAGAGCGTTCTATGTGTGGAGAAGGTGTACCGTGAGGAGCGCTGGAACGCATAGAAGTGAGAATGCCGGTATGAGTAGCGAAAGACAGGTGAGAATCCTGTCCACCGTAAGACTAAGGTTTCCAGGGGAAGGCTCGTCCGCCCTGGGTTAGTCGGGACCTAAGGAGAGACCGAAAGGTGTATCCGATGGACAACAGGTTGATATTCCTGTACTAGAGTATGTAGTGATGGAGGGACGCAGTAGGCTAACTAAAGCAGACGAATGGAAGTGTCTGTCTAAGCAGTGAGGTGTGAATTGAGTCAAATGCTTAATTCTATAACATTGAGCTGTGATGGGGAGCGAAGTTTAGTAGCGAAGTTAGTGACGTCACACTGCCAAGAAAAGCTTCTAGCGTTAAACATACTCTACCCGTACCGCAAACCGACACAGGTAGTCGAGGCGAGTAGCCTCAGGTGAGCGAGAGAACTCTCGTTAAGGAACTCGGCAAAATGACCCCGTAACTTCGGGAGAAGGGGTGCTGACTTTACGTCAGCCGCAGTGAATAGGCCCAAGCAACTGTTTATCAAAAACACAGCTCTCTGCTAAATCGTAAGATGATGTATAGGGGGTGACGCCTGCCCGGTGCTGGAAGGTTAAGAGGAGTGCTTAGAGGTAACTCGAAGGTATGAATTGAAGCCCCAGTAAACGGCGGCCGTAACTATAACGGTCCTAAGGTAGCGAAATTCCTTGTCGGGTAAGTTCCGACCCGCACGAAAGGCGTAATGATTTGGGCACTGTCTCAACGAGAGACTCGGTGAAATTTTAGTACCTGTGAAGATGCAGGTTACCCGCGACAGGACGGAAAGACCCCATGGAGCTTTACTGCAGTTTGATATTGAGTGTCTGTACCACATGTACAGGATAGGTAGGAGTCTACGAGATCGGGACGCCAGTTTCGAAGGAGACGTTGTTGGGATACTACCCTTGTGTTATGGCCACTCTAACCCGGATAGGTGATCCCTATCGGAGACAGTGTCTGACGGGCAGTTTGACTGGGGCGGTCGCCTCCTAAAAGGTAACGGAGGCGCCCAAAGGTTCCCTCAGAATGGTTGGAAATCATTCGCAGAGTGTAAAGGTATAAGGGAGCTTGACTGCGAGAGCAACAACTCGAGCAGGGACGAAAGTCGGGCTTAGTGATCCGGTGGTTCCGCATGGAAGGGCCATCGCTCAACGGATAAAAGCTACCCTGGGGATAACAGGCTTATCTCCCCCAAGAGTTCACATCGACGGGGAGGTTTGGCACCTCGATGTCGGCTCGTCGCATCCTGGGGCTGTAGTCGGTCCCAAGGGTTGGGCTGTTCGCCCATTAAAGCGGCACGCGAGCTGGGTTCAGAACGTCGTGAGACAGTTCGGTCCCTATCCGTCGCGGGCGTAGGAAATTTGAGAGGATCTGCTCCTAGTACGAGAGGACCAGAGTGGACTTACCGCTGGTGTACCAGTTGTCTTGCCAAAGGCATCGCTGGGTAGCTATGTAGGGAAGGGATAAACGCTGAAAGCATCTAAGTGTGAAACCCACCTCAAGATGAGATTTCCCATGATTATATATCAGTAAGAGCCCTGAGAGATGATCAGGTAGATAGGTTAGAAGTGGAAGTGTGGCGACACATGTAGCGGACTAATACTAATAGCTCGAGGACTTATCCAAAGTAACTGAGGATACGAAGCGTGAGGTTTTCTAATTATTTGATAGATATTCAATTTTGAGTAGGTATTACTCAGAGTTAAGTGACGATAGCCTAGGAGATACACCTGTACCCATGCCGAACACAGCAGTTAAGCCCTAGAACGCCGGAAGTAGTTGGGGGTTGCCCCCTGTGAGATATGGAAGTCGCTTAGCTCGAGGGAGTTTAGCTCAGCTGGGAGAGCATCTGCCTTACAAGCAGAGGGTCAGCGGTTCGATCCCGTTAACTCCCATATAGGTCCCGTAGTGTAGCGGTTATCACGTCGCCCTGTCACGGCGAAGATCGCGGGTTCGATTCCCGTCGGGACCGTTTAAGGTAACGGAAGTTATTTTAGACTCGTTAGCTCAGTTGGTAGAGCAATTGACTTTTAATCAATGGGTCACTGGTTCGAGCCCAGTACGGGTCATATTTGCGGGTTTGGCGGAATTGGCAGACGCACCAGATTTAGGATCTGGCGCTTAACGGCGTGGGGGTTCAAGTCCCTTAACCCGCATAATAGAAAGTAGCCGGCTTAGCTCAGTTGGTAGAGCATCTGATTTGTAATCAGAGGGTCGCGTGTTCAAGTCATGTAGCCGGCATTTTTTTATATAGAATAAGAGGTCGATGCGAACGTAGTTCAGTGGTAGAACACCACCTTGCCAAGGTGGGGGTCGCGGGTTCGAATCCCGTCGTTCGCTTAGAGAGGCCGGGGTGGCGGAACTGGCAGACGCACAGGACTTAAAATCCTGCGATTGGTAACGATCGTACCGGTTCGATTCCGGTCCTCGGCATATAATGATGAGCACCCTTAGCTCAACTGGATAGAGTACCTGACTACGAATCAGGCGGTTAGAGGTTCGACTCCTCTAGGGTGCATTTTTTTATTTAACGCGGGAAGTAGCTCAGCTTGGTAGAGTACTTGGTTTGGGACCAAGGTGTCGCAGGTTCGAATCCTGTCTTCCCGATTGAGTATGGGGATACTTAAGGGTATCTTTTTTATATGTGTTAAGGAGATTCTGAGAATCTTCTTTTTTGTTTTTAAGGAATGAATTTAGGAAAACTAGCAGTGCTTAAGGAATGATAGTGGCTATATATTTTCTTTAATTATGGTAAAATAGTAAAAGAATAATGTGAGGAAATTGAATGTCAAGTAAGTTTGAAATTTTAATGAATCAAATAGGAGTCTCTGATCAATTGAGACAGGATCCTGCTCTTGTTAATGCAAGTATTGAGTGTGTTGTGGTTCATAAAATTAGTAAGATTTGGGAATTTCATTTTGTATTTTCTAATATTTTACCGATTGAAATCTTTTTAGAGTTAAAGAAAGGGCTTAGTGAAGAATTTTCTAAGACAGGGAATCAAGCTGTTTTCGAAATCAAGGCTCTCTCTCAAGAATTTTCAAATGAACTCTTGCAGGCCTATTATAAGGAGGCTTTTTCTGAAGGTCCATGTGCTAGTCAAGGGTTTAAGTCTCTTTATCAGAATTTGCAAGTTCGTGCAGAGGGAAATCAGCTATTTATTGAAGGTTCAGAGGTGATTGATAAGGAACACTTTAAGAAAAATCATCTTCCTAATTTAACAAAGCAACTTGAAAAGTTTGGTTTTCCAGCTTTTGTCTGCCAAATCGAAAAGAATGATGCTCTTACACAGGAGCAGGAAGCGGCCTTCCATACGGAGAATGAACAAATCGTTCAGGCTGCTAATGAAGAGGCATTGCGTGCTATGGAACAACTGGAACAGATAGCTCCTCCTCCAGTAGAAGAGAAACCGGCCTTTGATTTTCAGGCTAAAAAGGTTGCGGCAAAACCAAAATTGGATAAGGCTGAAGTTACCCAGATGATTGATGTGACGACTGAGGAAAATCGTTTGGTTTTTGAAGGGGTCGTTTTTGATGTGGAGCATAAGGTGACCAGGACAGGGCGTGTTTTGATCAACTTTAAAATGACGGACTACACTTCAAGTTTTTCAATGCAAAAATGGGTTAAGAATGAAGAAGAGGCTCAGAAGTTTGACATCATTAAGAAAAATTCTTGGCTTCGTGTTCGTGGAAATGTGGAGATGAATAACTTCACACGAGATTTGACAATGAACGTGCAGGATGTGCAGGAAGTTGTTCACTATGAGCGGAAGGATTTGATGCCAGAAGGTGAGCGCCGGGTTGAGTTTCAT
The DNA here is from genome assembly GCF_000526075.1 of Streptococcus sp. SR1. Lineage (NCBI taxonomy): Bacteria > Bacillati > Bacillota > Bacilli > Lactobacillales > Streptococcaceae > Streptococcus > Streptococcus sp. SR1. The sequence goes on from NZ_JATR01000023.1 coordinate 42,994, forward strand.
GCTCATACTAATATGTCGACCATGGATGCTCTGCCAGAAGTAGAGGAAATTATTGCGACAGCTGCAAAGTGGGGACACAAGGCGGTTGCCATCACGGACCATGGGAATGTTCAGTCCTTTCCACATGGCTACAAGGCAGCTAAGAAAGCAGGAATTCAGCTGATCTATGGAATGGAAGCCAATATCGTTGAAGACCGTGTTCCTATCGTTTACAACGAAGTGGAGATGGACTTGTCAGAAGCGACCTACGTGGTTTTTGACGTGGAAACGACGGGACTTTCAGCTATCTATAATGACTTGATTCAAGTTGCGGCTTCTAAGATGTACAAGGGAAATGTTATTGCCGAATTTGATGAATTTATCAATCCTGGATATCCCTTGTCAGCCTTTACTACCGAGTTGACTGGAATTACAGATGACCATGTCAAAAATGCCAAACCACTGGAACAAGTTTTACAAGAATTCCAAGAGTTTTGCAAGGATACGGTTCTAGTTGCCCACAATGCTACCTTTGACGTTGGCTTTATGAATGCTAACTATGAGCGTCATGGTTTGCCTAAGATTAGCCAGCCAGTTATTGATACGCTCGAGTTTGCTAGAAACCTCTATCCTGAGTATAAACGTCATGGTTTGGGACCTTTGACCAAGCGTTTTGGTGTGACACTGGACCACCACCACATGGCCAACTACGATGCGGAAGCTACTGGTCGTTTGCTCTTTATCTTCATCAAGGATGTAGCAGAAAAACATGGTGTGACTGATCTGGCTAGACTGAATATTGATTTGATTAGTCCAGACTCTTATAAAAAAGCTCGGATCAAGCATGCGACCATCTATGTCAAGAATCAAGTAGGTCTAAAAAATATCTTTAAGCTGGTTTCGTTGTCCAATACCAAATACTTTGAAGGGGTACCACGGATTCCGAGAACAGTTCTAGATGCTCATCGGGAGGGCTTGATTTTGGGGTCGGCTTGCTCGGAGGGTGAAGTTTTTGACGCAGTCGTTTCCCAAGGTGTAGATGCGGCGGTTGAAGTGGCCAAGTATTATGACTTTATCGAGGTCATGCCACCGGCTATCTATGCACCCTTGATTGCTAAAGAGCAGGTCAAGGATATGGAGGAACTCCAGACTATTATCAAGAATTTGATAGAGGTGGGAGACCGTCTTGGCAAGCCCGTTTTGGCTACGGGAAATGTTCATTATATCGAACCGGAAGAAGAGATTTACCGTGAAATTATCGTCCGTAGTTTGGGACAGGGGGCTATGATTAACCGAACCATTGGTCACGGTGAACATGCCCAACCGGCTCCTCTTCCGAAAGCTCATTTTCGAACGACCAATGAAATGTTGGATGAATTTGCTTTCTTGGGAGAAGATTTAGCACGCAAATTAGTCATTGAAAACACCAATGCCTTGGCAGATATCTTTGAACCTGTTGAGGTTGTTAAGGGTGACTTGTACACTCCTTTCATCGATAAGGCTGAAGAAACGGTCGCTGAGTTGACCTACAAGAAAGCTTTTGAGATTTATGGAAATCCGCTGCCAGATATTGTTGATTTGCGGATTGAAAAAGAATTAACATCCATACTGGGGAATGGATTTGCCGTGATTTATCTGGCTTCCCAGATGCTGGTGCAACGTTCCAATGAACGGGGTTACTTGGTTGGTTCTCGTGGATCTGTCGGTTCCAGTTTCGTTGCGACCATGATTGGGATTACGGAGGTTAATCCTCTCTCTCCTCATTATGTTTGTAGTCAGTGTCAGTATAGTGAATTTATCACAGATGGTTCTTACGGTTCAGGATTTGATATGCCTAATAAGGACTGTCCAAAGTGTGGTCACAAACTCAGCAAAAATGGGCAGGATATTCCGTTCGAGACCTTCCTTGGTTTTGATGGAGACAAGGTTCCTGATATTGACTTGAACTTCTCAGGAGAAGATCAGCCCAGCGCCCACTTGGATGTGCGTGATATCTTTGGTGAAGAATATGCCTTCCGTGCAGGAACGGTTGGTACGGTGGCTGCCAAGACTGCCTATGGCTTTGTCAAGGGCTATGAGCGGGACTATGGGAAGTTTTATCGTGATGCAGAGGTGGAACGCCTCGCCCAAGGTGCTGCTGGTGTCAAGCGCACAACGGGACAACACCCGGGGGGAATCGTTGTTATTCCTAACTACATGGATGTCTACGACTTTACGCCTGTTCAGTATCCAGCAGATGACATGACGGCTGAATGGCAGACGACTCACTTTAACTTCCACGATATCGATGAGAATGTCCTCAAACTTGATGTACTGGGGCATGATGATCCGACCATGATTCGGAAATTGCAGGACTTGTCTGGTATTGACCCTAATGAAATTCCCATGGATGATGAAAGCGTTATGGCTCTCTTTTCTGGAACGGAAGTTTTAGGGGTGACGCCTGAGCAAATTGGAACTCCAACAGGGATGCTGGGAATTCCAGAGTTTGGAACCAACTTTGTACGTGGAATGGTAGATGAGACACATCCGACGACTTTTGCGGAGTTGCTTCAGCTGTCTGGTCTATCCCACGGTACCGATGTGTGGCTGGGGAACGCCCAGGATCTGATCAAGCAAGGGATTGCGGACCTATCGACTGTTATCGGTTGTCGGGACGATATCATGGTTTATCTCATGCATGCTGGTCTTGAACCTAAGATGGCTTTTACTATCATGGAACGGGTACGTAAGGGCATGTGGCTAAAGATTTCCGAAGAGGAGCGAAATGGCTACATCGAGGCTATGAAGGCCAATAAGGTGCCAGAGTGGTATATCGAGTCCTGTGGGAAAATCAAGTACATGTTCCCTAAGGCCCATGCGGCCGCCTACGTTATGATGGCCTTGCGTGTGGCCTACTTCAAGGTTCACCATCCGATTTATTACTACTGTGCTTATTTCTCAATCCGTGCCAAGGCTTTTGATATCAAGACCATGGGGGCGGGTTTGGATGCCATCAAGCGCAAGATGCAAGAAATTGCTGAAAAACGGAAGAACAATGAAGCTTCTAATGTGGAAATTGACCTCTATACAACTCTTGAGATTGTCAATGAAATGTGGGAACGTGGTTTCAAGTTTGGCAAACTCGATCTCTACCGTAGTCAGGCAACAGAGTTCCTCATCGATGGGGATACCCTCATTCCGCCATTTGTAGCAATGGATGGTCTGGGAGAGAACGTTGCTAAGCAGTTGGTGCGTGCGCGTGAAGAGGGTGAGTTCCTCTCTAAGACAGAACTGCGTAAGCGTGGCGGACTGTCATCGACCTTGGTTGAAAAGATGGATGAAATGGGGATTCTTGGCGATATGCCAGAGGATAACCAGTTGAGTTTGTTTGATGATTTGTTTTAAGGATTAGAACGGAGAACATCTTTATGAAACTTAGAATCTTTGCGGAAGACAAACCAGCTGAAAAGGTTTTTAACTATCAGCTAGAGCTGGCAGATGAAACAATTATCCTATCGACAGTGCTTCTGTCGGGTGCCATTGCTTTAGCAGGATTGTTTTCTGCTTTAAAAGAAAAATAGAAAAGGAAAAACAAAATGGTTTTACCAAATTTTAAAGAAAATCTAGAAAAATATGCGAAATTGTTGGTTGCGAATGGAATCAACGTGCAACCTGGTCACACTTTGGCTCTCTCTATCGATGTGGAGCAACGTGAGTTGGCGCATTTGATCGTGAAAGAAGCTTATGCCTTGGGTGCGCATGAGGTTATTGTTCAGTGGACAGATGATGTCATCAATCGCGAGAAATTCCTCCATGCACCAATGGACCGTTTGGACAATGTGCCAGAATACAAGATTGCTGAGATGAACTATCTCTTGGAGAATAAGGCTAGCCGTCTTGGTGTCCGTTCTTCTGATCCAGGTGCCTTGAACGGAGTGGACGCTGACAAGCTTTCAGCTTCTGCTAAAGCTATGGGACTTGCCATGAAGCCAATGCGTATCGCAACGCAATCCAACAAGGTTAGCTGGACTGTAGCAGCCGCTGCTGGACTTGAGTGGGCTAAGAAGGTCTTTCCAAATGCTGCGAGCGATGAAGAAGCAGTCGATCTCCTTTGGGACCAAATCTTCAAAACCTGCCGTGTCTACGAAGAAGATCCTGTTAAGGCCTGGGAAGAACACGCTGCTATCCTCAAGAGCAAGGCAGATATGCTTAATAAGGAGCAATTTTCAGCCCTTCATTATACAGCGCCAGGAACTGATTTGACACTTGGCTTACCTAAGAACCACGTTTGGGAATCAGCTGGTGCTATCAATGCACAGGGCGAAGAATTCTTGCCAAATATGCCAACAGAGGAAGTCTTCACAGCGCCTGATTTTCGTCTCGCAGATGGCTATGTTACTTCTACAAAACCACTTAGCTACAACGGAAATATCATTGAGGGAATTAAAGTAACCTTCAAGGATGGTCAAATCGTAGATATCACTGCTGATAAGGGTGATCAGGTCATGAAAGACCTTGTCTTTGAAAATGCGGGTGCGCGTGCCTTGGGTGAATGTGCCTTGGTACCAGATCCAAGTCCAATCTCACAGTCAGGGATTACCTTCTTTAACACTCTTTTCGATGAAAATGCTTCAAACCACTTGGCTATCGGAGCAGCCTATGCGACCAGCGTTGTTGGTGGAGCAGAGATGAGCGAAGAAGAACTTGAAGCTGCAGGACTGAACCGTTCAGATGTTCACGTGGACTTTATGATTGGTTCGAATCAAATGGATATAGACGGTATCCGTGAGGATGGAACGCGCGTACCGCTCTTTCGTAATGGAGACTGGGCAAATTAAGGAGAAGCTATGATTGGAAGCATGTTTGTCGGTCTTTTAATTGGACTACTAGCAGGGGCTATCACCAATCGTGGAGAACGTATGGGATGCTTTGGGAAGATGTTTCTCGGTTGGATTGGTGCCTTTTTAGGACAATTACTCTTTGGCTCTTGGGGGCCAAGCCTAAATGGTACAGCCATTATCCCAGCAGTTCTCGGTGCCATGATTGTGTTAGCTATCTTCTGGGAAAGAGGAAGTTAGCTTCCCGACTCTGAAAAGGAAAGGAGGTTGGCTATTGAGCCAGCCTCCTTTTGAGTATGATATAATAGTTCTATGAGATTAGATAAATTTTTAGTTGCTTGCGCTGTAGGGAGTCGAACTGAGGTCAAAAACTTGCTCAAGGCTGGGCGCGTGACGGTAAATGGTAAAAAAGAAAAATCAGCTAAACTGCAGATTGATGAAGAAAGAGACGAGATTCGCTTTGATGGTCAAGTGCTAGAGTACGAGGAGTTTGTCTATTATATGATAAATAAGCCTCAAGGAGTTATTTCAGCGACTGAAGATCCCAAGCATAGAACGGTTCTAGACTTGCTGGATGATTTGGCTCGGACCAAGGAAGTTTTCCCAGTAGGGCGCTTGGATATTGACACGCATGGCCTCCTGCTTTTGACCAATGACGGCCAGCTTGCCCATGCTCTTCTTTCACCAAAACGTCATGTGGATAAGACCTATCTGGCACACGTCGAGGGAATTATGACTCAAGAAGATGTGGACACATTTGCCAAGGGCATTCCGCTCAAGGATTTCACCTGCCAGCCGGCTAAACTAGAGATTTTGTCACTGGATTCAGATAAGGGTGAGAGCCAGATTCGTGTGACCATAGCAGAGGGGAAATTCCATCAGGTCAAGCGTATGGTGGCCTACTGCGGGAAGGAAGTCGTGGACCTGCAACGTTTGACTATGGGAACTTTAGCCTTGGATGAGAACTTAGAACGAGGAGAATGGCGTCGCTTGACCAAGGAGGAATTAGAAAATCTTCTTGCTAGTATTGCTTAATTTGATTTATATTCGAAAAAGGTGAAGGACAAAGTCCTTGCCTTTTTATGTTTTCAGTTGCTTCCTTTGTGAAAAGAGTTATAATAGACAGTAGAATAAAAGGAGGAATCTATGAACGCGATTCAAGAATCATTTACGGATAATTTATTTGCTAACTATGAAGCAAATGTAAAATACCAAGCTATCGAAAATGCTGCAAGCCACAACGGTATTTTTGCAGCCCTAGAACGTCGTCAAAGCCATGTAGACAATATACCTGTTTTCTCGCTTGATTTGACAAAGGACAAGGTGACCAACCAGAAAGCATCTGGTCGTTGCTGGATGTTTGCAGCCCTTAATACCTTCCGTCACAAACTCATCTCTCAATACAAGCTCGAAAACTTTGAACTGTCACAAGCCCACACCTTCTTCTGGGACAAGTATGAGAAATCAAACTGGTTCTTGGAGCAAGTGATTGCGACTGCAGACCAAGAATTGACGAGCCGCAAGGTTAGCTTCCTACTCCAAACTCCACAACAAGATGGTGGTCAATGGGATATGGTCGTTGCCCTCTTTGAGAAATACGGTGTCGTTCCCAAGTCAGTTTATCCTGAATCTGTTTCATCTAGCAGTAGCCGCGAGCTAAATGCCATTCTCAACAAATTACTTCGGCAAGATGCTCAAATCTTGCGTGATTTACTAGCATCTGGTGCTGACCAAGCGACTGTTCAAGCCAAGAAAGAAGAACTCTTGCAAGAAATTTTTAACTTCCTTGCCATGTCTTTGGGTCTTCCACCACGCCAGTTTGACTTTGCTTATCGCGATAAGGATAACAACTACCAAAGCGAAAAGGGAATTACGCCACAAGAGTTTTACAAGAAATATGTCAATCTTCCTCTAGAAGATTATGTTTCTGTTATCAACGCACCAACTGCTGACAAGCCTTACGGTAAATCTTACACAGTTGAGATGTTGGGGAATGTGGTTGGTAGCCGTGCAGTTCGCTACATCAACGTTCCAATGGAGCGCTTGAAAGAATTGGCGATTGCCCAAATGCAAACAGGAGAAACTGTTTGGTTTGGTTCAGATGTCGGCCAGCTCAGCAACCGCAAAGCTGGAATTCTTGCAACAGATGTTTATGATTTTGAATCAAGCATGGACATTCAACTCACTCAAGACAAAGCTGGACGTTTGGACTACAGCGAAAGCTTGATGACCCACGCCATGGTCTTGACAGGTGTGGACTTGGACGAAAATGGTAAGTCAACCAAGTGGAAGGTTGAAAACTCATGGGGAGACAAGGTCGGTACAGATGGTTACTTCGTCGCCTCAGACGCTTGGATGGATGAATACACCTATCAAATCGTTGTCCGTAAGGAATTACTGACAGCAGAAGAACAAGCTGCCTATGAAGCAGAACCAATTGTGCTTGCACCTTGGGATCCAATGGGAGCCTTGGCAGAATAAAATATCAAGAAAAAAGGTTAGGGGAATCCTAGCCTTTTCTTAGTGCTTCTTAAAGTGGTGATAGATAATGCTTGCCAAGGGAGTTCTTCTTAGTTTAAGTCTTTAAGTGACAGAGGGAAAGATATGTGTTATTATAGTAGTACAAAAGGATATCGGAGTAGAAATGAAGTATTTAAGCAGCCAAGACATCAAGGATCGTCAACGAAACATCAGTGACATTAAACCTTATAAAACAACCAAGGAAATCGTCGTTTCAAATATCTTTACCTTCTTTAATGCTATGAACTTGGCTCTGGCAGTTCTGGTAGCCACAACCTTGCGATTTGAAAATATGCTCTTTTTAGGTGTGATTGCTATCAATACAGCCATTGGGATTTTCCAAGAAGTGCGTTCAAAAAATGCTTTAGAAAAGCTAAGTTTGCTAGGTAAAAGTAAGTACAAAGTCAATCGAGATGGTCAAACGATTGAGATTGATCCAGAAGATATCGTACTGGGTGAGTATCTGCATCTCAATCTGGGAGATCAGGTGCCTGTAGATGCAGAAGTGCTTGAAGGGAATATTGAAGTTGATGAGTCCTTGCTGACTGGTGAGAGTGATTCGGTCTTTAAAACAGTTGGTGACAAGCTGATGAGCGGAAGCAATGTTGTCAGCGGTACGTGTCTGGTCACGGCGACGGCGGTCGGACCCGATAGTTATATCAACAAACTTGCAAAATCCAGCAAGGAATTCAAAAAATACCCTTCTCAACTGCGCGATTATATGGATAAGATTTTAAAAATCGTCTCTATCTTGCTAGTGCCAGTTGCGATTCTGCTTTATGTCAGAGGTTTTAGTCTAGGACGGTCTTATGTTGAAATTGTCTTGGGAAGTTCAGGTGCCTTGGTCGGCATGATTCCAGAGGGTTTGATTCTCTTGGTTAGCGTCTCCCTAGCGGTAGCAGCCATGAAGTTGGCTAAAAAGAAGGTTCTAGTGCAGGAGCTATACTGTGTAGAGACCTTGGCGCGAGTAGATGTTCTTTGTTTTGATAAGACTGGAACCATCACGACGGGGAATATGAAGGTCCAAGAAATGGATGCTAATGTAGCAGAGAAACTGTCTTCTTATTTGGCTTATTTCGAAGATGAAAATGCAACTTCCCGAGCTCTGAAGACTTACTTAACCTGTGAGAAAAAGTGGGAAGTTCAAGAAGTCGGTGCCTTTTCAAGTAAAAACAAGTATTCCTTTGTCCAAGTAAAAGACAGTGGGACCTATTTCTTCGGAGCCTATGAGTTTTTAGGCTTTACCCAGCCGATGGATGCCTACTATGAAAATCTAAAACAGCAAGGTTTTCGAATCTTGACACTCGCTCATAGCAAGGACCAGATTACTACCCCAGCCAATATGGAATTACTAGGTAACGTCGTTCTGTCAGATGAGATTAAGGATAATACCAAGGAAACCTTTGACTATTTCGAGTCTCAGGGAGTGGAAGTAAAGATTATCAGTGGAGATAATCATGTGGCTGTATATGGGGTTGCTCGTAAGGCAGGTTTTAAAGAAGAAGCCCGTGCGATTGATATGACCAAGGTGAGTGATGAGAACTTTGAAAGAGTGGTTTTGGAGCATGATATCTTTGGTCGCGTGACACCAGAGCAGAAAGAAAAGATGGTGACCGTTTTGCAGAATGCTGGGAAAACAGTCGCCATGAGTGGTGATGGTGTCAATGATGTTCTGGCTCTCAAAAAAGCAGATATTAGTTTTGCTATGAATGGAGCCACCAGTGCAGCAAAAAGCGTCTCCAATATTGTTTTTCTCACAGATGACTTTGCAGTATTTTATGATATCTTGATGGAAGGACGCCGGGTCATTAACAACATCCAAAAGGTAGCCTCTCTTTTTCTAACAAAGACCTTCTTCTCCATCGTTTTTGCCATTTTGAGTGTGGTATTTGGTTTGGAATTTGCCTTTATCCCCATTCAGTTTACAATCATTTCAGCCATTACGATTGGGATTCCATCCTTCTTCCTGACTTTTGAGTCCAATAAAGAAAAGGTTAGCACTCACTTTATGAGAGATATCCTAACCAACGCGGCGATTGGTGGTGGCGTTCTGGTTGCTAGTGTTCTTTTGACCAATTTCTTTATCACTGTCCCAGGTCAGGTCAAATTTATTTGCTTCCTCCTTGCCCTGATCAATGGTCTGTGTCTAGTTGCCAAGGTCAGCTTGCCTTTTAATCGATACAAGATGCTTTTGCTCACGTTTTTGAGCCTTGCAGCCCTTGTTGGTGTACTTGCCAATACTTTTATCCTACAGGGAGCTTTTGTGCCTTTAGAAGCCAAACAGCTACTCTATGTTGCCATACTAGCAGTGGTGATTGGGTGCTTTCATTATCTTACTAGGAGAAAAAGTTGATACATAAAAAGAATCAGGTTTAATCCTGATTCTTTTTTGTTTATATATTCTCACCGAGATTACATGATACCGAAGAAACGAGCTGCGATACCAACTGCAAAGAGGGCAAGGATGATTGTGATTGGAGATACTTTTTTCTTAAGCAACCACATGCAAAGGAAAGTAAGGAGAAGTCCCATCAATCCTGGAATCAATGAGTCCAACTGACCTTGAAGCGTTTGTGGTTGAACTCTATCTAGGCTCATACCACTAAGCGCTTGACCAAGAATGCCCTTCAACTCAGCTCCTGTAACAGGACCTTCTGGGAAGTTGATGTAGGCACCTTCTGACAATTGTTTGCCTGGAAGGTTGATAGTGAAGTTGATGGATACCCAACGTTGTACAAGAACGGCAAGGATGAACATACCAAGGATAGAAGCACCTTTAGTGATGTCTTTCAAGATACCACCAGACATGTCTTTAGTGATCTCAGATCCAGCTTTGTAACCGAACTCTTGTGTGTACCATAGGAAGGCCATACGGATAGCATTCCATCCGAAGAAGAAGAGAAGTGGACCAACAAGGTTACCAGATGCAGCAAGTGATGCACCAAGAGCTCCAAGGATAGGACGAACTGTAAACCAGAATACTGGGTCACCGATACCAGCAAGAGGTCCCATCATACCGATCTTAACCCCTTGGATAGCCGCGTCATCGATCTCAACACCGTTAGCGCGCTCTTCTTCAAGTGCAAGAGTAACCCCCATGATTGGAGCAGCTACGTATGGGTGAGTGTTGAAGAACTCAAGGTGACGCTCAAGAGCAGCCGCTTGGTCTTCTTTTTTAGTGTACAATTTTTTGATAGCTGGGATCAATGAGTAAGCCCAACCCAAGTTTTGCATACGCTCGTAGTTCCAAGAACCTTGAAGGAATTGTGAACGCCACCAAACTTTTTGACGATCTGATTTTGATAATTGAATTTTTTCAGCCATGATTGTTCCCCTTTCTAGTAGTCTTCTAGGATATCACCGATTGGGTCGTTAGAAGTCGCAGCTCCGCCGCCACCGTTACCACCTTGTTTTGAAAGGTTAAGGTAGATGAAGGCAAGGGCAACACCGATGACACCAAGGGCAATCAAAGTCAATTGAGAGATTGCTGCAAGAGCAAAACCGATAGCGAAGAATGGCCATACTTCACGAGTTGCCATCATGTTGATAACCATAGCGTAACCAACGGCAACGACCATAGCACCACCGACAGCCATACCACCATTCAACCATTCTGGCATTAGGCCAAGAGCGTCTTGAACAGCAGAAGCAGGGATAGCGATAAGGAAGGCTGCAGGGATAGCGATACGAAGACCTTGAAGAACAAGGGCAAAGTAGTGAGCGCGTTCAACAGCCGCAATGTTTCCTTCTTTTGCAGCTGCGTCAGCTGAGTGAACCAAGGCAACTGAGATTGTACGAACAATCATTGTCAAGAAAAGTCCAGCTACGGCAAGAGGGATAGCTGTGGCTGTTGCGACGGCGATACCTTCGGTAGTAAAGTTACCACCTTTGATCAAGATGATCGCTGCGGCAACAGATGCAAGAGCAGCGTCAGGAGCTACAGCAGCTCCGATGTTAGCCCAACCAAGGGCGATCATTTGAAGAGATCCACCAAGCATAACACCTGCTTCGAGGTTACCTGTTACAAGTCCGATAAGGGTACATGCGACGATTGGTTGATGGAATTGGAATTGGTCGAGGATACCTTCAAGACCTGCAAGGAAGGCAACAACTACAACCAAGATAGCAGAAATGATTGAAATATCTGACATGGTTTTATTCCTTTTCTATTTAGTTTTAATAAAGTACTTAATCCTGTTTTCAAAAATGATAAAACAGATTAAAATTATTGGACGTTTGCTTTCTTAATCAAGTCAAACAAATCTTTTTTCGTGTCGTTTGGTACTTTACGTACATCAAATTCAACACCGAGGTCACGCATTTTTTCAAATGTTGCAACATCATCTTTGTCCATAGACAAGACGTTATTGATCATTGTTTTACCTGTTGAGTGGGCCATAGAACCAACATTAAGGGTCTTGATTGGTACGCCACCTTCGATGGCACGAAGGGCATCTTGAGGTGTTTCAAACAAGATAAGAGCATGTGTGTTACCAAAACGAGGATCTTTTGCAACCTCAATCAATTTTTTGATTGGGACAACGTTGGCTTTTACTCCGTTAGGAGCTGCTTGCTTGATCAATTCTTTACGCAATTCGTCGTTTGCAACGTTATCTGAAGCAACGATGATACGGTCTGCTTTTGAATCTGGTGTCCAAGCAGTTGCGACTTGTCCGTGAAGAAGACGTGTGTCAAGACGGGCAAGATTGATTTTCAATTTACCGTCCCCGATAACAGTTCCTTCTGGAATAGCAGCTTGGGCAACTGGAGCAGCCGCAGCACTAGCCCCTTCCTCAACTGGGTTAAGCTCTTCTGGAAGAGCTTTGATGCCATCTTTGGCTTCTTTAATGATATTCGCAGCGACTTTATCCACACCTGCAGTAGCGTCCATAAGGCGCTCAGTGTAGGCTTGGATCAACATCGGCAAGTTAAGCCCTGTGATGATGGCAAACTTACGCTCAGGATTTTCTCCCATCACGCGGCTAGCTTGGTTGAATGGAGATCCACTCCAAAGGTCAGCCAATACTAGAACCTCATCTTCTGCGTCAAATGCAGCCACAGCATTGTTGAATTTAGCGTAAAGGTCATCTGGACCTTCATTTGGCATAAAGGTTACAACTTGAACCTTTTCTTGTTCACCAAAGATCATAGATCCTGACTGATGAATACCCGCAGCAAATTCGCCGTGGCTCGCAATAATGATTCCGATACTCATTATTGTCATTCCTCCTTTTAAAATGTTTGACTTATAGGTTTCCTAAAAAACCTCAGACGTACCTAGTATAAATCGTTTTCATATAAAAATCAACTACTTTTTCGAAAATTGTAAAAGTTTTCAATGAAAATAGGCTTACAAAATGTTAATATATAAATAAATTCAAAAAATATATGAAAATAGCAATAGAAAATTTAATATAAAAATACTGAAAATGAGTGACCTTTATGAAAATAGAATGAAAATAAAAAGGAAAGATTGCAGGATAGGAATCTTCCTTTTTATAGGAATAAATTTTGTAAAGCGTGAGCTACCCCGTCTTCTTCATTGGTTAGAGGAAGTTGTTCGTCTGCATATGGAAGGAGAGAAGGATTGGCGTTTTTCATAGCATATCCCTTGCCTGCAAATGCCAACATTTCCGTATCATTATGTTCATCACCAAAGGCGATTAAGTCTTTTTTATCACGATTCATAACATTGAGCAAGTACTCTAGAGCAAAGGCTTTGTTTACACCCTTGGGAGTACACTCGAGGATGTTGAGTGGCCCACCCCAGGTGTTGATAGCTAGTTGGTGCTGATAAAAACGATTCATCTCGTCCGCTAGAGCGTATTTGTCCTCAACCCTTGTTTGCAAGAGAATGCAGTTAGGATTCTTGGTTACTCGTTCGGGTTTGAATTGATTTTCTGGTTGGAAGTTCTCTACGCCAAATAGTTTAGGGTCCGCAATTTCTTCATTCGGAGCTGTAATGTAAAATTTCTTACGGTATTCTCCTGCAATAAAGTCGGCCTGGATATCCTCTTTACGTTTGACCATATCTAGGAGATATTTTTTGTCCAAGGTTAAGCATCTTTCGTGCTCCCAAGCCTGTCCTGGTAGATGGGTAAGGGAACCATTAAAGTTAATCATAGGAGTATGTAGCTCTAGTTCGCGGTAGAAGTCTTTTGCCATGCGATACGGACGCCCCGTCGTGATGATAACATGGTGCCCTTTTTCTGAAATTTTTTTGATTGTCTCTTTGGTAAAATCGGAGAGCTTGCTTTCGCTATTGAGCAAGGTTCCGTCCAAATCGACTGCAATAATTTTTTTTGTCATATAAACCTTCCTAGTAGATTCCAGATAAGATGTCTACTATTATATCAAAAAGAAAGAAGAAAAACAGACTCAAAACAAAAAATAAAAATTTCATTTTGTTAAATAATTCAAACAAACATATTGAAAAGGTGAATGATAAATGATATAATACTCATATTGTTCGTAAAAAACAAAAGGAGATTTATGATGGACAAACTATTTAAACTAAAAGAGAACGGAACAGACGTTCGTACGGAGGTTCTCGCTGGTTTAACAACTTTCTTTGCAATGAGTTACATTCTCTTTGTAAACCCACAAATGCTTGCGCAGACAGGGATGCCTGCTCAAGGTGTCTTCCTAGCAACGATTATTGGTGCAGTAGCTGGTACCCTGATGATGGCCTTCTATGCGAACCTGCCATACGCTCAAGCACCAGGTATGGGACTCAATGCCTTCTTTACCTTTACAGTCGTATTTGGACTTGGTTATTCATGGCAAGAGGCCTTGGCTATGGTCTTTATCTGTGGGATTATTTCACTAATCATTACCTTAACAAATGTTCGGAAAATGATCATTGAGTCAATTCCAAACGCTCTTCGTTCTGCGATTTCAGCAGGTATCGGTGTCTTTCTTGCTTATGTAGGGATTAAGAATGCTGGCCTTTTGAAATTCTCTATCGATCCAGGAAATTATACAGTTGCCGGTGAAGGTGCTGATAAGGCGCAAGCAGCCATTACAGCAAATTCTTCAGCAGTTCCAGGCTTGGTTAGCTTTAATAATCCGGCTGTTTTAGTGGCTATTGCAGGTTTGGCGATTACGATTTTCTTTGTTATTAAGGGTATCAAGGGAGGAATCATCCTTTCTATTCTAACAACGACAGTTCTTGCTATCGCTGTTGGTTTGGTTGATGTATCAAGCATTGATTTTTCTAATAACCATGTAGGTGCAGCCTTTGAAGATTTGAAGACAATCTTTGGTGCAGCACTTGGCTCACAAGGATTGGGTGCTTTAATCTCAGACACTGCTCGTCTACCGGAAACACTTATGGCTATTCTGGCCTTCTCGTTGACAGATATTTTTGACACAATTGGTACTTTGATCGGTACAGGTGAAAAAGTCGGTATCGTAGCAACAAATGGTGAAAATCACCAATCAGATAAGTTAGATAAGGCTCTTTACTCTGACTTGATTGGTACTTCAATTGGTGCCATCGCAGGTACTTCAAACGTAACGACTTATGTCGAGTCTGCTGCTGGTATTGGTGCAGGTGGACGTACTGGATTAACTGCCTTAGTGGTTGCGATTTGTTTTGCAATTTCAAGTTTCTTTAGTCCACTTTTGGCAATTGTTCCATCAGCTGCGACGGCTCCAATTTTGATTATCGTTGGGATTATGATGCTTGGTAGTTTGAAAAACATCCATTGGGATGATATGGCTGAAGCTGTCCCTGCCTTCTTTACATCTATCTTCATGGGATTCAGCTACTCTATCACACAAGGGATTGCAGTTGGTTTCTTGACTTATACGTTAACAAAAGTTGTCAAAGGTCAAGCAAAGGACGTGCACGCGATGATTTGGATTTTGGATGCCTTGTTTATCCTTAACTATATCAGTATGGCGCTATAAATGATATAATAGAAAAAGGGGAGTCTCCCCTTTTTAATTATAAGGAGGTACATCATGAAAGATAAGACGATTTGGCAAGAGGTTTTAAACAGAGGGAAATGGGTGATCATCCTTTTGGTAGCTTTTGTTCTATCTCAATTTCCCATAGGACTTGCTTTGTTTTTAGCAAACAAACAGTTTCCGATTTTACAGTCAGGGCTCTTAGTAGGTGCTCTATCCATAGTCGTTTTGATTGTATTCATTATTGGTGCACGAAAAACACAACTTGCTACTTTTAATCTATCCTTTTTTAAGGCAAAAGACTTGGCTCGCTTGGTACTGAGTTATCTGGTGATTTTTGCGACAAATCTCTTGGGTTCACTCCTGCTTCGACTAACAAATGAGGCAACAACCAATAACCAATCAATACTGAATGGTTTGGTTCAGAATAGTTCCTTGATTTCAACTTTCTTCCTACTAGTCTTGATTGCGCCGATTTGTGAAGAAATTTTGTGTCGTGGAATTATTCCAAAAAAGATCTTCCGTGGAAAAGAAAAACTTGGCTTTGTTGTTGGTGCAATCGTCTTTGCCTTACTCCATATGCCAACCAATTTACCTTCTGTGATTATTTATGGAGGAATGTCAACGGTTTTGACTTGGACAGCCTATAAGACTGAGCGCTTGGAGATGTCCATTTTGCTTCATATGATTCTCAATGGTATTGCATTTTGTTTGTTGGCCTTATTGGTATTGATTAGTAGAAATCTAGGTCTATCATTCTAAACCATTGACCTACTTGGAAAAGATGAATACTAGCGTGTCCATCTTTTTCTTTTTATGGTAAAATAGAGAGATAATATGGTAAAGAACCTTAAGGAAGTGACCGTTATGTCCAATAAAGTCAACCACGTAAAAACAGCCATTTGCGGCATTATCAATGTAACCCCAGATTCCTTTTCGGATGGTGGGCAGTTTTTTGCTCTTGAGCAGGCGCTCCAGCAAGCCCGTAAATTGATAGCAGAAGGAGCGTGCATGCTCGATATCGGTGGAGAATCGACTCGGCCGGGCAGTAGCTATGTTGAGATAGAAGAGGAAATCCAGCGTGTTGTTCCAGTGATTAAAGCTATCCGTGAGGAAAGTGATGTCCTCATTTCTATCGATACATGGAAAAGTCAGGTGGCAGAGGCTGCTTTGGCTGCTGGTGCCAATCTGGTAAATGACATCACGGGTCTTATGGGTGATGAAAAAATGGCGGATGTGGTTGCTAAGGCTGGAGCAAAAGTGGTTATCATGTTTAATCCAGTTATGGCTCGACCTCAGCACCCTAGTTCACTCATATTTCCTCATTTTGGTTTTGGGCAAGCTTTTACAGAAGAAGAGTTAGCTGACTTTGAAAAAGTGCCAATCGAAGACTTGATGGAGGCTTTCTTTGAACGTGCTCTAGCGAGAGCGGAGGAAGCTGGAATTGCAAGAGAAAACATTTTGCTGGATCCAGGGATTGGCTTTGGTCTCACCAAGAAGGAAAATCTACTCCTTCTACGGGACCTTGATAAATTACACCAGCAAGGATATCCGATCTTTCTTGGAGTTTCGCGTAAGCGGTTTGTCATTAATATCCTGGAGGAAAATGGCTTTGAAGTCAATCCTGAAACGGAAGTCGGTTTCCGCAATCGGGACACAGCTTCGGCTCATGTAACCAGTATCGCTGCGAGACAGGGTGTGGAAGTGGTGCGCGTGCACGATGTAGCCAGTCACAGGATGGCGGTTGAAATTGCGTCAGCTATTCGATTGGCAGATGATGCAGAAAATCTAGATTTAAAACAATATAAATAAGATGAACGAAATTCAAAACAATCAATGGATTGCCCACTACCGGACGGACCAACCGCATTTTGGCTTGGAACGCATGGTAGAA
Organism: Streptococcus sp. SR1; assembly: GCF_000526075.1. Lineage (NCBI taxonomy): Bacteria > Bacillati > Bacillota > Bacilli > Lactobacillales > Streptococcaceae > Streptococcus > Streptococcus sp. SR1. The sequence goes on from NZ_JATR01000023.1 coordinate 60,121, forward strand.
CTCCTAGCTCTGCGAGGCAATCCCCATCTCAAACTCAAGGTCATCCATATCGGAGGGACCAACGGCAAGGGGTCTACCATTGCTTTTTTGAAAAAGATGCTGGAAAAGCTAGGACTGAGAGTTGGGGTGTTCAGCTCGCCCTATCTCATTCATTATACGGATCAGATTAGCATTAATGGGGAATCCATTCCCGAGGCTAGGCTAGAAGCCCTCATGGCAGACTATCAGTCTTTGCTTGAGGGAGAATCTGCTGACAATTTGCAGGGAACAACTGAGTTTGAGATTATCACAGCTTTAGCTTATGATTACTTTGCCTCAGAGCTAGTAGATGTGGCTATCATGGAAGTCGGCATGGGTGGCCTTCTGGATAGCACCAATGTCTGTCAGCCCATTCTGACAGGAATTACGACTATTGGCTTGGACCATGTAGCCCTGCTTGGTGATACTGTAGAGGTCATAGCAGAACAGAAAGCTGGTATTATCAAACAAGGCATTCCTTTGGTGACAGGTCGCATTGCTCCAGAAGCCTTGGCTGTTATTGACCGCATTGCGGAAGGGAAAGATGCGCCGAGAATTGCCTATGGGACAGATTATCAGGTTGGTCATCAAGAAAGTGTGGTGACAGGCGAGGTCTTTGACTATACAAGTCCTGTCAGACAAGGTCGCTTTCAAACAGGTCTGCTTGGTTTGCATCAGATCGAGAATGCAGGGATGGCACTTGCTCTTCTAGACATTTATTGCCAAGAGATTGGGCAAGAATTAGCTAGCAATGACTTGCTTGCTCAAGCATTGAAAGAGACCAGATGGACAGGGCGTTTGGAGGTTCTGTCTAGCGAACCTATGATGATTTTGGATGGGGCTCATAATCCCCACGCTATCAAGGCTTTGCTAACTACTTTACAAGAACGCTTTGCGGATTATCATAAGGAAATCCTCTTTACTTGTATCAAAACCAAGGCTTTGGAGGATATGTTGGATTTGCTAGAGACGGTGCCGGATAGTCAACTGACTCTGACTTATTTTGATGATAGTCGGGCGACGGATGAAAGCGTGCTGAAAGAGATAGCCAAGTCTAGAAATCTCAACTACCAAAGTTGGCAGGATTTTCTAGAGCAGAAATTGACAGATAAAAAAGAAGAGAAACAAACAGTTAGGATTGTCACAGGTTCCTTGTATTTCTTGAGCCAAGTGAGAGCCTATCTGATGGAGAGGAAGAACGAGAATGGATACACAAAAGATTGAAACGGCTATAAAAATGATTATTGAGGCTGTTGGTGAGGACGCTAACCGCGAGGGCTTGCAGGAAACACCTGCTCGTGTAGCCCGTATGTACCAAGAGATTTTTTCAGGTCTTGGCCAAACTGCTGAGGAACATTTGTCAAAATCCTTTGAGATTATCGACGATAATATGGTAGTGGAAAAGGATATTTTTTTCCACACCATGTGTGAACACCACTTCTTGCCATTTTATGGTAGGGCGCACATTGCCTACATTCCAAATGGTCGTGTGGCAGGTTTGTCCAAGCTAGCCCGTACGGTTGAAGTTTATTCTAAAAAACCACAGATTCAAGAACGGTTGAATATCGAAGTGGCCGATGCCTTGATGGACTATCTGGGGGCTAAGGGAGCCTTTGTTGTCATTGAGGCCGAACATATGTGTATGAGCATGCGTGGTGTCAGAAAACCAGGTACTGCGACTTTGACAACAGTCGCTCGTGGTCTATTTGAAACAGATAAGGACCTAAGAGATCAGGCTTATCGTTTAATGGGACTATAATACCCTTCGAAAATCAAATTCAAACCACGTCAGCTTCACCTTGCCGTACTCCAGTACAGCCTGTGGCTAGCTTCCCAGTTTGCACTTTGATTTTCATTGAGTATAAAAAGAATCCGCTTCATGCGGATTTTTCTAGAAAGGACAAGTTATGGATCAACTGCAGATTAAAGATTTGGAAATTTTTGCCTATCATGGTCTTTTCCCTAGTGAGAAGGAATTAGGGCAGAAGTTTGTTATTTCCGCAAGCTTATCTTATGATATGACCAAGGCGGCGACAGAATTGGATTTGACAGCTTCTGTCCATTACGGAGAATTGTGTCAGCAGTGGACGACCTGGTTTCAGGAAAGCACTGAGGATTTGATTGAAACGGTAGCCTACAAACTAGTTGAACGTACCTTTGAGACCTATCCTCTTGTCCAAGAGATTGAGTTGGAACTCAAAAAACCTTGGGCTCCAGTGCATTTACCATTGGATACCTGCTCGGTGACCATTCGCCGTCGCAAACAACGGGCCTTTATCGCTCTGGGAAGTAATATGGGAGATAAGCAAGCAAACTTGGAGCAAGCCATTGACAACCTGCGAGCTCGTGGCATCCATATTCTCAAAGAGTCCAGTGTCTTGACGACGGAGCCTTGGGGTGGTGTGGAGCAGGATAGCTTTGCCAATCAGGTGATTGAAGTAGAAACCTGGCTACCAGCACCAGTCTTGTTAGAAACATTATTCGCCATTGAGTCAGAAATGGGACGGGTGAGAGAAGTGCATTGGGGGCCTCGCTTGATTGATTTGGACTTACTCTTTGTGGAGGACCAAGTCATCTATACAGACGACCTCATCTTACCTCATCCTTATATAGCAGAACGCCTCTTTGTCCTTGAGCCATTAGCGGAAATAGCCCCCCATTTTATCCATCCAATCTTAAAACAACCAATTCGTTACTTGGTTGACCAGTTGGAGCAAGGAAATGCCTAAGCTTTCTGAGACCTATAGCAAGTGGAAGAGTATCGGGGAGGGACTACTTGCTATTGTTTTAGGGCTTCTCTTGATTCGTTTTGGACAAGTTATTCCGCGAATGGGGTATCAGTTGCTGATGGGCTACTTTTCCTTGTCAGCAGTTTGGCACTTGTTGACTCGCTGGTTTCAAGATAAAAAACGTCGGGAAAACATCTTTGTAACCTTGGCTAAGCTGGTGGTTGCGGCTCTGGTGTTTGACTCTATCATCTTGCAAGACCTTGCCCTCTATCTCCTGGTTTTTATCATTGCGAGCTACCAGCTGTTTACGGGTGGCATTAGTCTTGTGACCTGGTCTCTCTATCGAAAAAATTCTATTCATCCTCGGCTCCATCATCTCTTTGATGCTGTATGGATGATAGGATTCGGGCTTTATAGCATCTCTCCTTTTCACGATGCAGCGAATTTTGAATTGCTCTTGCTTGGGTTTTACTTGCTCATGTTAGGGGCTAGTAGCCTTCGGGACGGTTTCTTTTTTGAAAAGATAGAAAACAATCCCAAGCTGAAGCGGCGTATGCGAATGACTCTGCCGATCTTTGTGACGGCTTTGATCCCTATCAGTACCTTGCGCAAATTGAATGAGTGGCTGTTAAGTCATGAAAGTCAAGAAGGGGAAGTTCATTCAGAAAGAAAAAACGACCAGACGGTTGATCTGGAAATTTTTATCCATACCTCAGAAACCTCCTTCTTCCTCGCTATGGGACATGTGGATATTTGTTACCAAGGGAAGGTTATTTCCTATGGCTCGTATGATCCTCACTCAGAGCGTTTATTCGGCATGGTTGGAGACGGTGTTTTGTTTAAGGCCAATCGGGAAAAATACATCGAACTCTGCAAGAGGGAAAGTCAGAAGACCTTGTTTGCTTACGGTCTGAGTTTGACGGACCAACAGAAAGCTGCTATCCAAGCTCGTTTAGAAGAAATAGAAGATTTGTTAATTCCTTGGGAGCCGAGCTCTCAATTGATGAAAAGAAGAGAGGGCGAGGTAAAGCATACCTACTCCTACCAACTGAAAGAGGAAGCAGATGCGACCCTCTATAAATTCAGCTCATCCGAGTTTAAGACCTACTTTGTTCTCAGTACCAACTGTGTCTTGCTGGCAGACTCTATCGTGGGAAAAGCTGGGACTGATATATTGAGTCCCCAAGGTTTCATTGTGCCAGGGACTTATCAGGATTACCTTGACTTAGAGTATACAAAACCAAACGGTCTAGTTGTCAGTCGATCCATTTATTAGAAAAAGAAAACTCTAGTTCCTCAGCAGTTTGCGCCGAGAAGCTAGAGTTTTTTAAAATAGGTCATTTTCTTCTGGAAGGAGGATGGTTTCTCTGCCGTCCAGGTCTAAAACAAGGACCCTAGGCGGGTAAAGCGGATCAAAAGGATGATTGAAATCAAAATCGATGCTAGTCGGAAGGTGCTGGCTAGAAAAATGGAAGGTGATGGTCCCCTTATTGTTGAGCAGTTGAAACTCAAGTTCTTCTTCTAATTCAAAGACATTTTTCAGGAAATGATCAATAATATACCATAAAGAGTCAATGACATCATCAGGCAGGCTGGTCACGACACCAAAACTAGCGGATCGTCTCTGTGTATTTGTAAAAGCCATGTTTTCCTCCCCCTTTTATTTTTCTTTATCATACAGCAAAATATCTCAAAAATCAAGAAATCGTACTCGCCTTTTCAAAATGAGAATGAAGAATGAAATTTTTTCAAAGTTTCTCCTAAAAATACTTGAAAGTGTTTACAATAAGTGATAAAATGGAGTAAGTAGATGCGTGAAAGCGAAATTTTCATTATAGAAAGGAAACGGAATGAACACAGATGATACAGTAACGATTTATGATGTCGCCCGTGAAGCAGGAGTTTCGATGGCAACAGTTAGCCGTGTCGTTAATGGCAACAAGAATGTTAAAGAGAACACTCGAAAAAAAGTCCTAGAAGTGATTGATCGCTTGGACTATCGTCCAAATGCGGTAGCCCGTGGTTTAGCTAGCAAGAAAACAACGACAGTCGGAGTTGTGATTCCGAACATTACCAATGGTTATTTCTCAACGCTTGCTAAGGGAATTGACGACATTGCTGAAATGTACAAGTATAACATTGTCCTAGCAAATAGTGATGAGGATGATGAAAAGGAAGTTTCAGTGGTTAACACTCTCTTTTCAAAACAAGTCGATGGGATTATCTTTATGGGCTATCACTTGACTGAAAAGATTCGTTCAGAGTTTTCTCGTTCACGGACACCGGTTGTTCTTGCTGGTACTGTGGATGTCGAACACCAACTTCCAAGTGTGAATATCGACTACAAACAAGCAACGATTGATGCTGTGAGCTATCTTCTCAAAGAAAATGAGAAAATTGCTTTTGTGAGTGGACCACTCGTCGATGATATCAATGGCAAGGTTCGTTTGATCGGTTACAAGGAAGCCTTGAAAAAAGCTGGACATTCTTATAGCGAGGGTTTGGTCTTTGAATCAAAATACAGCTATGACGATGGCTATGTCTTGGCAGAACGCTTGATTTCATCACAAGCTACAGCCGCAGTTGTAACAGGTGATGAATTGGCAGCGGGTGTGTTGAATGGTTTGGCTGACCATGGTGTATCTGTGCCAGAAGAGTTTGAAATCATCACGACAGATGACTCTCAAATTGCACGATTCACTCGTCCAAACTTGACGACTATTGCCCAACCTCTTTATGACTTAGGTGCTATCAGCATGCGTATGTTGACTAAGATTATGCATAAGGAAGAGTTGGAAGAACGTGAAGTTCTCCTACCTCATGGTTTGACAGAACGTCGTTCAACACGAAAACGTAAATAGAAAAAATCAGGGAATCGCGAGGATTTCCTGATTTTGCGTTCTAGAGAAGAGTTTTATCCTTCCATATAGTCTTTCAAAGCCTTCCCTTTTAATCCAGCATTAAGGGCAATTAATAATTTGAGGCGCGCTTTTTGAGCGTTGAGTTCTTTGACAAAGAAAACACCAGCTCGTTGCAACTGCACCCCTCCACCTTGGTAGGCGTAGACAGGTTCAGCAATACCATTAAAACATCGTGAGACCAAGGCGACTGGAATCCCTTTTTGGAGGAGATTTTCCAACTTTTGAGCTGTTTCTTTGGGAACATTGCCTGCTCCAAAAGCCTGAATGACTAAGCCATCCAGCTGTTCCAAGTCTAACATATCAATCAGCTCGTCTGTCATACCGGCATAGGATGAGATGATGGGAACTAGACCTTGAATATGCTCGAGATCAAACCGGACACGAGGTTCAGCCGTTTTAAAGTAGAGGATTTCTTGCTTCATGATGAGGCCAAGTGGTCCATGTGTTGGGGTTTGAAAGGTGCTGACGTTGGTCGTATGAGTTTTGGTAACATACTTGGCTGCGTGGATCTCGTCGTTCATGACGACCAGTACACCCTTGTCGGCTGCTTTGTCATCGCTGGCAACTCGCAAAGCGCTCAGATAGTTATAAACACCATCGCTACCAAGTTCGTTTGAACTACGCATGGCCCCTGTTAGAACGATGGGGATGGGCGGGATTTTCATGGTATCAAGGAAGTAAGCTGTTTCTTCTAAGGTATCTGTACCGTGTGTGATGACAACACCATCGTAGTTATCAGCTTCCTCTTTGATTTTATGATAGAGTGCAAGCATATGCTTGGGTTTGATATGAGGGCTTGGCAGATTAAAAAAGTCTAGGGCATGAACCTCAATCCCTTCAAGCGGATTGGAAACATGGTTCATGGGATTGTCCTGACTAGTTACAACGGCACCAGTGGCGTCTGCTTGCATGGAAATGGTCCCACCTGTATGCAAAACAAGGATTTTCTTAGGCATGATTTACTCACTCTTTCTGAAATGTGGTATAATCATTGTAACACAAAAGGGGAGAATGGGATAGGATGGAAGTCAAGGCTGTTTTTTTTGATATCGATGGAACGCTAGTCAACGATCGCAAGAGTGTTTTGAAATCCACTAAGGACGCGATTAAGATTGTCAAAGAGCAAGGAGTACTTGTCGGGGTAGCGACAGGACGAGGGCCGTTTTTTGTCAAGGAATTGATGGAAGACTTGGACCTAGACTTTGCGGTGACCTACAATGGTCAATACATTTTTAATAAAGAAAAGGTACTCTTTGCAAGTCCGATTGCTAAGTCAAGCCTGCGTCAACTGATTGCTTATGCTAAAAAGGAGCGTAAAGAAATCGCTCTTGGAACCGAGCATGCCGTTGTTGGTTCGAAAATTATGTCATTTGGTCTCGGATCCTTTTCGCAACTGGTTAGTCGTTTTATCCCAACTGTTCTGACAAGAACTGTTAGTCGTTCCTTTAATCGAATGGTCAGCAAGGCCGTTCCTCAAAAAGAAGACGACTTGCTTAACTTGATTAATCAACCCATTTATCAAGTTTTGATGCTGATGACGCCAGAGGAATCTGAGAAGGCAGCAGCCGATTTTGAAGACTTGAAACTGACTCGAAGCAATCCTTTTGCCGCAGATATCATTAACCAAGGAAATTCCAAACTAGAAGGCATTTGTCGGGTCGGGAAAGAATATGGCTTTGCTCTCAACCAAGTCATGGCCTTTGGCGATTCAGACAACGATCTGGAAATGTTAGCAGGTGTCGGTATGTCAGTCGCTATGGGAAATGGCAGTAGCAGTGCCAAAGAGGTTGCTAAACACATTACGGCAAGTAATCAACAAGATGGCATCCACAAGGCGCTTGAGCACTTTGGCGTTTTAGCTTCAGAAAAAGTGTTTGTCAGTCGGGACTACCACTTTAATAAAGTCAAGACCTTCCACCACATGATGGATGAACGAACTCAGGAAGAGCCACAGGCATGGGATGTTGAAGGTGCAACCTACCGCGCAGACTTTAAAATTGAAGAATTAGTAGAGTTTGTCCGCGCAGCAAGTTCTTCAGAGGAAGAATTCCAAAACTCCCTTGCAAGCATGCATGAGGCACTTGATAAGGCGGCAGAGAAAGTGGCGAAAAAGACGCCTGCGAAGCAAAATCTGGTCGGTCAAGTGGATGCTTTGATTGACACACTGTATTTTACATACGGTAGTTTTGTTTTGATGGGAGTAGATCCAGAACGTATTTTTGATATTGTTCATGAAGCGAATATGGGGAAGGTCTTCCCTGATGGGAAAGCTCATTTTGACCCAGTTACACACAAGATTTTAAAACCAGATGACTGGGAAGAAAAATATGCTCCAGAACCTGCCATTAAACAGGAGCTACAACGTCAGCTTAAGGCTTATGAGCGACATAAAGAAAGAAATAGAAATAATAAGTAACAAAAAGGAGCTCTAGGCTCCTTTTTTAATAATTATAATGTTTTTTCACTTTCTCTTACGACCAGCAAATCGACTTTTGCATGGCGGAGAATATATTCAGATGAAGAACCGACTAAGAGGCGTTCAAAGGCATTGAGACCTGTAGCACCAACTAAAATCAAGTCAACATTTTCTGCGTCCGGAATCGTCCGAGCGAGGAGAGTTTTGGGATTTCCCATTTCGATGACGATGTGGATATCCGTTAAACCAGCATCTTTTGCACGCTTTTCATACTCTTTCATCATACTTTCAGCGTCGGCTTGGAGTTCTTCGTAAACTTCAGCATCAAAGGTAGATACGCTTTGAAGAGCGCGTGTGTCAATAACATGGACAATGGTGAGCTTGGATTCATTGCGTAGAGCAGTGTAAACACCTTTGACGAAAGCCAAGTCCGCTTCTTTAGAACCATCAATTGCGACCATAACATTTTGGTAACGTTGTGCCATAATGAAACCTCCTGAAATTTTCTTACTTTTATTGTAACCCTTTTCACTAAAGAAGTAAAGTAAAAATCATATTTTAAACCATATTGTTGGTCATAGACTTAGTGCGTATATAGAAATAAAAGAAAAGAGAATTGGTGAGAATTCCCATTGTCCATTTTTTCTTTTACTTCCTTGTTTATGGAAGCTTGTCGCAGCGACTTTCTAGTGGTATAATGTTACTATCCTGACGAATTGAGGAAAAAAGATGAAAGAATTTAACAAATCTAGCAAGCTAGAGCATGTTGCTTATGATATCCGTGGTCCTGTTTTAGAAGAAGCCATGCGTATGCGAGCAAATGGAGAAAAGATTTTACGCCTGAATACAGGGAATCCAGCAGAATTTGGCTTTACAGCGCCAGATGAAGTCATTCATGATTTGATTATGAATGCGCGTGATAGCGAAGGTTACTCTGATTCTAAAGGGATTTTCTCAGCCCGTAAGGCTATCATGCAGTATTGCCAACTGAAGAAATTCCCAAATGTGGATATTGATGATATTTACCTTGGAAATGGTGTCAGTGAGCTGATTGTCATGTCCATGCAGGGGCTTTTGGACAATGGAGATGAGGTCTTGGTACCTATGCCAGACTATCCTCTCTGGACAGCGGCTGTCAGCCTAGCTGGAGGAAATGCCGTCCACTATATCTGTGATGAAGCTGCAGAATGGTACCCTGATATTGACGATATCAAGTCAAAAATCACTTCAAATACCAAGGCTATTATTCTCATCAATCCAAATAATCCGACAGGAGCTCTCTATCCCAAGGAACTCTTGTTGGAGATTATCGAGATTGCACGTCAAAACGACTTGATCATCTTTGCGGATGAAATTTACGACCGTATGGTCATGGACGGTCATGAGCATGTCTCAGTAGCTAGTCTGGCTCCAGATGTCTTCTGTGTCAGCATGAATGGTCTTTCAAAATCTCACCGTATCGCTGGTTTCCGTATAGGATGGATGGTCTTATCTGGACCTAAGACACATGTCAAGGGCTATATTGAAGGTCTTAATATGCTGTCTAACATGCGCCTTTGCTCTAACGTTTTGGCCCAGCAAGTCGTGCAAACCTCGCTAGGTGGGCACCAGTCGGTGGACGAATTGCTCCTTCCTGGTGGACGGATCTACGAGCAAAGAAACTTCATTTACAATGCCATCCAAGATATACCTGGTTTATCTGCTGTTAAACCCAAAGCCGGACTTTATATCTTCCCTAAAATTGACCGCAATATGTACCGCATCGATGATGATGAACAGTTTGTTCTTGATTTCTTGAAGCAAGAGAAGGTTCTCTTGGTTCATGGTCGCGGTTTCAACTGGCAAGAACCAGACCATTTCCGTATCGTTTACCTTCCTCGTGTGGATGAATTAGCACAAATTCAAGAAAAGATGACTCGTTTCTTGAAACAGTATCGTAGATAGGGCTTACATTAGAAAAAGCTGGAAACATTTGCCTAGAGCTATTGACAAAAGTATCAGAATCAGATAGAATAGTAAAGTATGTTTAGTAACTGATCACTTTATAGCCGGCTAAACGAATACAAAATCTATGAGGAGGTATTCATCGTGAAACGTACTTATCAACCAAGTAAAATTCGTCGTGCGCGCAAACACGGATTCCGTAACCGTATGTCAACTAAAAACGGTCGTCGCGTATTGGCAGCTCGTCGTCGTAAAGGACGCAAAGTTTTGGCTGCATAATCCAAACAAATTCAGCAAAGAAGTCAGTAGGAACTCGAGTCTACTGGCTTTTGTTTTTATCTTAAAGGGTGCATTGTCCACGAAATCGGTCATTTCAGATGGAATTCATGGAATGCTCATTTAAAAGGTCACATGCAAAAAACTCAAAACCAGATATAAGTTACTGATTTTGAGTTTTTGTTTATTCTTTTAAGTGATAAGAGTAGCTAGCGACAACGACGTCTTCGTGCCATCTGAGAGCGTATTTTAGTTTGAGGCTCATTTGATTGTGCAGGATATTTTGCCAAGGCTTGTTAGGTATAAACTGCGGTACAAGGACTGTAACGGTGTAGTTTTTTTGCTTAGCTTCTTGGGCGATTCGTTTGACATACTTGACGCTAGGGGTGATGATGTCGCGGTAGCTGGTGTTGATATTCTTCAGAGTGATACTTGGGAAGTAATCGGCAAATTCCTGAAGAATTTCTTGGTCTTTTTCGGCAGTTTCTTTAGTAGAAATGTGCATGGCCAACACTTCATCACCGATACTTTGAGCGTAGTTAATGGCTCCGACACTTACTCGAGTAACATTTCCTACTAGGACAAGGACAAGGTTACCATCATAAGTGCGCTTTTCAATTCCTTCGTAGAGTCGTAGTTGTTTAGCCACCTTTTGGTAATGGTTGTGGATGGACAAAAAGAGGAAGGTTAAGACTAGAATAATTGGGAAGAATGGCCAGATATCACCCAGTCTGAAGAGGAGTAAAATGAGGACAATGGCATAACAAATGATGGCCCCAAGGATATTAGCGAAGGCAGATTTTAAGAAGTTTACTCCTTTTTCCTTTTTCCAATGGCGAATCATCCCAGTCTGAGAAAGGGCAAAGGGAACGAAGACCCCGATAGTATAAAGAGGAATCAAGCGTTCAGTATTCCCATTAAAAATGAGAAGAAGGATCATAGCCCCAAAGGCCAGAGTTAAGATACCGTTGGAGTAGCCAAGGCGATCCCCTTTTTCCATAAAGAGATGAGGCATGTACTTGTTTTTGGCCATATTGTAGGACAGCATAGGGAAGGCTGAAAAGCCAGTATTTGCAGCTACAGCTAGAATCAAGGCTGTTGAGAACTGGAAGAGATAGTAGCTAGCATGACCAAAGAATGAATCACCAAGAATACCCTTGGCCATTTGCGAGAGGATGGTTTCTCCGTGTTGAGGCGTGATACCCATCCAGTAGTTTAGGAAGGTAATGCCTGCAAAAAGAAATCCTAAAATCAGCGACATGATGGTCAAAGTCTGAGCAGCATTCTTTTCTTTCGGAGTTTTAAAAAATGGTACCGCATTTGAAATAGCTTCAACCCCTGTCAGAGAGGCAGAGCCACTGGTAAAGGCTCTTAGTAGGAGAACGATGGAAAGGCTCGGAACAGTTTGTCCAATGGTTGAAGTCGCCTGATAGTTTAGGGAACCTGTAAATAGTTGAAAGAACCCATAAAGCAAGAGAAAGACGGTACTGAAGATAAAGAGGTAGACGGGAATCATCAGAGAGCTGGCAGATTCTTTTAATCCTCTTAAATTCAAGAGCATGAGCAGGCAGACTAGGAAAATAGAGATATGAAGATTATAGGGATGGAGGGCAGGGATGGCTGCAGTAATAGCATCAGCTCCAGAAGCAACGGATACGGCTACTGTCAGCATATAGTCAACAAGGAGGCTGCCCCCTGCAATCAAGCCTAGTTCAGGAGAGAGATTTTCCCGAGTGACCATATAAGCTCCTCCACCTTGGGGATAGGCGTGGATGATTTGACGATAGGAAATGGTCAAACTAGCGAGCAGTAAGAGGACAAAAATACCGATAGGGAGGCTCCACCAAATAGCGAGAGGAGAGAGACTGACTAAAACGAGAATGACTTGTTCAGGTCCATAGGCAATAGAAGACAGGGCATCACTGGATAACATTGCAAGTGCCTGCATTTTTCCAAGTAATCCCCCTTCGCCGTCTGTGAGAGACTTGAGTGGTCGACCGATAAAGGTATATTTTAATTTTCTAAACATTTTCTTTTCCTTTGATGAAAATTTCAATAAGTGTTATTATACTGCTTTGAAAAAGGGCAGTCAAGGGAGAATGACTGGTTTTTGGATATTTTTCCAAGCCGAGGGATGCTATTTTTGGTATAATAGATGGAAGAATGAGGTTAAGAGAAATGATTTTTGATACTCATACTTAGAGTGTTTGGAGTGAAGTTTAAGGACTCATGACATTATTGAGGCACAAATTAACCATAAAACTAACCAAAGGAAAGTTAAAGTAGCATACAAAAAGAGGAATTCATTGAGAGTTCCTCTTTTAATCTATATTTTTAACAATTTCATTGAACAAAGAAATGATTTTTAATTTTTTTGTGTGAGATAAATCTGAGATGTTATCGATCAATGTAGTTATAGGGACGTAATTATTTGAGAGTGGGAAATTAAAGAAGTCTTCTACGGTCATTCCTAAAGCAGTAAGCACTTTTTCAAGTGTGTGTATTTTAAAATCGTATTTCATATTCTCGATGTTTTGTATTGCTTTAATACCTAGTCCAGCTTGATTGGATAATTGTTCTTGGCTGAGATTCTGTTCTTTTCTACATTCTCTTATACGCTCTGCTATGTATTTTTGTAATTGATTAGCTTCCATCTGTAATTTCCTCTTTTGTACTATTCTACTATCCTTTATATGATTTTTTAAGTACAGTTAGCTGTCCAAAATATCAACATAGTATAGCGCATCGTACTATTTTGTGTTAAAATAGATAAAAAACAATACAAAAGGAGCAATAACATGGCAGAAGAAATAGCTGTGTATAAATTACAAGAATGGGACATGGGAAATGGTGAGAAGAAATATTCTCAGTTAGGTAGCTTAGAAGCTCATTATTATTTTGCAAAAAATAATGGTGGAAAAGTTTTATTTACGACAGAATCGGACTTGTACCAGAGAAATGTTGGTTATGTGTTACTAACATTGCCGAATGGAGAATACGGCTTTCTTTCTAAAATTATTGAAAAAGGAACCTATCCTAAACTCCCCGAAGATCTCTCGTATATGGTTCCCACAGAGTGGAAAAATATAAATGAAACAATAGAAAAACAGACCAATTTTAATTGGATTGCCTTAGAAGTTGTTTCAAAGATTTTTGAAGGTATTGAAGGAATACCTAAAATGCCTAGTCCACAGTACATGAAAAAAGAGGAATTTCAAAAATATCTAAATAACATAGATTATTAAGAAATAAACTCAGGTTTTGCTAATAGAATAGATACAAAAATCAAGGAGAATAAGATATATGAGAAAGCAGAAAAACGAAGAAGGTAAAAAGGATAGTAAGAATGGCAAAAAAACTAAAAAATTTAGTTTAGTGAGGGTCATATTACTTACGATTGTTATATTGGGTATCTTTGCCGCTGCAGGTATAAGCATATCTAATTATTTTTCCGAAAATTCATCAAGTGATAATTTGTTTGATAAGAAGTGGGGTTCAGTAGGACTTAAAACTAGTGTTTGGGAATTTTCAGGTTCAGATAAATTAAAAATTGACTATATGCTAAAAAATAATGAAGTATTTAATTATGATGTAACTATTCATGATTCATATTCTGATTTTAAAAATATCACAAAAACTAAACTTTCGGAAGAAGATATCGTCAAATCATTTAAGGAAAATTTCGAGATATTAAAAAATAGTGATATCAAAAAAGAAGATTTGAAGTTTATTTCATTACTTGATAATAAAGACCAAGAACGTTACGGAAGAATCCTGTATAAGATAGATCAACATAAGATGGTATATCTTGATATATTTGGTGAGAATACAGCTGTGCCGTATGAGTTAGTACCATTAGTAAATACAAAAATCAGCGGAACTTATCGTGTTACGAAGGTTTATGGGAATAAGGGTTCTGTGGAAGAAAATCAAAAAAATATAGATAGATTGCCTAACATTAAATTTTCAAGTGATAGAATTATTGTAGGAGACAAGGTGATTTATTTAACTTCATATGAATCATTTACTAATACTGTTCAGAATTTGAAAACAAAAGAACAAATTATTGAAATCATGGAAAGTAGAGGCTATAAGATAAAGGATACAGAAAAAATATATGTTAATTTGGATAGAGAGCAATTCTTTATTCCAGTTGAACATGGTAAGAAAGTATTCATGGGATTTTTGAAGAATGATACCTCAAATGAAGAGAATAACGCAGTAATGGAACTAGAAAAAGTAGAACTAAAAGAATAATTGAATAAAAAAACAAATAGCATATAGATTTGGCTCTAAAAAATGAATAGCAGTTATACGATTTTGTATAACTGCTATTTTTTTTATACATCTGACTGTTTTTATCTAAAATGACTACTAAGTTTTTTCCACTGGCGATAGCGTGAGAAGACAAACTCTGTATGGTTGGTAAACCCGAGCAGGAGGTACCAACATATGGTAGATTTAACAAAAGTAGAACAACGTAGAGAAGAAGCAATTAATAAAGCTGTATTATCTGGTGATTGGGCTAAGGTAGATAACTTATTAAACCAGCCCTATGAGAATTCATGTAGAAAAGATCGTTCTTATGGTCTTCGTAGTTTAGATAGTGGTTCAGGTGATACAGATCCTTTACTAGATACGATAGCAGATAATAGAGATGCATTGTCTCTCCTAATTAAAAAAGAAGAAATTGCTATTATAAAGAATGCTATTGAGAGATTGCTGAGTGAAAGAGATAGAAAAATTCTATATGGAGTAGTTTTAGAAGGTAAATCGTACTCAAGTCTTTCAAAAGAATTCGGGCTTACTGACAAAACTGTCAAAAGACACTATGAGCGTATTATAGAGATTCTGCGAAAAGAATTAAAAAATTAAGAATCTCCTCCGAATTCTTTTAAAATTTCTCCTTATAAGCAAGGAGGTGATTTTAAAATGTTGCTATCTGTAATCGTCACAGTATTTATTTCGTTAAAAGTAGACGATTTACTTTTAAGTTTAGAAAGAAGGTATTGAATTATGGCACTTAAGAACTTAACTCATTTTACAGAGTTTGATGCGTCACGGTTCCTTTCTCGCAAAGAACTACGTTTTGTGTCCGCCAAAAGGTGGATAGAAAAAAGTGAAACTGGTTCAGAAATTGAAAAAGGGGTAAAAGTGGGCGTACTTATCTTTTCCGATGACAGTGATTATCCAAACGAAAAAAATAATATTGGAGAGCAACTCACTGTAAAAGTTCCACTAGCATCGATGAAGGATTATGACTCGTATCAACCAATGCTCACAACTGTAGAAATTGTAGATATTGAGAAGGCTGTTGTATATGGAGAGTACCGTAACCAGCTTAGTTTGATTGCAAAAGTCAATGAAGTAGTCGAACTTTAAAGGAGGTCAATATGCCGTCGATTATCGAAGAAATACCTATGAAGATTTTTGAAGGTATTAAGGAAGTTTGTCATCTTTGTGGCAGAAAACTTCAGGAGTACCAGAGGAAAGTCCAGATAGAAGAAAATCAAAAAAACTGGAATAGATTTCTAGCTTCTACGCAAAATGTATTGGTAGAATTAGTGAAAGAAAATATTCAGGAAAATCAGTTTGCATATACACTAGTTCCAATTTACGAAGCTCAGGAAGTTGTTCAAGCCGATGGAAGCAAGTCGGTCCAGAGAGTGCACGTAGCAGATGAAAGAGTTCCTGTATGTACAATGGATAACCATGGGATTCGAGAATTTGGAGCTAGGTGTGTAGTTTTTCGGTTTCAAATTTTTGGAGAGCTACCCCAAGAAGTTCTATTAAGGATACAGGATACTTGAATCTTTTATTTGCACAAATATGCTCTTCATGGTCTCGCTGATCTATATCTAAAGCATGGTTTACGCTATCTAGTGTTCATCATCTGTAATGAATCAGATAAACGAACGATAAAGGGGGCGTTGTTCAAATTGAAGCATCCGTGGTCTTAGATGGTTAATTTTATGCCGTGAAAGTTGTTGACAGTAGGCTAAGATGAATTAGACTGGTTGTGGTGGTGCGGTCGAACTTTGTTCGTCGTGCCAACACAATCAGTTTTATAATCTTAGGGTTCCTATTGTCAATAAACCATGGAATAAATTTAAACATCGTTAGTTTGACTCATTAACTTGATAAGCGTCAAACATTAGCACAACGAAAGGTGACATTATGAATCAAATTTTTCCCAATAAATTGGTTAAAGCCTATGTTTATGGTGATACCGTAGAAATGACTACAGCCAACGGCCAACAAGAACAAATTATCAAAGTGATAGAAGGCAAGCGTTACGTAAATCTTGAGACCGGAGAAATTCACGCTATGGATACTTCCAGTAGTACACGACTCGATAATTTGAAGTCTACTAAACAGACTATGAAAAAACTACGCCGTCTAGTAGCTCATAATTTTACGGGAGGTATCAACCAGTTATGGATAACGTTGACTTATCGAGACCATGTTACCGATCCGGCTATAGTTTACATGGATTTCAAAGCGTTCATTCGACGCATTCGTAATCAGTTTGGAAATGTTGATTATATTACGGTCATTGAACCACAAGCTAGTGGAAGGTGGCATTTGCATGTGTTATTAAAGAACGATTCCGAACTAACAATTCCTAACAATGACCTTGCCAAGATGTGGGGGAAAGGTTTTACAAAGACCAAGAGGTTAAAGAGAGCTGATAAGGTTGGGAATTATTTGATTGCTTATTTGTCTAATTTGCAGATAGGTGATGAGGGTTCACAAAACAAAGCAATTATAAAAGGTGCGCGCCTATACATGTACCCCAAGGGTATCAGAATTTATCGAACTAGCAGAGGAATTAAAAAGCCTTTGGAAATGACAACAACAAAGGGTGAGCTTATGGAAACTTATAAAATTAACAGTCCTCCGACATTTTCACGTACTACAAAACATGATACTCCTTATGGTGTGAAAGAATATACTACCGAGTTTTATGATAACATAAAAGCCTGTCAGACACTTTTAGCGGAGCAACTGACAAGCTAAGTAGGTAATAAAAGAGAATCTCTTTTACCATCCCTATTATATCAGAATAGGAGAAATTTATGAAAAATATATATAAAAGCAAGAAAGGGATTACGGAATTATTTGATGTTCCGTTAAAAACCTTAAACAATGATCTAACAGAAATGCGAAGAAATGAAAAATTCCAAGGATACATTTTGAAGCCTTCTCATAAGAGAGTATATATAAATGTTGAAGGTTATAAGGAATTTCTTCTTTATAAACAAAAGAAATATGAGGAAGCTATGTAGTTATGTTATAATTAAGCTATGCTACATAGCTTTCCTTTGCTTTAAAAGTACAAGGAGAAGAAATGTTTTTTAAAAAATTAGATAATGGTAAATACCGTTATTATGAGAAATTCTATCATGAACGAGAGGGAAAGTGGAAGCAAGTCTCTGTGACTCTAAAATCAAAATCTAGAGTTTCTCAAGCAGAAGCAAAACGTCGTTTAGCGCTAAAAATCGAAAAACTTCTAACCGCCCCTACAAAAGAGGAAGTTGAAAAGAAACAACTAGAAGAAATGATTTTTAGTCAACTATTGGAAGAATGGAAAACGATTCGTTCCAGTGAGATAAAATCTTCTAGTTATAGAAGTGAGATGAAAAGTTTAGAGCTTTTCATGGGAGCAGTAGGAAATTTGAGAATATCAGATTACACCACTCAGCTAGTTCAAACATATCTAATGAATTTGAATGTTCAAAATTCAACAAGAAAAAATCGAAAAATATACTTGAATGGTATCTTTGATTATGCTGTAAAGGTCGGATATATTTCTGACTCACCAGTTAAAGGGGTGGTAATTCCGAAGCAGAAAGCAGACTATGAGAAGTTGCAAAAAGCTAAGGATAATTTCATTAGTAGAGAGGAACTAGGACAGGTTTTATCGTATTGTGAAAGTCACAATAAAGATAAGCGTTATGCTTTGGCAATGGAATTTATCTTTTTAACTGGTCTTCGTTTTGCAGAGTTTATAGGGGTTCGCTATCAAGATGTAAACTTCAAAGCGAATCTTTTAACAATTGATCATACAATAGATTATGTTGCTCATGGATATGATGAGAGAATCTTACAGACAACGAAAACAGTAGGTTCTGTCAGGACGATAGTACTAAGTGAACGTTGCTTGGAAATTATCGAGTACTTTCGTAGTAACTGTTTTGATGAGGAGTTCATCTTTGTGACTGAGCAAGGTAACATTATGAGACAGCCTTTATTATATAGATTTATCAAAAATATTTGTGAAGTAGTGTTGGGTGGGCACAGATCCTATAATATTCACATGCTTAGACATTCGCATATTAGTTTATTGGCTGAACTAGGGATACCCATAAAGGCTATTATGGAGCGAGTTGGACATAGAGATGAATCTATCACTTTAAGGATCTATAGTCATGTAACAAAAAATATACAAGATGAATTGAGAGAGAAACTTAATCAAATTCATCTGTAGATGCTAACCATAGAACTAACCAAGTACTAACCAAAGTGAATAGAAACTAGGGGAAGTATAGGGAAGTATAGAAGAGAGAAAGTCTTTTCTTTTGGTAGCTAAGGAACATTGAGGAAAGAGAAGGAAATATAGTTTGGATATTTTTGATACGCATACACATTTAAATGTAGAGGAATTTGCAGGACGTGAGGTAGAAGAAATCGCCTTGGCTGCTGAGATGGGTGTGACACAGATGAATATTGTTGGTTTTGATAAACCGACTATTGAACGTGCCCTAGAGTTGGTAGATGAGTATGAGCAACTCTACGCAACTATTGGCTGGCATCCAACGGAAGCAGGGACATACACAGACGAGGTCGAAGCTTACTTGCTTAAAAATCTAAAGCATCCCAAGGTTGTCGCTTTAGGTGAGATTGGTCTGGACTACCATTGGATGACAGCACCTAAGGAAGTTCAGGAGAAGGTTTTTCGTCGTCAGATTCAGCTGTCTAAGGATTTGAACTTGCCTTTTGTGGTCCACACTCGTGATGCGCTAGAAGATACTTATGAGATTATCAGGAGCGAAGGCGTTGGTCCTCGTGGTGGAATTATGCACTCATTTTCAGGTTCTTTGGAGTGGGCTGAGAAGTTTGTCGAGCTTGGAATGACTATTTCTTTCTCAGGTGTGGTGACCTTTAAAAAAGCGACGGATATCCAAGAGGTTGCTAGGGAACTTCCTTTGGACAAGATTTTGGTAGAGACGGATGCCCCTTACCTGGCTCCTGTTCCTAAACGTGGCCGTGAGAATAAAACAGCTTACACACGCTATGTGGTGGACTTTATTGCCGACTTGCGTGGGATGACGACCGAGGAATTAGCAGCAGCAACGACTGCAAATGCAGAGCGTATCTTTGGATTGGACAGCAAGTAATGAAAGAAAAAATTTCCCAAGTCATCGTGGTCGAAGGGCGTGATGACACGGCCAATCTCAAACGTTACTTTGACGTGGAAACCTATGAGACACGAGGTTCCGCAATAAATGACCAGGATATAGAACGCATTCAGCGTCTGCATGAATTGCATGGAGTCATTGTCTTTACAGATCCAGATTTTAATGGGGAGCGGATTCGGCGTATGATTATGACGGCCATTCCAACAGTGCAGCATGCCTTTCTCAAGCGAGATGAGGCTGTTCCCAAATCTAAGTCCAAGGGACGTTCTCTGGGAATCGAACACGCCAGCTACGAAGATCTAAAAACAGCGCTGGCTCAAGTGACAGAGAAATTTGAAAACGAGAACGAGTTTGACATCAGTCGTGGTGACTTGATTCGCCTAGGTTTCTTGGCGGGAGCAGACAGTCGTAGGCGCAGAGAGTATCTAGGTGAACAGCTCCGCATCGGCTATTCTAACGGCAAGCAACTCCTCAAGCGTTTAGAGTTGTTTGGCGTAACCTTGGTAGAAGTGGAAGAAGCTATGGAAAGTTATGATAATAGCTAGATAGCCCAAAAATACAAAGGGAATGTGTTACAATAGAGGTACTTAGATTTATTTTGATAGCGTTCAAATAGAAACTTATAAGGACAGATCGAAATGAAAATACAAGTTGACAGAGAGTCTGTGTGTATGGGGGATGATGTACTGCCCCATGAGACAGAATTTGAGATTCCTGAAGATATGACGGTGAAAGAATTTTTTGACTTTCTAGAAAAGAAAGGTTATTTGCGGTCTGTTCAAGGAAATAATGTGGCCTGGGAACTCCGTAATCGGAATGGTGAACAAGGTGTTTATTTCACTAAAACAGGAGAGATTATCCATTCAGATGGAGTATTAAAAGAGATGTTGGAAGGAATTACGGAGACCCCCTTATTTGTTTTGCTCTATCATTATACCCCGGAAGCATACTATATTAGAAAAGAGAATAAATGAGAATTGCAGATGATGTCCTGACCGAGGTTGAACTGGTCATGTATTGTTATCGTCCCTTGGTGCTTTTATGAAACATCTTTTTAAATGAAGTCTAGGTTTTCGATTGGGCATGAAAAATTGGAAACTTTATAGTTTTATCTACATCCTACTTGAACCACTAACCTTTTTCAAAGATTGTGAAAGGAAATGATATGGCAAATAGAAGTTATATTTACTTAAAAAACGGAGATGAAGCCCGTATTCTAACAGAGGGAATTTACACAATACCCTATTTTTGGCAATTGTTTTGGGATGAAGAAGATTTAAAAGCTCCTATTGCTCTCTGGGAAACAGCAGAAAAACTGGAAGAAGATGAAGAGGAAGCAGAAAAGTTTTACCAAGAGCAGAATGTAGATATCTTACTTTCTATTGAAAAATTCCAGCGGAATGCCCTCAAAAACCGATCTTTTTTAGAAGATAATGCCCCGCAATCCGTGCAACTATATGATGACTTTGTCCGTTATATTCTTGCAAATGTCAAAGACGGGGATGTGCTCGGATTTGATCTTTTAGATGTTGTTTTTATGGACCAAGTGTCTGTTGTTTCTGATAAACTGTTAAAAAATATACGAGCTATTCGGGAAAATCAACCCAAAGATTTAGATTTTTCTGTGACAGAAAAGAACTTAATTGGTCTTGCTATGGGTTTTCCTGATTATTATGCTTCAGAATTATTACCAGAAGACAATATTCTAGATTCGGTTGCCTATCAGGATGAACTGAAGAAAATGAACCCCCAAGAAGATAAGAAAGTGCTAGATACGACTGGAGCTGATTCAAAAGGGAACAAGTCTCGTGTTCTTTTAGTGTTTTGGATTTTGTTGGCACCAGTAATTATGTGGGTTTTATATATTATTTTTAGCTAATAAATAGAAAAGAGAATAAATGAGAATTGCAGATTATAGCGTGACCAAGGCAGTGCTGGAGCGTCACGGTTTTACTTTTAAAAAGTCCTTCGGGCAAAATTTCTTGACGGATACCAATATTCTTCAAAAAATCGTGGATACGGCTGAAATTGATGACCAGATCAATGTTATCGAAATTGGGCCAGGTATTGGTGCCTTGACAGAGTTTTTGGCTGAGCGTGCAGCTCAAGTCATGGCCTTTGAGATTGACCACCGTTTGGTGCCAATTTTAGCAGATACTTTACGTGATTTTGACAATGTAACAGTAGTCAACGAGGACATTCTAAAAGTTGACCTAGCTCAGCATATCCAGAATTTCAAAAATCCAGACCTGCCGATTAAGGTAGTTGCCAACTTGCCCTACTATATCACAACGCCTATTCTCATGCACTTGATCGAGAGTGGGATTCCTTTTAGTGAGTTTGTGGTCATGATGCAAAAAGAAGTGGCAGATCGTATCTCTGCTAAGCCAAATACCAAGGCTTACGGTAGCTTGTCGATTGCTGTGCAGTATTATATGACAGCTAAGGTTGCCTTCATCGTGCCTCGTACGGTCTTTGTGCCTGCGCCAAATGTGGACTCAGCCATTTTAAAAATGGTACGTCGTCCAGAACCAGCTGTAGCAGTAAAAGATGAGCAGCTCTTCTTTAAGGTTTCCAAGGCTAGTTTCACTCATCGTCGCAAGACCCTATGGAACAACTTAACAGGCTACTTTGGGAAGACCGAAGAAATCAAGAATAAATTGACCAAGGCTCTGGACCAGGCAGGTTTGTCACCATCTGTGCGTGGTGAAGCTCTCAGCTTAGAAGAATTTGCCAGTCTAGCAGATGCGCTTAAAGGACAAGGACTCTAAGATGCAGGGACAAATCATTAAAGCCTTGGCAGGATTCTATTATGTCGAGAGTGATGGCCAAGTCTATCAGACACGTGCGCGTGGAAATTTCCGCAAAAAAGGCCACACGCCCTATGTTGGGGATTGGGTAGATTTTTCTGCAGAGGAAAATTCCGAAGGTTATATCCTCAAGATTCATGAACGGAAAAACAGTCTCGTCCGTCCGCCTATTGTCAATATTGACCAAGCCGTGGTTATCATGTCGGTCAAGGAGCCGGACTTCAACAGCAATTTGCTGGATCGTTTCTTGGTTCTTCTGGAGCACAAGGGTATCCACCCCATCGTTTATATTTCTAAAATGGATTTGCTGGAAGATAGGGAAGAATTAAGTTTTTATCAACAAACCTATCGTGACATTGGTTATGACTTTGTGACCAGTAAGGAGGAACTCCTGCCCTTATTGACAGGAAAAGTGACGGTCTTTATGGGGCAGACAGGTGTGGGAAAATCAACCCTCCTCAATAAAATCGCCCCAGACCTCAATCTTGAAACAGGAGAAATCTCAGACAGTCTAGGTCGCGGTCGTCATACCACTCGAGCTGTTAGTTTTTACAACCTCAATGGGGGTAAAATCGCGGACACACCAGGCTTTTCATCACTGGATTATGAAGTGTCAACGGCTGAAGACCTCAATCAGGCCTTTCCAGAGATTGCTAGTGTCAGTCGAGACTGCAAGTTCCGTACTTGTACTCATACCCATGAACCGTCCTGTGCGATTAAGCCGGCTGTAGAAGAAGGCGCTATTGCGACCTTCCGTTTTGACAACTACCTGCAATTCCTCAGTGAAATTGAAAATCGCAGAGAAACCTATAAAAAAGTCAGCAAAAAAATTCCAAAATAAGGAGAAACCTATGTCTCAATACAAGATTGCTCCGTCAATTCTGGCAGCAGATTATGCCAACTTTGAACGTGAAATCAAACGCCTAGAAGCAACTGGGGCAGAGTATGCCCATATCGATATCATGGATGGTCACTTTGTGCCACAAATCAGTTTTGGTGCAGGTGTGGTCGAAGCTCTTCGCCCCCATAGCAAGATGGTCTTTGACTGCCACTTGATGGTATCAAATCCTGAGCATCATCTAGAAGATTTTGTGCGTGCAGGGGCAGACATCATCAGTATCCATGTAGAAGCAACGTCTCATATCCATGGAGCTCTTCAAAAGATTCGTTTGCTTGGTGTTAAACCTTCGGTTGTCATCAATCCTGGGACACCTGTCGAGGCTATCAAGCACGTGCTTCATCTAGTTGATCAAGTCTTGGTCATGACGGTTAACCCTGGCTTCGGCGGGCAAGCCTTTCTACCTGAAACCATGGATAAGATTCGTGAGTTGGTTGCCCTTCGTGAGGAAAAAGGTTTGAGCTTTGAGATTGAAGTTGATGGCGGTATTGATGACCAGACTATTGCTCAAGCCAAAGAAGCTGGTGCGACCGTTTTTGTAGCAGGATCCTATGTCTTTAAGGGAGATGTCAATGAACGAGTGCAAACTCTCAGAAAACAACTGGACTAGGGTTGCCGTTTTTGCAGGCGGAGACCGTGGTCACTACCGGACGGACTTTGATTCCTTTGTCGGTGTGGATCGGGGCTCGCTCTGGGTCTTGGAGGAAAAACTTCCTCTTGCTCTAGCAGTTGGCGATTTTGATTCGGTAACTGCAGAAGAGCGTCAGTTGATTCAAAAACGTGCCCGGCATTTTGCCCAAGCCCAGCCAGAAAAGGATGATACGGATCTGGAATTGGCTCTCTTGACCATCTTTGAGCAAAATTCTCAGGCTCAGGTGACTATTTTTGGGGCTTTGGGTGGTCGAATTGACCATATGCTGGCTAATGTCTTTCTGCCTAGCAATCCCAAGTTGACATCCTTTATGCGCCAGATAGCGATTGAGGATGGGCAAAACTTGATTGCCTATTGTCCAGAAGGGACCAGTCAGCTAGAGCCCCGTTCAGACTACGACTATCTTGCTTTTATGCCAGTTCGGGATAGCCAGCTGACTATTCTTGGTGCCAAGTACGAATTGACAGAGGAGAATTTTTTCTTTAAAAAAGTGTACGCTTCTAACGAATATATAGATAGGGAAGTTTCGGTAACTTGCCCAGATGGTTATGTCGTCGTGCTACATAGCAAGGACAGGAGGTAGGATGGAGACTGTATTATTACTATTATTAATTGCCAACCTAGCTGGGCTCTTTCTCATTTGGCAAAGGCAGGATAAGCAAGACAAGTACCTAGCCAAGAGCTTGGAGGATCAGGCAGACAATCTTTCAGATCAACTGGATTATCTCTTTGAACAAGCCAGACAAGCCAGTCAGCTAGATCAAAAAGACTTGGAAGTGGCTGTCAGCGACCGTTTGCAAGAAGTGCGAATGGAGTTGCACCAAGGGCTGACGCAAGTCCGTCAAGAAATGACAGATAATCTTTTACAAACTAGGGACAAGACCGACCAACGCCTTCAAGCCTTACAGGAGTCCAATGAGCAACGCTTGGAACAAATGCGCCAGACAGTCGAGGAAAAGTTGGAAAAGACCTTGCAGACGCGCTTGCAGGCTTCCTTCGAGACAGTTTCCAAGCAACTGGAGTCTGTCAATCGTGGCCTTGGAGAAATGCAGACAGTTGCCCGCGATGTTGGTGCACTTAATAAGGTTCTCTCTGGAACCAAGACGCGAGGGATTCTGGGAGAATTGCAACTGGGGCAAATTATCGAAGATATCATGACACCAGCCCAGTACGAACGAGAATTTGCAACGGTTGAAAACTCTAGCGAGCGAGTAGAGTACGCCATCAAGTTACCTGGCCAAGGTGACCAGGAATATGTCTATTTGCCGATTGACTCCAAGTTTCCACTGGCGGATTATTACCGCTTGGAAGAAGCCTATGAAGCAGGTGATAAGGACGAGATTGAACGCTGTCGCAAATCCCTCTTAGCAAGCGTTAAGCGCTTTGCCAAGGATATCAAGAGCAAGTACATAGCGCCACCTCGGACGACCAATTTTGGAGTCTTGTTTGTTCCGACAGAAGGTCTCTACTCAGAAATTGTCCGTAATCCTGTCTTCTTTGATGATTTGAGACGGGAGGAGCAGATTATTGTCGCAGGTCCGAGTACCCTATCAGCCCTGCTTAATTCCTTATCAGTTGGCTTCAAAACCCTTAATATCCAAAAGAGTGCTGATCATATCAGCAAGACTCTTGCTAGTGTCAAGACCGAGTTTGGCAAGTTTGGTGGCATTCTGGTCAAGGCACAAAAGCATCTTCAACATGCCTCTGGCAATATTGATGAATTATTAAACCGTCGTACTACAGCTATCGAGCGGACGCTCCGTCACATTGAGTTATCAGAAGGTGAGCCTGCGCTTGATCTACTCCATTTCCAAGAAGATGAGGAAGAATATGAAGATTAGTCACATGAAAAAAGATGAGCTGTTTGAAGGTTTTTACCTGATCAAATCAGCTGACCTGAGACAGACGCGTGCTGGGAAAAACTACCTAGCCTTTACCTTCCAAGACGATAGTGGCGAGATTGAAGGGAAACTTTGGGATGCCCAACCTCATAACGTCGAGGCCTTTACTGCAGGGAAAGTCGTCCACATGCAGGGACGCCGAGAAGTTTATAACAACACTCCTCAAGTCAATCAAATTACTCTCCGCTTGCCTCAGCCTGGGGAACCCAATGATCCAGCTGACTTCAAGGTCAAGTCACCAGTCGATGTCAAGGAAATCCGTGACTACATGTCGCAAATGATTTTCAAGATTGAAAATCCTGTCTGGCAGCGTATCGTTCGCAGTCTCTACACCAAGTATGATAAGGAATTCTACTCCTATCCAGCTGCCAAGACCAACCACCACGCCTTTGAAACAGGTTTAGCCTATCATACAGCAACCATGGTGCGCTTGGCAGATGCCATTAGTGAGATCTATCCTCAGCTCAACAAGAGCCTCCTCTATGCGGGGATTATGCTGCACGACTTGGCCAAGGTTTTAGAACTCAGTGGACCAGACCAGACGGAGTACACAGTGCGAGGCAATCTACTTGGACATATCGCTCTCGTCGATAGTGAAATTACCAAGACAGTCATGGAACTGGGCATCGATGATACTAGAGAAGAAGTGGTGTTACTGCGCCATGTCATCCTCAGCCACCATGGCTTGCTGGAGTATGGAAGTCCAGTCCGTCCACGCATTATGGAGGCAGAGATTATTCATATGATTGATAATCTAGATGCCAGCATGATGATGATGTCAACAGCTTTAGCTTTGGTGGATAAAGGAGAGATGACCAATAAAATCTTCGCTATGGACAATCGTTCCTTCTATAAACCAGATTTAGATTAATGATTTAAGAAAAACGAGCATTTTTTACGCAATAATGTTCGTTTTTTTATGTGAATATGGTATAATGGATAAAATATCAAAATTAAATGGAATGGTAAATAAAAATGAAATTAAGAAGAAGTGATCGGATGGTTGTCATTTCCAACTATTTGATTAATAATCCATACAAACTAACAAGTCTCAATACCTTTGCAGAAAAGTACGAATCTGCTAAATCATCGATTTCAGAGGACATCGTGATTATCAAGCGTGCCTTTGAGGAAATCGAAATCGGCCATATTCAGACTGTAACTGGAGCAGGTGGTGGCGTTATCTTTACACCATCAATCTCGAGTCATGAAGCCAAAGAAATGATCGCAGACTTGCGTGATAAACTTTCAGAAAGTGACCGTATCTTGCCAGGTGGCTACATCTACCTGTCTGATTTGCTCAGCACACCTGCTATTTTGAAAAATATTGGGCGCATCATTGCCAAGAGTTTTATGGACCAAAAAATCGATGCCGTTATGACAGTAGCAACAAAAGGTGTGCCACTCGCAAATGCAGTTGCCAATGTCCTCAACGTTCCATTTGTCATTGTGCGTCGTGACTTGAAAATTACCGAAGGTTCAACGGTCAGCGTCAACTATGTTTCAGGTTCCAGTGGTGACCGCATTGAGAAAATGTTCCTTTCAAAACGCAGTCTCAAGGCAGGCAGTCGTGTCTTGATTGTGGATGACTTCTTGAAAGGCGGCGGAACTGTCAACGGGATGATTAGTCTCTTGCGTGAATTCGATTCTGAACTAGCTGGTGTCGCAGTCTTTGCAGACAATGCCCAAGAAGAACGTGAAAAGCAGTTCGATTACAAGTCACTCTTGAAAGTAACCAATATTGATGTTAAGAACCAATCCATCGATGTTGAGATTGGAAATATCTTTGACGAAGACAAATAAGAGATAGAACTAAAGGTTGGAACGATTGTCCCAGCCTTTCTTTGCAAACAGAATAGAAGGATGCTTATGAAAACACCATTTATCAGCCGTGAAGATTTAGAAACAATCGTTGCAGAGTTCCCGACTCCCTTTCACTTGTATGATGAGAAGGGGATTCGTGAAAAAGCAAGAGCAGTCAACCAGGCCTTTTCTTGGAATAAGGGATTCAAAGAATATTTTGCAGTTAAGGCCACTCCAACCCCAGCCATCTTGAAAATCCTCCAAGAGGAAGGTTGCGGTGTGGACTGTTCTAGTTACGTGGAGCTTTTGATGAGCCATAAACTGGATTTCCCCGGTTCTGAGATCATGTTCTCATCAAACAATACGCCAGACCAAGAGTACGCTTATGCCCATGAATTAGGTGCGACCATTAACTTGGATGCCTTTGAAGATATTGAACATTTGGAGCAAGCGGCAGGCATTCCAGAAATTATCTCTTGTCGTTACAATCCTGGAGGCGTTTTTGAGCTAGGAACAGATATCATGGACAATCCCGGGGAGGCCAAGTTTGGCATGACCAAGAATCAACTCTTTGAAGCTTTTGCCATCTTAAAGGAAAAAGGAGCCAAGACTTTTGGGATTCACTCCTTCCTAGCATCCAATACCGTGACCCATCTCTACTACCCAGAGTTGGCCCGTCAGCTTTTTGAATTGGCTGTTGAAATCAAGGAAAAGTTGGGTATTTCGCTAGACTTTATCAATCTTTCCGGCGGTATTGGTGTCAACTATCGCCCAGACCAGGAGCCAAATGACATCGCTGTGATTGGTGAAGGAGTGCGTAAGGTTTATGAGGAAGTCCTTACGCCAGCAGGACTTGGTCAGGTTAAGATTTTCACAGAATTAGGCCGTTTTATGTTAGCCCCTCACGGAGCTTTGGTCACAAGAGTCACTCATAAGAAAAAAACCTATCGTACCTATCTGGGCGTGGATGCATCAGCAGTCAACCTCATGCGCCCAGCCATGTATGGGGCCTACCACCATATCACTAATCTGACCCATCCAGATGGCCCAGTTGAGGTGGTAGATGTGGTTGGTTCACTCTGTGAAAACAATGATAAATTTGCCATTAATCGCGAACTGCCTCATACAGAAATCGGCGATTTGCTAGTGATTCATGATACAGGTGCACATGGATTCTCCATGGGTTATCAGTACAATGCCAAACTACGCTCGGCAGAAATCCTCTATACCGAAGAAGGAAAAGCCCGCCAAATCCGCCGTGCAGAGCGCCCTGAGGACTATTTTGCAACCTTGTATGGTTTTGATTTTGAACCGGATCATTAAAAGAAATTGAAAATGAAAGTGAAAAACAGATTGCTTTCTAAAAAATAGACAAAAAAACCTTGTTTTTCACCTTACTCGTGATATAATAAAACTATAAAACGGTTTCAAGGAAGGTGACGATATGTCTGAAGAAACAATTGACTATGGACAAGTGACAGGAATGGTGCATTCGACAGAGAGTTTTGGGGCGGTAGATGGCCCTGGGATTCGGTTTATTGTCTTTTTGCAGGGCTGTCAGATGCGTTGCCAGTACTGCCATAACCCCGATACATGGGCTATGGAGACCAATAAATCACGAAGACGGACAGTAGACGATGTTTTGTCAGAAGCCCTTCGCTACCGTGGATTCTGGGGAGACAAAGGAGGAATCACTGTCAGTGGAGGAGAAGCCCTCTTACAGATTGATTTCTTGATTGCCCTTTTTACCAAGGCCAAGGAAAAAGGAATCCACTGTACCTTGGATACCTGTGCCCTCCCTTTCCGTAATAAACCACGTTACCTTGAAAAATTTGACAAGCTCATGGCTGTCACTGACTTGGTTCTCTTGGATATCAAGGAGATCAACGACGAACAACACAGGATTGTTACCAGCCAAACCAATAAAAATATCTTGGCCTGTGCAAAATATCTATCAGATATTGGGAAGCCTGTGTGGATTCGCCATGTGCTGGTTCCAGGCTTGACAGACAGAGATGAGGACTTGATTGAACTCGGTAAATTCGTCAAAACCCTCAAAAACGTTGATAAGTTTGAAATCCTACCTTATCACACGATGGGAGAATTCAAGTGGCGTGAACTAGGAATTCCTTATTCGCTCGAAGGGGTAAAACCACCAACAGCAGATCGTGTCAAGAATGCCAAAAAACTCATGGACACAGAAAGCTATCAAGACTATATGAAACGTGTACATGGATAAAAAGAAGCCTGATGGGAACATCAGGCTTTTGTGATGCAAAAAGGCCTAGCCTTTCAGCTAAGCCGTTAACTTATTTTCTAGAATGTTGTTTACCAGCATTACGTTTTTTATGTTTCTTAGTAGTCGTAATTGCAGTTGCTTGGTTAGGAGTGATATCTTTTCGCCCGCCTGTAGTTGATGCTGAACTTGCTTTTGGTGGATTTTTGGCAAATTCTTCACGTACTTTTTGACGAAGTTTTGGACGAACAACATAGTTAACGATGAACTGTTGGAGAATCATCATAAAACCACCGACAACCCAGTAAAGTGTCACACTGGCTGGTGCGAAGAGGGAGAAGACGACAATCATGAGTGGGCTCATGTAAATCATTTTCTTGAGTTGATCTCTTTGCATCTCATCTTCTACTCCGTGAAGTGAAAGGAGTGATTGGAGATAGTAGAGGATACCAGCGAAGGCGACAAGGATCATACTTGGGGAACCGAGATTGATACCCAAGAAGGTAGAGCTAGATACTCCATCAGTATATTGGGCTGCAAAGTAGATAGCAGAGAAGAAAGGCATCTGAATGAGGATAGGGAAGCATCCTACACCACCGAACATGCTGATGCCGTTTTCTTTTTGTGCAGCAAAGAGAGCCTGTTGTGCTTCTAGTTTTTCTTCCTGAGTTGTTGCCTCTTTAAGGCGTGTTTGATGTGGTTCGAGCACATGTTTGAGAGCATTCATCTTTTCAGAGTGAAGCGTTGCCTTCCATGATTGGTAGATACCAAGTGGCAAGATAATCAAGCGCACGATAATGGTTACGATAATGATAGCCACACCAAAGCCTAGACCTTTATCAGTAGCGAAGTACTTGATAGCCTCTGCCATAGGCGATCCGATAGTGTTCCAGATAAAACCAGTAGGTTGTCCTGTTGCTTTGTCTACTTGGACACAGCCTGTCAAGACGAGTAGCATAGCCACTCCCATAGCAGAGAGGGCAAAACGTTTAATAGATTTCAATGTTTTCATTCCTTCTTTAAAAATTATACCTTTCTATTCTACTGTTTTTTTGTAAAATATACAATAGTTCTAGAGACCTAATTTGCGACTTTGAAGTCTGGATAGGATGAAAAGTTGCTCATTTGCACATCCAGATAGGTGACTTTTGAAAAGGGTGTCGGACCTTTTCGGATTTCTTGGATAAATTTTGCCATAGTGGCAGAGGAGTCTGCCTGAGCAAGAATTTCCACTGTGCCATCGTCGTTATTCCAGACACGACCAGTGATGCCACCAATCTCAAGAGCTAAAGTATAAACACCCCAGCGAAAACCAACACCTTGCACCCTGCCTTGGGCAATCATTCTAACCTTTTGCATACCAAACCCCTTTGATTGTGTTATAATATTTCTATGACTATTATAACCTCAAAAGCCAATTCTGTGGTAAAAAATGCCAAGAAATTACATCAAAAAAAATATCGAAAGTCTGCTTATTTGATTGAAGGCTGGCACTTGTTTGAAGAAGCTGTTCAAGCAGGAGTGACGATTGAAAAGATTTTTGCCTTAGAAAGTTATCGAGATCAGTTAGCTGCTTTTCCTCAAACTGTCTGGGTTTCAGAGGAGATTTTGCGGGACTTGGCAGATACGCAAACTCCTCAAGGGATTGTTGCAGTGATCCAAAAAGAAGAAGTGGGACTGCCTGATTTTCGTCAGGGTAAGTTTCTATTTTTAGAGGAAGTCCAAGATCCAGGGAATGTGGGCACCATGATTCGGACGGCGGATGCCGCAGGTTTTACAGGGGTTATTGTTTCAGACAAGTCAGCAGATATCTACAGTCTTAAGACCCTGCGTTCCATGCAAGGAAGTCATTTTCACTTGCCCATCTATCGTATGCCAGTTGCCGCTTTTGTAGAAGGGGCAAAGAAGAGCAACTTGCCCATTCTGGCAACGACTTTATCAAGAGATTCCAAGGATTATCGTGACCTTTCTCCCCTAAAAAACTTTGCCTTAGTCATGGGAAATGAAGGACAGGGGATTAGTTCTGTCATGGCTGAGAGTGCTGATCAACTGGTTCATATTGGCATGAAAGGTCGAGCAGAAAGTCTCAACGTGGCAGTTGCCGCAGGTATATTGATGTTTTATTTTAGCTGATTTATAAAATCTTTGTTATAATCAAGACATATTTATAGAAAAAGGAGAATCAGAATGAATCAAACGATTATTCAAGAACGTTCAGGTCTCAATCAATTTTACGCCAAGGTTTATGCCTTTGTGGGACTTGGGATTGGTCTATCAGCTCTCGTGTCAGCTTTGATGTTGACAGTCTTTCAGTCCCAATTGGTCTACTTTTTAATGCATGGCCGTCTCTGGCTGATGATTGCAACTTTTGCAGAACTTGCTCTGGTCTTTGTTGCAAGTAGTATGGCTGCGAAGAACAGCCCAGCAGCTCTGCCAGTATTTTTAGTTTATTCTGTTTTAAATGGATTTACTCTTAGTTTTGTCGTAGCCTTCTATACACCTGGGACCGTCTTATCAGCCTTTGTATCTAGTGCCCTTCTCTTCTTTGTCATGGCGGTAATCGGAATTTTCACCAAGAAAGATTTGAGTGGCATGGGACGAGCTTTGATGGCGGCGCTTGTTGGCCTCATCATTGCCATGGTTGTGAATCTATTTTTAGCTAATAGCTTTTTTGACTACATGATTAGTATTGCTATGGTTTTGGTTTTCTCAGGTTTGATTGCTTGGGACAACCAAAAGATTCGCTATGTTTATGAGCAGTCACGAGGACAAGTAGCGACAGGTTGGATCATCTCAATGGCACTCAGCATCTACCTAGACTTTATCAACCTCTTCCTTAGCATCTTACGAATCTTTGGTCGAAACGATTAATGAATGACAGAGTCAGTGTTCGAAAGAGCACTGACTTTTTCTCATTTACTCTTTTCTTTTCTTGGAAATAGGTGTATAATGCTTTTAACTAATTTTTGAGGAGCCGTTTATGAAGAAAAGTTTTATTCATCAGCAAGAAGAGATTTCCTTTGTCAAAAACACCTTTACCCAGTATTTGAAAGATAAGTTAGAAGTTGTTGAAGTTCAAGGTCCTATCTTGAGCAAGGTTGGTGATGGGATGCAGGACAACCTGTCCGGTGTCGAACATCCAGTATCCGTAAAGGTCTTGCAGATTCCAGATGAAACTTATGAAGTCGTTCACTCACTAGCCAAATGGAAGCGCCACACCTTGGCTCGGTTTGGTTTCGGTGAGGGTGAAGGTCTTTTTGTCCACATGAAGGCCCTTCGTCCAGACGAAGATTCGCTTGATGCGACTCACTCTGTATATGTAGACCAGTGGGACTGGGAGAAGGTTATTCCAAATGGTCAACGCAATATTGCTTATCTCAAAGAAACCGTAGAGAAGATTTACAAGGCTATTCGTCTGACAGAGCTAGCCGTAGAAGCACGCTACGATATTGAATCCATCTTGCCAAAACAAATCACCTTTATCCATACAGAAGAGTTGGTGGAACGTTATCCAGACCTAACACCGAAAGAGCGTGAAAATGCGATCTGTAAAGAGTTCGGGGCAGTCTTCTTGATTGGTATCGGTGGCGAGTTGCCTGACGGGAAACCTCATGACGGCCGTGCACCTGACTACGATGACTGGACAACAGAGTCTGAAAATGGCTACAAAGGGTTGAATGGCGATATTCTCGTTTGGAACGAATCTCTTGGTTGTGCCTTTGAACTTTCTTCTATGGGGATTCGGGTAGATGAGGATACACTTCGTCGCCAAGTGGCTCTTACCGGAGACGAAGATCGTCTCGAGCTGGAATGGCATAAAGCCCTGCTTAACGGCCTTTTCCCATTGACAATCGGTGGAGGTATCGGACAGTCTCGGATGGCCATGTTCCTTCTTCGTAAGAAACACATTGGAGAAGTTCAGACCAGTGTTTGGCCTCAGGAAGTCCGCGATACGTATGAAAATATCTTGTAGAGAATCGAACCGCAAGGTTCGGTTTTCTTTCTCTTTTTGCCTATAATTTGGTATAATAAACGGTATGAAAATCGTATCAGGAATCTACGGAGGGCGTCCCCTCAAGACGCTAGAAGGCAAGACGACGAGGCCGACATCAGATAAGGTGCGTGGAGCTATCTTTAACATGATAGGTCCCTATTTTGAGGGCGGTCGTGTCTTGGATCTCTATGCTGGCAGTGGTGGTCTGTCTATTGAAGCTGTGTCAAGAGGGATGTCCCATGCTGTCTTAGTGGAACGGGATAGAAGGGCACAAGCTATCGTCGCTGCAAATATCCAAATGACCAAGGAAGTTTCCAAATTTCAGCTCTTAAAGATGGAGGCTGAACGGGCCTTGGAGCAGGTGACAGGTCCCTTTGACCTGGTCTTTTTAGACCCTCCCTATGCCAAGGAACAAATCGTTGCAGATATCGAAAAAATGGCAGAAAGAAACCTATTTTCCGAAGAAATCATGGTTGTCTGCGAAACCGATAAGTCTGTAGAACTTCCAGAAGAAATTGCCTGCCTCGGCATATGGAAGGAAAAAATATATGGGATTAGTAAGGTGACTGTCTATGTCAGATAAAATTGGATTATTTACCGGTTCATTTGATCCAATGACAAATGGACATCTGGATATCATTGAACGTGCCAGCAAACTCTTTGATAAGCTTTATGTCGGGGTGTTCTACAATCCCCACAAACAAGGCTTTCTCCCTGTTGAAAATCGCAAACGGGCAGTCGAAAAAGCTTTGGCGCATTTAGATAATGTAGAGGTCCTAGCTTCTCATGACCAGCTAGTCGTCGATGTTGCAAGAAGACTGGGTGCTAAGACCCTTGTTCGTGGCTTGCGGAATGCCACAGACTTGCAATACGAGTCTAGCTTTGACTACTATAATCATCAACTGGCTCCAGAAATCGAAACCATTTACCTATATAGTCGCCCAGAGCATCTTTATATTAGCTCTTCAGCCGTGAGAGAACTTCTGAAGTTTGGTCAGGAGATTCAGCAATATGTCCCAAACAGTGTTGTGGAGGAATTAGAACATGAAGAAAAAAACTAGATGGCCCTTATATGTC
Organism: Streptococcus sp. SR1; assembly: GCF_000526075.1. NCBI lineage: Bacteria > Bacillati > Bacillota > Bacilli > Lactobacillales > Streptococcaceae > Streptococcus > Streptococcus sp. SR1. Next base: position 95,218 of record NZ_JATR01000023.1, read on the forward strand.
ATCCTAGCACTAGTATTGACTTTTTTAGCCTTTGTAGTACCTTTACCCTACTACATAGAAGTTCCAAGTGGAGCGGAAGATATTCGTCAAGTTTTAAAAGTCAATGAAACAGAAGATACAGAAGCAGGAGCTTACCAGTTTGTAACGGTCGGTATTCGACACGCAACCCTATCACATCTTGTCTATGCTTGGTTAACACCTTTTACGGATATTAGAAGTGCTAAGGAGACTACGGGTGGCTCTACTGATGCAGAGTTTATGCGGATCAATCAGTTCTACATGCAAACATCCCAAAACATGGCCAAGTATCAAGGACTGAAGACGGCTGGAAAGGATATCGAACTCAAGTATCTGGGTGTCTATGTCTTGACCGTGACGGACAATTCAACTTTTAAGGGCATTCTGAACATTGCAGATACCGTGACGGCTGTTAATGACAAAACGTTTGACAGTTCCAAAGATTTGGTCGACTATGTCAATTCTCAACAATTAGGGGATACGGTCAAGGTAACTTATGAAGAAGACGGAAAAGTCAAGTCTGCAGAAGGTAAAATTATCACTCTCGAAAACGGAAAAAACGGGATTGGGATTGGTTTGATTGACCGTACGGAAGTGACCAGTGATGTTCCCATTCGTTTTTCAACAGCTGGTATCGGGGGGCCAAGTGCCGGTCTCATGTTTAGTCTAGCTATTTACACCCAGATAGCAGATCCAGGACTTCGTAATGGCCGCGTCGTTGCGGGAACGGGAACTATTGATCGTGATGGAAATGTTGGCGATATTGGTGGAATTGACAAAAAAGTGGTGGCAGCCTCTCGTCAGGGAGCCAACATCTTTTTTGCTCCTGACAATCCAGTCACTGAGGAAGCAAAAAAAGCAGATCCCAATGCGAAAAGCAACTATGAAACAGCCCTAGAAGCTGCTAAAACGATCAAAACAGAGATGAAAATCGTTCCGGTTAAGACCTTGCAGGATGCGATTGATTACCTTAAAAACAATCCCTAATTCGTAGAAAAATTGAAAACTAGCGCGCAAGCCGATAAGATGGTATAATAGTCAAATGGTTCAATTATTATTCACTCTAAGTAGTCATCTACTCTTTATTTATTTGAGTTTTTACCTTTTGAAGGATCTTGTGAGATGGGAAAAGGTTTTAAAAGTAACCGCTACTAACACAAAAAAGGTTCGTTTGTTGGTCGGCTTCTTTAGTATTGTGATGGGCTACATCTTGAGTTCATTCTTTATCAGTTTGTACCAACTGTGGCAAGAAGCGCTTAGAGGACTATTATAAAATCAAAAGTAAAGGAAACAACTATGGAAAAAATTGTGGTTCAAGGCGGAGATAATCGTCTGGTCGGGAGTGTGACGATCGAGGGAGCAAAGAATGCAGTCTTGCCCTTGTTGGCAGCGACTATTCTAGCAAGCAAGGGGAAGACAGTCTTGCAGAACGTCCCAATCTTGTCAGATGTGTTCACCATGAATCAAGTAGTTCGTGGTCTGAATGCCAAGGTGGACTTTGATGAGGAAGCTCATGTTGTCGAGGTTGATGCGACTGGTGATATCACGGAGGAAGCTCCTTATAAATATGTCAGCAAGATGCGAGCATCCATCGTTGTCTTGGGACCAATCCTTGCTCGTGTAGGTCATGCCAAGGTATCCATGCCAGGGGGATGTACCATCGGGAGTCGTCCCATCGACCTTCACCTCAAAGGTTTGGAAGCTATGGGGGCAAAGATTACCCAGACAGCTGGTTACATCGAAGCCAAGGCAGAACGCCTGCATGGCGCTCATATCTACATGGACTTTCCTAGTGTCGGCGCAACACAAAACTTGATGATGGCAGCAACTCTAGCTGATGGTGTGACAGTGATTGAAAATGCTGCGCGTGAGCCAGAAATTGTTGATCTCGCTATCTTCCTTAATGAAATGGGAGCCAAGGTCAAGGGAGCTGGTACCGAAACCATCACAGTGACTGGTGTCGAGAACCTCCATGGTACGACTCATACTGTAGTACAGGACCGTATTGAAGCTGGAACCTTTATGGTAGCCGCAGCCATGACAGGTGGGGATGTTCTCGTTCGTGATGCAGTCTGGGAGCATAATCGTCCCTTGATTTCAAAACTACTTGAGATGGGTGTTGAAGTGACAGAGGAGTCAGAAGGTATTCGTGTTCGTTCTCAACTTGAAAATCTCAAGGCTGTTCATGTAAAAACCTTACCACATCCAGGATTCCCAACAGATATGCAGGCGCAATTTACAGCTCTGATGACAGTCGCAAAAGGGGAATCCACCATGGTGGAAACGGTGTTTGAGAATCGCTTCCAACACTTAGAGGAAATGCGCCGTATGGGCTTGCATTCAGAGATTATCCGTGACACAGCTCGTATTGTTGGGGGGCAGGCTTTGCAAGGGGCAGAAGTTCTATCAACGGACCTTCGCGCTAGTGCGGCTTTGATTTTGACAGGTCTGGTGGCGCAGGGAGAAACAGTTGTTGGTAAGTTAGTCCACCTTGATAGAGGCTACTACCGCTTCCATGAGAAATTGGCTCAGCTAGGAGCGAAGATTCAGCGAATCGAGGCAAATGATGAAGAAGAATAAAAACTTACGCTATGTACTCCGTCGTTTACTGTTGATTTTTATCGTTCTATTGCTAGGATTTCTGGCTTTAGGAATCGGCTTGATGGTTGGCTATGGCATCCTAGGAAAGGGACAGGATCCGTGGGCTATCTTGTCTCCGGCAAAGTGGCAGGAATTGATTAGCAAATTTACAGGAAATTAGACTGGGAGACCAGTCTTTTTCTAAAGAAATAAGGAGAAAAATGGACAAAAAAACAAGACAGACTTTGATAGGGTTACTTCTATTCTTACTCTTGGCTGCGGGAAGCTATTATATCAAGCAGATGCAGTCGGCACCAAATAGCCCTAGAACTAAGGTTAGTCAGAAAAAACAAGCTTCAGAAGCTCCCAGTCAGGAGCTGGCTGAAAGTGTCTTAACTGAGTCAATCAAAAACCAAATCAAGGGGGAGCTCGAGTGGAATGGAGCAGGGGCCTTTGTTGTCAATGGCAATAAAACCAATCTAGATGCCAAGGTTTCTAGCAAACCCTATGCAGATAATAAAACAAAGACAGTGGGAAAAGAAACAGTTCCAACTGTTGCCAATGCCATCTTATCCAAAGCGACTCGGCAGTATAAGAATCGTGAAGAAACAGGCAACGGCTCCACCTCCTGGACGCCACCAGGATGGCATCAAGTTAAGAATCTAAAGGGGGCTTACACACATGCAGTTGATAGAGGACACCTGCTGGGCTATGCCTTGATAGGTGGTTTGGATGGTTTTGATGCCTCTACCAGCAATCCCAAGAACATTGCAGTCCAGACAGCTTGGGCTAACCAAGCGCAGGCTGAGGATTCGACAGGTCAGAACTACTATGAGAGTTTGGTCAGAAAAGCCTTGGACCAAAATAAGAAGGTCCGTTACCGCGTGACACTCCACTATGCGACAAATGAAGATCTAGTTCCATCCGCTTCACAAATCGAAGCCAAGTCTTCAGATGGCGAATTGGAGTTCAACGTCCTAATCCCCAATGTTCAAAAGGGAATCCAGTTTGACTATCGAACAGGTCAAGTAACGGTGACAGATCAGAAACAATAGATACAATAAAACAGTTCCTTTGTCTTCTAGAGGCAGGGGAGTTGTTGTTTAAATGAAAAATAATGTGAATCCTGAAGAATTTTATGATATAATGAAACACAAGATACTATTTTAGGAGAAGGACTATGGAAGACCCGAGCAGTCAGAATTTGTTGCTACAGTTTGTATTATTATTTATCTTGACCTTGTTAAATGCTTTTTTCTCAGCCACTGAGATGGCAATGGTGTCACTAAACCGTTCCCGAGTAGAGCAAAAGGCAGAAGAGGGAGACAAACGTTACATCCGTTTGTTAAAGGTACTTGAAAATCCTAACCACTTTTTATCAACGATTCAAGTTGGTATCACGTTAATTACCATCTTGTCTGGGGCCAGTTTAGCGGAGACTCTAGGACGCGAAATTGCATCTTGGATAGGGAACAGTGAAACAGCTTCCGCTATTGCAAGTTTTCTATCTTTAGCGTTTTTGACCTATATTTCTATTGTTTTTGGGGAACTCTATCCCAAGAGAATTGCTCTAAATCTGAAAGATACCTTGGCTATCCGAACAGCGCCAGTCATTATTGGTTTGGGGGAAATTGTCAGTCCCTTTGTTTGGCTTTTGTCAGCCTCAACGAATCTATTGAGCCGTGTGACGCCAATGACCTTTGATGATGCTGATGAAAAGATGACACGTGATGAAATTGAGTATATGCTCACCAATAGTGAAGAAACACTGGATGCAGATGAGATTGAAATGCTACAGGGAGTCTTTTCTTTAGATGAACTAATGGCTCGTGAGCTAATGGTACCCCGAACAGATGCCTTTATGGTAGATATTCAGGATGACAGTCAAACGATTATCGAGAGTATTTTAAAGCAAAATTTCTCACGTATCCCTGTTTATGATGGGGATAAGGACAATGTGATTGGTTTGATTCACACCAAGCGCTTGTTGAATGCCGCTTTTGTGGATGGCTTTGACAATATTGTCTGGAAACGAATTCTCCAAACGCCACTGTTTGTTCCTGAGACTATCTTTGTGGACGATCTCCTTAAAGAACTTCGAAATACCCAAAATCAAATGGCCATCTTACTAGATGAATACGGTGGAATGGCTGGTTTGGTAACTCTGGAGGACCTCTTAGAAGAAATTGTTGGTGAGATTGATGATGAGACTGACAAGGCTGAAATTGAAGTCCATCAAATAGGAGAAGACACCTATATCGTTCAAGGCACCATGAATCTTAATGATTTTAATGACTACTTTGATGTAGAATTGGAAAGTGATGATGTTGATACCATCGCCGGTTATTATTTGACGGGTGTGGGAATGATTCCAACGACTGAGAAACTCAGTTATGAATTGGTCAGCCAAAACAAACAAATCATCCTAACCAATGACAAGGTGAAAAACGGACGTGTTACCAAGGTAAAAGTCCAAATCACTGAAATAGAGACTGAAGAAGAAACAGAATAAAGCAGTGACTTGAGTCACTGCTTTTTGTAAATCTATATGGTAGATACAGTTATCCCTATCTATTTGGAATAACAAAAAAGCCCGATTTTACGGGCTTTTTTATTCGGATAATTCCTGTTAATTCAGGTACTGAAAGGCGGTAGACGGATTTGAACCGACGATCAAGCTTTTGCAGAGCCGTGCCTTACCACTTGGCTATACCGCCTCAACGTTTATTATTATACCTTGAAAATCATTTCCCGTCAATAGTTTCTTATTCTAAAATCCAATTTAAGAAGATAGATCATGTCATGTGAAGAAAAAAGGGAAAAGCAACTTGTAAAAATGAAGCTTACAGAGCTAGACAAATTAATTTTCTTTTCCTATAAATACAAATAAAGAATGAGGAAATTCTGACAAAGAGAAGTTTTTTGTAGATATACGCCTAAATATTCTGAAAATTCGTTTACTTTTTAGAAGATATATGTTATAATTTCCAATAAGCCTAAATTTTTCAAGAGGAGTTATATACATGAAAAAAAGCAGAGTATTGGTTGTAGCAGGGGTTGCCTTATTAGCGACTGGCGTACTAGCTGCCTGCAGTTCTAAATCATCTGATTCAACGGCGCCAAAAAATTATGGTTATATCTATTCAGCTGACCCAGAAACGTTGGATTACCTCATTTCAGGTAAACAAAGTACTAAGATTGCCACTTCAAACGGTATTGATGGTCTCTTCACAAATGACAAATATGGGAATTTGACTCCCGCAGTTGCAGAAGACTGGTCAGTCTCAAAAGATGGTTTGACTTATACTTACAAAATCCGTAAAGGTGTTAAATGGATGACATCTGATGGAGAAGAGTACGCTGAAGTAACAGCTAAAGATTTCGTAAATGGTTTGAAACACGCAGCAGATAAGAAATCCGAAGCTCTATATCTAGCAGAAATTTCTGTTAAAGGATTGTCTGATTATTTGTCTGGAAATTCAAAAGACTTTTCTACGGTAGGTGTGAAGGCAGTTGATGATTATACTCTTGAGTATACCTTGAACCAACCAGAACCATATTGGAACTCTAAGATGGCTTATTCAATCTTCTGGCCATTGAACGAAGATTTTGAAAAATCAAAAGGATCAGATTTTGCCAAAGCAACAGATCCTACGTCCTTGCTTTATAATGGTCCGTTCTTGCTAAAAGGTTTGACTACTAAATCTTCTATCGAATTTGCTAAGAATGAGCAGTACTGGGATAAGGATAATGTTCACCTTGATAAAGTTACCCTTGCTTTCTATGATGGGTCAGACCAAGAGTCCATTGAACGTAACTTTACAAGTGGAGCATACAGCTATGCTCGCCTTTTCCCAACAAGTTCAAACTATTCTAAAGTAGCAGAAAGCTATAAGGATAACATCTTCTACACTCCATCAGGACCAGGGATTGCTGGTTTGGGTGTGAATATTGACCGTCAAGGTTACAAATACACTTCTAAGACAACTGATGAAGAGAAGACTTCTACTAAGAAAGCTCTTCTTAACAAGGATTTCCGTCAGGCTTTGAACTTTGCCTTTGACCGTACTTCTTACTCAGCACAAATCAATGGTAAAGAAGGTGCTCCTCTTGCAGTTCGTAACCTCTTTGTGAAACCAGGTTTTGTCTCTGCAGGTGAAAAAACTTTCGGTGACTTGGTAACTGAAAAGATGGCTACTTATGGTGATGAGTGGAAGAATGTAAACTTTGCGGATGGTCAAGATGGACTCTTCAACGCCGATAAAGCCAAAGCCGAATTTACCAAAGCTAAAACTGCATTGGAAGCAGAAGGTGTGAAATTCCCTATCCACTTGGATATTCCAGTAGACCAAACATCTAAAAACTATATCGCACGTATCCAATCTTTCAAACAATCAGTTGAAACAGTACTTGGCGAAGGCAATGTAATCATTGATATCCAACAAGTTTCTAAAGATGAGTTGAACAATATCACTTACTATGCTGCAAGCGCTGCGGCAGAAGATTGGGATCTCTCAGGAGCAGTTGGGTGGAACCCAGACTACGAAGATCCATCAACTTACCTTGATATCTTAAAAACAACGAATGCTGAACAAACAAAAACATATATGGGTTACGAAGGTGCAGATAACGCTGCGGCTGCTCAAGTTGGTTTGAAAGAATACGATAAGCTAGTTGATGAAGCTGCTAAAGAAACAAGCGATTTGAATGTTCGTTATGAAAAATACGCGGCTGCTCAAGCTTGGTTGACAGATAGCTCACTCTTCTTGCCAGCTATGTCATCAAGTGGTGCTGCACCATTCATTTCTCGTGTTGTACCATTCTCTGCATCATACAGCCAGTCTGGAGATAAGAGCTCAGATGTATACTTCAAGTATATTCAGTTGCAAGACAAGGTTGTAACGAAAGCTGATTACGAACAAGCTCGTGAGAAATGGCTCAAAGAGAAAAAAGAATCAAACGAAAAAGTTCAAAAAGAATTGACGAATCACGTTAAATAAATAACTCTCAAGAGAACTTTCTCTCCATGAGGAGAAGGTTCTTTTGGGATTTTAAAAGGAAACGATATGAAAAAATATATTTTTATGCGTGTCTTGCGCTCATTGTTGTCTATTTTCTTGGTGACAACCTTGACCTACACGATTATCTATACGATGGTTCCTCGAAAACTGATTTTCAAGCAGGATACCAACTACAACAAGATTGCAACGACTCCAGATAAGCGGGATAATTATGAGAATACCGTTTATGAACGTATGGGCTATATTGAGTATTACGATACCAAGGAGTTGCAAGAAAAAGCTAGCACAATGGACTCATCTGTAACAGTAGATGCCAATGACACCAATAAGGCAATCTACGAAAAATACATCAACCAACTCGGTAATGGTTGGACGTTAGGTGTCTTTTCAGAGAGTGGTCAGTTCTATGCTACGCGTGAAATTCCAATTTTTGAACGTGTTTTCAAATTCTATGCGAACTTACTTGATATTGATCATACAAACAAGATTCAAGACCCTGAAAATCCAAACTTGGAACGTTATCTTCGTTTTGAAAATGACCCTGCTATCGGTTGGTCATTGGTTGGTTCAGGTACCAAACATAAATACCTTTTGTATTTCAACAATCAATTCCCGTTTGTACACCAAAACTTTGTGAACATTAACTTGGGTGACTCTTACCCAACTTATGCGAACACGCCAGTGCTTCAAGTTATCACACAAGGTCAAGGACAAACTAAGACATCAGAAGTTCAATTCCCTACTGGTAAAAAGACTTCGTCTGTAGATATTTACTCTCGTACCTACAAATCTCCAAGTCAAGCAGATGCGCGTGAAATAGCTAACTATGGTAAAGACGATCCATATACAGCTACAGAAAGTAACTACCAATATCCATCTATGATTGCAAGTTCAGCTGTTGCTGGTTTGATTGGTTTGATTATTTCTTATGCTATTGCGATTCCTCTTGGATCTGCTATGGCTCGCCACAAGAATACTTGGATTGATAGCTTCTCAACAGGTGTTCTAACCTTCTTGCTTGCCCTTCCAACGATTGCCTTGGTTTATATCGTGCGTTTGATTGGCTCATCTATTGGTCTTCCAGACTCATTCCCTATCCTAGGTGCTGGAGATTGGCGTTCCTATGTCTTGCCAGCAGTCATTCTAGGTTTGCTGGGAGCACCAAGTACAGCAATCTGGATTCGTCGTTACATGATTGACTTGCAATCTCAGGACTTTGTCCGTTTTGCTCGTGCAAAAGGTTTATCTGAAAAAGAAATTTCAAATAAACACGTCTTTAAAAATGCCATGGTTCCTTTGGTTTCAGGTATTCCAGGTGCCGTAATCGGGGTTATTGGTGGTGCAACATTGACAGAAACAGTCTTCGCCTTCCCAGGTATGGGTAAAATGTTGATTGACTCTGTTAAGGCATCAAATAACTCAATGGTAGTTGGTCTCGTCTTCATCTTTACATGTATTTCTATCTTCTCACTCTTTGTAGGAGATATCTGGATGACTATGCTTGACCCACGTATTAAATTGACAGAGAAAGGAGGCAAATAATGTCAACAATTGATAAAGAAAAATTTCAGTTCGTAAAACGTGATGATTTTGCCTCTGAAACGATTGATGCTCCTGCCTATTCATACTGGGGTTCTGTATTTAGACAGTTTTTAAAGAAAAAATCAACAGTCATTATGTTGGGAATATTGGTAGCTATTATTTTGATGAGTTTTATCTATCCGATGTTTTCAGACTTTGACTTTAACGATGTAAGTAAGGTTAATGACTTTAGCGCTCGTTTTATTAAGCCCAATGCCGAACACTGGTTTGGTACGGATAGCAATGGTAAATCCTTGTTTGATGGCGTTTGGTTTGGTGCGCGTAATTCTATCCTCATTTCTGTAATTGCTACTTTTATCAACCTTGTGATTGGGGTTATTGTTGGTGGAATTTGGGGGATTTCAAAATCTGTTGACCGCGTCATGATGGAAGTTTATAACATTATTTCAAACATTCCATCTCTCTTGATTGTTATCGTCTTGACTTACTCAATTGGCGCTGGTTTCTGGAATTTGATCTTCGCTATGAGTGTGACGACTTGGATCGGTATTGCTTATTCAATTCGTATTCAAATCATGCGTTACCGTGACTTGGAATACAACCTTGCTTCTCAAACACTTGGAACACCAACCTTTAAGATTATCGTGAAAAACATCATGCCACAATTGGTATCTGTTATTGTTTCTACGATGACCTTGATGTTGCCAAGCTTTATCTCTTATGAGGCATTCCTTTCTTTCTTTGGATTGGGATTGCCTGTAACAGTGCCAAGTTTGGGACGTTTGATCTCAGATTACTCACAAAACGTTACGACCAACGCGTACTTGTTCTGGATTCCATTGACAACCTTGATTTTGGTATCCCTATCTCTATTCGTTGTTGGTCAGAACTTAGCGGATGCTAGTGATCCACGTACACATAGATAGGAGTAGACATGACAAAAGAAAGTAATGTAATTTTGACTGCTCGCGATATCGTCGTGGAATTTGACGTTCGTGACAAAGTTCTAACAGCTATCAGAGGCGTTTCTCTAGAACTGATTGAAGGAGAAGTTCTTGCCTTGGTAGGTGAGTCTGGTTCTGGTAAATCTGTATTAACAAAAACCTTTACAGGGATGTTAGAAGATAATGGACGCATTGCCCAAGGAAGCATCGACTATCGTGGACAAGACTTGACAGCCTTGACTTCGAACAAAGAATGGGAGAAAATCCGTGGTGCTAAAATTGCGACCATCTTCCAAGACCCAATGACAAGTTTGGACCCAATCAATACAATCGGTAGCCAAATCACAGAAGTTATCGTTAAACACCAAGGGAAAACAGCTAAGGAAGCCAAAGAAATGGCAATCGACTATATGAACAAGGTCGGAATTCCAGACGCTGAAAAACGTTTTGACGAGTATCCTTTCCAATATTCTGGAGGGATGCGCCAACGTATCGTTATTGCCATTGCCCTTGCGTGTCGTCCAGATATCTTGATCTGTGATGAGCCAACAACGGCCCTTGACGTAACCATTCAAGCGCAAATCATTGATTTGCTTAAAACTTTGCAAAATGAGTACCACTTCACCATTATCTTTATCACCCATGACCTTGGTGTGGTAGCAAGTATTGCGGACAAGGTAGCGGTTATGTATGCTGGTGAAATTGTAGAATATGGTACTGTTGAGGAAGTCTTCTACGACCCACGTCATCCATATACTTGGAGTCTCTTGTCTAGCTTGCCACAGCTCGCTGATGATAAAGGGGAATTGTACTCTATCCCAGGAACACCGCCGTCTCTTTATACGGAGTTGAAAGGTGATGCCTTTGCCCTTCGTTCAGATTATGCGATGCAAATTGACTTTGAACAGAAAGCACCTCAGTTTTCAGTCACTGATACTCACTGGGCTAAGACTTGGTTGCTTCATGAGAATGCTCCTAAGGTTGAAAAACCAGAAATCATCGCAGATTTACATGATAAAATTCGTGATAAAATGGGCTTTGCTCATCTAGAAGACTAGGAGGAAGGAAATGTCTGAAAAATTAGTAGAAATTAAAGATTTAGAAATTTCCTTCGGTGAAGGAAGTAAGAAGTTTGTTGCCGTTAAAAACGCTAACTTCTTTATCAACAAGGGAGAAACTTTCTCTCTCGTTGGTGAATCTGGTAGTGGGAAAACGACGATTGGTCGTGCCATTATTGGTTTGAATAATACTAGTAAAGGTGAAATCATCTTTGACGGTCATAAGATCAATGGGAAAAAATCTCATAAGGAATCTTCAGAGTTGATCCGCCGTATCCAGATGATTTTCCAAGACCCTGCGGCCAGTTTAAATGAACGTGCGACAGTTGACTATATCATCTCTGAAGGTCTTTACAACTACCACTTATTCAAAGATGAAGAAGAGCGAAAAGAAAAAGTTCAAAAGATGATTCATGAAGTTGGTCTTTTGAAAGAGCACTTGACTCGTTACCCACACGAGTTTTCTGGTGGTCAACGTCAACGTATTGGGATTGCCCGTGCTCTTGTGATGGAACCTGATTTTGTTATTGCGGATGAGCCGATTTCAGCCTTGGACGTGTCTGTTCGTGCGCAAGTCTTGAACTTGCTCAAGAAGTTTCAAAAAGAATTGGGCTTGACCTATCTCTTTATTGCGCATGACTTGTCAGTTGTTCGCTTTATCTCAGATCGTATCGCAGTTATCTATAAGGGTGTTATCGTTGAAGTAGCGGAGACAGAGGAGTTGTTTAACAATCCTGTTCATCCGTACACTCAAGCACTTCTATCTGCTGTACCGATTCCAGATCCAATCTTGGAACGTAAGAAGGTCTTGAAAGTCTATGATCCTAGCCAACATGACTATGAGACAGACAAACCATCTATGGTGGAAATTCGTCCAGGCCACTATGTTTGGGCTAATCAAGCGGAAGTTGCTCGCTACAAAGAAGCACTTAAAAAATAAACAGATTAGGAGAGGACCGAAAGGTCTTCTCATTTTTAATAGAAAAACTCCCCCTTTACTAGCTAGTAAAGGGGGAGTTGTATTATAATTAGCGTTTGGACCAGGTACGTTTCATAAAGAGAAGCAAAATGGGATAAATCTCTAGACGACCTGCAATCATTGCAAATGAGAGAAGTATTTTAGAGATGGGACTAAAGATGGCAAAACTAGAAGTTGTACCTAGAATAGGTCCGATGTTATTGAAACAACTGAAGACAGCACTGGTCACAACTAGAAAATCATTGTTATCTAGACTGACAATGAAGATAAGTGACAGTAAAATCATCACATAAATGACAAAATATTTTAGGACCTTGTGCTGAGTATCCTTATCAATCACAGTTTTATTGACATGTAGAGTCAATACGCGATGAGGAGATAAGATGGACAAGATCTGATTTTTTGCAATTTTTGAAAGGATGAGCCCTCTGATAACTTTGAGTCCACCTGCGGTTGATCCAGCAGAGCCGCCGATTCCCATGAGGAAGAGGAGGATAAATTGGGAGAAGAGGGGCCAGTTGGTAATATCTCCATAACCAAAACCAGTTGTTGTGATGATATTGGACACCTGGAAGAGGGCCATTTCAAAGCTCTTAGAGACACCTTGGTAGAGATGGAGCGTATTGAGCGTAATCAAGCCGGTAGAAACTAGGACAATGATTACATACGTGCGAAGTTCTTCATCACCAAAGAAAGCCTTAACTCGACGGAGCATGAGGTAGTAGTAGAGATTGAAGTTAACCCCAAAAACCAGAACTCCGATACTAACTAGATAGGTGATGAGTGAGCTGCCGTAGTGGGCAATCCCGTCGTTATAGACGGTGAAGCCTCCGGTTCCTGCCGTTCCCATAGCGATGACAAAGCTATCAAATAGAGGCATACCAGCTAGATAGTAGATGACTACAAAAAGTGAGAAGAGCCCTAAATAAAGCAGATAGAGGATCTGGGCAGTATTTTTTAGTTTGGATACAACCTTACCGAAGACAGGCCCAGGGACCTCAGCCTTCATCACCTCTAAATGACTATTCTTGGCATTGTCCATAATGGCAAGCGCGAAGACGAGTACCCCCATCCCTCCAATCAAGTGAGTAAAACTTCGCCAGAAGAGGAGGGAACGGCTGAGAACGGAGACATCTGTCAGAATGGTTGCTCCTGTAGTTGTAAAACCAGAACTGATTTCAAACAAGGCATCGATGACACTTGGGATTTGTCCTGAAAAGACAAAGGGAAGCGCTCCAAAGAAAGACCATAGAATCCAACAGAGGGCGACGATTAAGACTCCCTCCTTAGTATAAATTCGCTGATTTTTGGGTTTCCGTAAAATTCCCAAGCTACCAAGAAGTATTAAAATTCCAATTGTTGTAAAGAGAGCTGTAAATACTTGGCTGGATTCTTGGTAATAGATTGCTACACTAACAGGCACTAGGAGGAGAACCGCCTCAATCAAGAGAAGTTTTGAGAGGAGGTAACGAATCATACTTTTATTCATCTTTTACCTCTCAATCAGATCATAAATCTTGGTGATATTTGTCAATAAGGTCGTCACGAGTAACTGATCTCCTACCTCAAGTCTATCCTCTCCAGTAGGGAAGATTGTTTTTCCTTTTCGGATAATGGCTGCGATGAGAACCCCTTTTTTCAATTTCAACTGTGAAAGAGGTTTGGCAGTCATTTTATTAGCTTCCTTGATTTGGAATTGAAGAGTTTCAATTTGACCGTTTGCTAGATGGTGCATGGCTTGAAGGTCTGAGTACTGAGCGTTCACTCGACCACGGATAAAGTGCATAATGGTATCCACTGCGATGCTTTTTGGTGTGATGATACTTGAAAAATCAGGTGCATGGATAATCTCTAAAAGGCTAGTTCGATTCACCTTGGTGATATTCTTATGGACACCAACACGGTCTAAGAACATAGAGGTAATGATGTTTTCCTCATCAACCCCAGTCAAAGTTGCAACTGCATCATAGTTGGGAGCACTTTCCTCAAGCAAGATATCTTTGGCAGTTCCATCTCCCTGTACGATATAGAGATTTGGAAATTTTTCACTGAAGAGACGAGCTCTCTCAGGATTAATCTCGATAACTTTAGTGTCAATACGGCTATCTTTTAAAATGCCAAGTAGGTAATAAGCAATTTTTCCAGCACCAACGATGAGCAAGCTTTTCACTGCACGTGATTTGAAATAGTTATGGAAGAGCATCATATCCACACGATTCCCAGTAACAAAAATCCTATCTCTGTCCTGAATGGTGATATCACCGCTCGGAATCATAAGTTGATGGTCTCGTTCCATAGCGCAGACAATGATATTGCCAAATTTTTTACGAAAATCTGAGATTGGCATTTGACAGAGACCACTGGAATCTTTGACAACAAACTCCATCAGGTTGACCCGTCCCCCTGAGAACCGCTCAACTGAGAGTGCATTCGGGAAATCAATGATATTTGAGATAGCACGGGCGGCTAGGAGTTCTGGGTTAACGATAAGTGAGAATCCAAGAATATTTTTCTCTTTGAAATAGGCATTGGAGTATTCAGGATTTCGCACTCGAACGATGGTTTCTTTAGCGCCCATTTTTTTAGCAAGTACTGCTGAAATCATATTCACTTCATCGTGTTCCGTTAGAGCAATAAAGATATCACACTCTTGAACGCCGGCTTGCTCTAAGATAGCAAAGTCTGCTCCATTTCCAAGGAGTCCCATGATATCAAAGCGACTGACAATATGATCGAGAACAGCCTCATCTTGTTCGATGAGGACAACGTCGTGTTTTTCTGCAACCAGTGAACGACAGAGGGCGAAACCGACTTTCCCTCCACCAACAAGGACAATTTTCATATAAAAACCCTACTTTTTCATGATGTAACTATCATACCCTTTTTTCGCAAAAAATGCACTTACCAAGCCATTTTAGAGGATAAGAAAAGACTTTTTGTAAGTTTTCAAAGATAAAATTGCTCACCTTTCATAGAAATGTCTATTATATGAAGTGATTTCGCTCATTTAATATCCTTTCTCAGAAAAAGAATGACTAAGTATGGAAATATTATCAAAAAAAGTAAAAAAATCAAGTCGTTTCTATTGACAATGATTCTGAAAGTGTTATACTAAGAAAGTAGCTTCGCTGATTTACTTCAAACCTGTTGTGAGGTAAGTTAACGATGCCTTAACCACGCTGTTTGCTGAGCTTGACTCCGGGCAGTGTGGCTATTTTTTTGCAATGGTGAAAGGAAGCAAGTCATGACAAATCACATTGTATTATTTGAACCTCAGATTCCACAAAATACAGGTAACATTGCGCGTACTTGCGCTGCGACCAATTCTCCCCTTCACATCATCAAACCGATGGGATTTCCTATTGATGATCGCAAGATGAAACGGGCTGGTTTGGACTACTGGGATAAGTTAGAGATTTATTTTTATGACAGTTTGGAAGATTTCATGTCTCAGATGAAGGGTAAACTCTATCTGATTTCAAAATTTGCGGAAAAGGTCTATTCTGAAGCAGATTTATCGACGGACGAAGACCATTATTTTCTCTTTGGACGCGAAGACAAGGGCTTGCCTGAGGACTTTATGCGGGAGCATCCCGAAAAGGCTCTCCGTATTCCTATGAATGATGAACATGTTCGTAGCCTCAATGTTTCCAATACCGTCTGCATGATCGTCTACGAAGCTCTCCGTCAGCAAAATTTTGCAGATCTTGAGCTTGTTCACACCTATGAAGCAGATAAATTGAAATAAACAAAATGCTTGCACTTGCAAGCGTTTTTTGTTATGATAAAGGGGTCTTCAGGGCTGGGTGAGATTCCCGACCGGCGGTGACTTTAACTAGCTATTTTGGCTTACTCTTCGTTGTCTTGTCTCGATATACTCAAGTATTATCTTCGACTGCGACGCCTAGATTAATCCAAAATATCTTAGTTAAAGAAGTCCGCGAGCGCAAGCTGATGTGGTGCGATTCCACAACCGACAGTATAGTCTGGATGGGAGAAGACGAAAGAATGGCTTTGTCTGTTCTGATGAGTTTATTGATGAATTGCAACCGCTTGCTCAAAAGAGTGAGAGGGAACTTTTGGGATATAAAAAGTGAGAATAGATAGAGGGATCCTTTCCAACTTCTTCTGATTTTATAGAAAATTGGAGGAACCTGTTATGACAAACACACGTCGAATTTCGACCATTGCGATTTTATCAGCCATTTCATTTGTGCTGATGTACTTTGACTTTCCGCTCTTGCCAGCGGCGACCTTCCTCAAGATCGAGTTTAGTATCTTGCCAGTCCTTGTGGGCTTGGTGGTGATGGATTTGCCTGCTGCTCTAGGCATTCTCTTGTTGCGATCACTCTTGAAGTTGCTTCTCAATAGCCAGGGAGTGAATACTTACATTGGCTTGCCAATGAATATCGTAGCCTTGGGAGTTTTTGTTATCGCTTTTGGTTTGATTTGGAAAAAGGAACGTAGCACCCTTCGTTTCCTACTAGCATCTCTAGCGGGAACTGTCGGATTGACTACTGCCATGTTGGTTCTCAACTATGTCTATGCTGTTCCTTTATACGCGCAGTTTGCCAACTTTGATATTGGAAAAATTTTGGGACTTTCCAACTACCTAATGACTATGGTACTACCTTTTAACTTGATTGAGGGTGTAATTTTTGCCGTTTCATTCTGGTTGCTGTATGTCCTCTTAAAACCAACCTTAAAACATTATGAGAGATAAACAAACATTTTTAATGAAGGGCAGTTTTGCCCTTTTACTTTTCGTCCTTCTTGGCTATATGGTTAAGTTCTATCCTGAAACGCTGGTCGGTTTTGATCAACCGATTCAGACTGCTCTTCGTGGGGACTTGCCAGATTATTTGACAGTTCTGTTCCGTGCCCTTACGCATTTGATTGATATCCCAGTGATTATCACCTGGGTTACCATTGCAGCCTTTATCTTTTATCGTAAGCAGTGGAAGATAGAAAGCTACTTCATGGCGGGCAATCTAGCCTTAGCTGGTCTTTTAATCGTGACCTTTAAAAACATCTACCAGCGCCCACGACCAGCTATCTTACATCTAGTCGAGGAGAAGGGATTTTCCTTCCCAAGTGGGCATTCTCTGGCAGTGACGCTGATGGTAGGGACTTTGATTGTTATTCTTAGTCAGCGAATTAAAAATCCAGTCTGGAGAAAAATCGTGCAAATCGTCCTTGGCCTCTACCTAGTCAGTGTGCTGCTATCTCGGGTCTATCTGGGAGTTCACTACCCATCAGATGTTCTTGCCAGTCTCTGTGTAGGCTTGGGAGTCTTGTTTATCGAATTTCCTTTCTATGATAAGCTTCGCTTCCAATGGCGATTTAAAGGCAAGCAGAAGTGAGTATCGAATTCCCTTGAGGAGAAAGAAATGAAAGGGAAAGCAGATGAAACAGATCTTACAAATAGATAGTGCATTGCGTCTTGTTCCTTTTTATATTGAAATTAGTCTGGTCTAACTTGTTTTTTAACTAAAAATTTGATAAACTATGTAGTAATCGAATAGAAATCCGCAAGACTAGTAACTCAAGGGAAGTATATCAGGGAGGAGAGCCATGACTGCAAGCTCTCTATATGAAAGCTGAGTGAATTCACTTGCGCATGGATTTAGAAATGAAGGTCTGACTTGTCAGATGAAACGGATGGTACCGCGTGTCAACGCTCCGAGTGGAGTTTTTGGCATGTGGTTTTCTTTTTATCTACGAGCGACTGATGGAGGAATTATGTCAACTATTGAAGAACAATTAAAAGCGCTTCGCGAAGAAACGCTGGCTAGCTTGAAGCAGATTACTGCTGAAAATGAAAAAGAGATGCAAGAATTACGTGTCTCTGTCCTTGGTAAAAAAGGGTCGCTTACTGAAATCCTTAAAGGGATGAAGGATGTATCGGCTGAAATGCGCCCTGTCATCGGGAAACACGTTAATGAAGCTCGTGATGTCTTGACAGCAGCCTTTGAGGAAACAGCGAAACTCTTGGAAGAAAAGAAAGTCGCAGCTCAACTTGCTAGTGAGAGCATCGATGTAACACTTCCAGGTCGTCCTGTTGCGGTTGGTCACCGTCATGTTCTTACACAAACCAGTGAAGAAATCGAAGATATTTTTATCGGGATGGGTTACCAAGTCGTGGATGGTTTTGAAGTGGAGCAAGACTACTATAACTTCGAGCGTATGAACCTTCCAAAAGATCACCCAGCTCGCGATATGCAGGATACTTTCTACATCACAGAAGAAATCTTACTCCGTACTCACACGTCTCCAGTTCAGGCGCGTGCTATGGACGCCCATGATTTTTCAAAAGGTCCTTTGAAAATGATCTCACCTGGGCGTGTATTCCGTCGTGATACGGACGATGCGACCCACAGTCACCAGTTCCACCAAATCGAAGGCTTGGTTGTTGGGAAGAACATTTCTATGGCAGATCTTCAAGGAACCCTTCAATTGATCGTTCAAAAAATGTTTGGTGAAGAGCGTCAGATTCGTCTGCGTCCATCCTATTTCCCATTCACAGAGCCATCTGTCGAGGTGGATGTTTCTTGCTTTAAGTGTGGTGGAGAAGGCTGTAACGTATGTAAGAAAACAGGTTGGATCGAGATTATGGGTGCTGGTATGGTTCACCCACGTGTCCTTGAGATGAGTGGTATTGATGCAACTGTTTACTCTGGTTTTGCCTTTGGTCTTGGTCAAGAGCGTGTAGCTATGCTCCGCTACGGAATCAACGATATTCGTGGATTCTACCAAGGGGATGTCCGCTTCTCAGAACAGTTTAAATAAGATTGAAACCTGAAACACAGTCCTATACAGTCCTAGTCATTTTCTCTCGATGAGAAGGTGAGGACTGACTCGAAGAAAAAGAAAGGAATTGAAAAGGTCTTACTTGGTGAGATCTTACAATCAGAATTATGCTTGTATCTTATAAATGGTTAAAAGAATTGGTGGACATTGATGTGCCATCACAAGAGTTGGCTGAAAAAATGTCAACTACAGGGATCGAGGTCGAAGGTGTCGAATCACCGGCTGCCGGTCTCTCAAAAATTGTCGTCGGTGAGGTCTTGTCTTGCGAAGATGTGCCAGAAACTCATCTTCATGTTTGTCAGGTTAACGTTGGCGAAGAAGAAGCCCGTCAGATCGTTTGTGGTGCCCCAAATGTGCGTGCTGGTATCAAGGTCATGGTGGCTCTTCCAGGAGCTCGTATCGCTGACAACTACAAAATCAAAAAAGGGAAAATCCGTGGCTTAGAGTCTCTCGGAATGATTTGCTCACTTGGTGAATTAGGTATTTCGGACTCAGTTGTGCCAAAGGAATTCGCAGATGGTATCCAAATCTTGCCTCAAGATGCTATTCCTGGGGACGAAGTCTTTTCTTACCTAGACTTGGATGATGAAATTATCGAACTTTCCATCACGCCAAACCGTGCAGATGCTCTATCTATGCGTGGAGTAGCGCACGAAGTGGCAGCTATCTATGACAAGGCAGTTAGCTTTAAGGAATTCAGTTTAACAGAAACAAATGAAAGTGCAGCAGATGCTCTTTCTGTAGGGATTGAAACAGACAAGGCGCCATACTATGCTGCCCGTATCTTGGACAATGTGACCATCGCACCAAGTCCACAGTGGTTGCAAAATCTCCTCATGAACGAAGGTATCCGTCCCATCAATAATGTGGTCGACGTAACCAACTATATCCTACTCTACTTTGGTCAGCCTATGCATGCCTTTGACTTGGATACCTTTGAAGGCAATGACATCCATGTGCGTGAAGCGCGTGCTGGTGAAAAATTGGTGACCTTGGACGGTGAAGAACGTGACTTGGAAACAAATGACTTAGTCATCACTGTGGCTGACAAACCAGTAGCCCTTGCAGGTGTCATGGGTGGAGAGGCTACAGAAATCTCCGAAAATTCTAGTCGCGTTGTGTTAGAAGCAGCTGTTTTCAATGGCACATCCATTCGTAAGACTAGTGGACGCCTTAACCTTCGTTCGGAATCATCTTCTCGTTTTGAAAAAGGGATTAATGTGGCAACAGTCGATGAGGCCTTGGATGCTGCAGCTAGCATGATTGCAGAACTTGCAGGTGCGACAGTGCGTAAGGGCATCGTTTCAGCGGGTGAGCTTGACACTTCAGATGTAGAAGTATCTTCAACTCTTGCCGATGTCAACCGTGTTCTTGGTACGGAACTTTCATATGCTGATGTGGAAGATGTCTTCCGTCGTCTTGGCTTTGGTCTTTCTGGCAATGCAGAAAGCTTTACAGTCAGCGTACCCCGTCGTCGTTGGGATATCACTATCGAAGCAGACCTCTTTGAAGAAATCGCTCGTATCTATGGTTATGATCGCTTGCCAACTAGTCTTCCAAAAGACGATGGTACAGCTGGTGAATTGACTGCGACACAAAAATTGCGTCGCCAAGTTCGTACGATCGCTGAAGGAGCAGGTTTGACAGAAATCATTACCTACGCTCTAACAACGCCTGAAAAAGCAGTTGAGTTCACGGCTCAACCAAGTAACCTTACAGAACTCATGTGGCCAATGACAGTGGACCGTTCAGTCCTCCGTCAAAATATGATCTCAGGTATCCTTGATACGGTGGCCTACAACGTAGCACGTAAGAATAAAAACTTGGCTCTTTATGAGATTGGAAAAGTCTTCGAGCAAACGGGTAATCCAAAAGAAGATCTACCAAACGAGATCAACAGCTTTGCCTTTGCCTTGACAGGCTTGGTTGCAGAAAAAGACTTCCAAACGGCAGCAGTTCCAGTTGATTTCTTCTATGCTAAGGGAATCCTTGAAGCATTATTTACTCGCCTGGGACTTGAAGTGACTTATACAGCAACAGCTGAGATTGCAAGTCTACACCCAGGACGTACAGCCGTGATTTCACTCGGTGACCAAGTTCTTGGTTTCATTGGCCAAGTGCATCCGGTCACTGCTAAGACTTATGATATTCCAGAAACGTATGTAGCGGAGCTCAACCTTTCAGCCATCGAAGCTGCGCTTCAACCTGCGGCTCCATTTGTGGAAATCACCAAATTCCCAGCGGTTAGTCGTGATATTGCTCTACTTCTCAAGGCAGAAGTCACTCACCAAGAAGTTGTAGATGCTATCCGAGCTGCAGGCGTGAAACGTTTGACAGATATCAAACTCTTTGACGTCTTCTTAGGCGAAAAATTGGGACTTGGTATGAAGTCAATGGCCTATAGCTTGACCTTCCAAAATCCAGAAGACAGCTTGACGGACGAGGAAGTCGCACGCTACATGGAAAAAATCCAAGCATCACTCGAAGAAAAAGTCAATGCAGAAGTACGTTAACTCATCAATCCATCCTTCGGGGTGGTTTTTTAGTTTCAAAAGGACAGTTCAAAAGAGAAAAGCAACAGTTGAGGAGAAAGACACCCTATCCAATTTTTAATGAGCTATACTAAACCTATTACTGGAGCGCTTAAAAACCTTGGATTTGGTAGATTTTTACTATAAATAATATCGATAAAATGGACATAAAACGTTGTAAATGCTATCAAAAAGGAGTATAATAAGTGCAACATATTTCGGAGGTGGAAAATGCTAGAAGTAAGAAATCTAGAGAAAAGTTTCGGTTCCAAGCAAGTCTTGTTTGGTGTCGATTTTCAAGCAAGTCCAGGACGGATTCTGGGGCTGGTCGGGAAAAATGGTGCTGGGAAAACAACGATTTTCCACAGTATGTTGAAATTTTTGGAGTATCAAGGAGAAATCAGTCTGGATGGGCAGGAGATTCGTCAGGAAACCTACGCTCGGATTGGCTATCTGCCTGAGGAACGTAGCCTCATGCCCAAATTGACAGTCCTTGAGCAAGTTCGCTACTTGGCTACTCTAAAAGGCATGGATGCTAAGGAGGTCAAGGAAAAACTCCCTCAATGGATGGAAAAATTGGAAGTGAAGGGCAAATTGACCGACAAAATCAAGAGCCTCTCCAAAGGGAATCAGCAGAAAATTCAGCTGATTATCACCCTAATCCATGAACCAGATTTGATTATCTTGGATGAACCTTTTAGTGGTTTGGACCCAGTCAACACCGAGTTGCTCAAACAGGTCATCTTGAAAGAGAAAGAGCGCGGTGCGACCATTATCTTTTCTGACCATGTCATGACCAATGTTGAGGAGCTTTGCGATGATATCCTGATGATTCGTGATGGGCGTGTGGTCTTGCATGGACCAGTTCAGGATGTTCGCAATCAATACGGGAAAACGCGTCTCTTTGTTTCAAGTGAACGAAGCAAGGAAGAATTGGAAAAACTTCCTCATGTCAAACAGGTGAGTTTAACCAAGCAAGGTAGTTGGAAATTAATCCTAGATGATGAGAGCGCTGGAAGGGAACTCTTCCCAATCCTGACTCAAGGTCAGTACATCGCGACCTTTGACCAACAAGCTCCAACAATCGATGAAATCTTTAAACTAGAATCAGGGGTGGAAGTATGAGAAATATGTGGATTGTAATGAAGGAAACCTATCTTCGACATGTCAAGTCGTGGAGTTTCTTCTTTATGGTGATTTCGCCGTTCCTCTTTTTAGCCTTATCTGCAGGAATTGGCTACCTCCAAGGGTCTTCTATGGCCAAGAATAGCAAGATAGCAGTAGTAACAACAGTGCCATCTGTGGAAGAAGGGCTCAAGGGTACCAATGGTATCAACTTTGATTACAAGGATGAAGCCAGTGCCCAGGCTGCTATCAAGGATGAGAAAATCAAGGGTTACCTAACCATTGACCAAGAGGACAGCGTCCTCAAGGCCGTCTATCACGGTGAAACTTCTCTTGAAAGTGGCATCAAGCTGGCTGTAACAAATAAGCTCAACGAACTGCAATACCAACTCAATCGCTCGGCGGCTAATTTGTCCCAAGAACAGGAAAAGCGCCTGAGTCAAACCGTTGACTTTACTGAGAAGATTGATGAATCTAAGGAAAACAAAAAAATTGTCCAAACCATTGCGGCCGCAGGGCTTGGTTTCTTCCTTTATATGATTTTGATTACCTATGCTAGTGTTACTGCTCAGGAAGTGGCTAGCGAGAAAGGAACCAAAATCATGGAAGTGGTCTTCTCTAGTATCCGAGCTAGTCATTATTTCTATGCTCGCATGCTGGCTCTGCTTCTTGTGATTTTGACTCATATTGGGATTTACGTCGTGGGTGGTCTGGCTGCGATTCTGCTCTTTAAAGACCTACCAATCTTGGCTCAATCTGGTATTTTAAATCATCTAGGAGATGCCTTCTCGCTCAATACCTTATTGTTTGTCTTGGTTAGTCTCTTTATGTATGTTGTTTTGGCAGCCTTTCTAGGTTCTATGGTTTCTCGTCCTGAGGATTCAGGGAAAGCCTTGTCACCATTGATGATCTTGATTATCGCAGGATTCGTTGGAGTGACCGCTCTAGGTGCTGCAGGGGATAATTTGGTTTTGAAAATTGGTTCCTACATTCCCTTCATTTCGACTTTCTTTATGCCATTTAGAGCTATAAATGGGTATGCAAGTGGTCTGGAAGCTTGGATTTCTCTAGCCATAACGGTTGTTTTTGCAGTCACTGCAACAGCCTTTATCGGACGCATGTATGCTAGCCTAGTCCTTCAAACGGATGATTTGGGAATCTGGAAAACCTTTAAACGTGCCTTAGCTTACAAATAGGAGAGCCTCGCAAAAGCGAGGTTTTTCTAGATGTTAAACACTGAAATCGGCAAAAATATTTTTCATATCTATTGACTTTTAGTAGTGAAATTTGGTATGATAGTAGACGGTATTGTTTACCCCATTTGTAAGGCCCCGGAACCTTTCAAATACCCCGCGGACCGGAACATCCGCCCTGTAAACAAAAACGATATTCATATAGGAGAAATCATGAACAAAACTACATTCATGGCTAAACCAGGCCAAGTAGAACGCAAATGGTACGTTGTTGACGCAACTGATGTACCTCTTGGACGCCTTTCAGCAGTTGTTGCTAGCGTACTTCGCGGAAAAAACAAACCAACATTTACACCACACACTGATACAGGTGACTTCGTAATCGTTATCAATGCTGAAAAAGTTAAATTGACTGGTAAAAAAGCAACTGATAAGATCTACTACACTCACTCAAACCACCCAGGTGGATTGAAACAAATCTCTGCTGGTGAACTTCGTTCTAAAAATGCAGTACGTTTGATCGAAAAATCAGTTAAAGGTATGCTTCCACACAATACTCTTGGCCGCGCTCAAGGTATGAAATTGAAAGTATTCGTTGGAGCTGAGCACACTCACGCTGCACAACAACCAGAAGTTCTTGATATTTCAGGACTTATCTAAGGAAAGGAACAATAAAGTATGTCACAAGCACAATATGCAGGTACTGGACGTCGTAAAAACGCTGTTGCACGCGTTCGCCTTGTTCCAGGAACTGGTAAAATCACTGTTAACAAAAAAGATGTTGAAGAGTACATCCCACACGCTGACCTTCGTCTTGTTATCAACCAACCATTCGTAGTTACTTCAACTGTAGGTTCATACGACGTTTTCGTTAACGTTGTAGGTGGTGGATACGCTGGTCAAGCAGGAGCTATCCGTCACGGTATCGCTCGTGCCCTTCTTCAAGTAGACCCAGACTTCCGCGATTCATTGAAACGCGCAGGTCTTCTTACACGTGACTCACGTAAAGTTGAACGTAAGAAACCAGGTCTTAAGAAAGCTCGTAAAGCATCACAATTCTCAAAACGT
The DNA here is from genome assembly GCF_000526075.1 of Streptococcus sp. SR1. NCBI lineage: Bacteria > Bacillati > Bacillota > Bacilli > Lactobacillales > Streptococcaceae > Streptococcus > Streptococcus sp. SR1. Next base: position 120,087 of record NZ_JATR01000023.1, read on the forward strand.
TAATCAATACGATTATATCAACGTTTCAAAGCACTCAAAAGTTTACCTTATGGGTGCTTTTTTCGTGTTTTTTTTAAAAGTTTACCTCAAAGTTCACCTTATTTTTACCTTATTGTTTTAGAGACTTTAAAGCAAATTCACCAACTGCCATAGGAACTATATTAGAAGTATTGACATAAATCTGAGTTGTACCTGTATCGCTATGTGTTAGTGCTTCAGAAATAGCTTCTAAGCTCATTCCTGCTTGTTTAGCAAGCGTTGCTCCTGTATGTCGCAGTTTATGAGGTGTAGCATGTGCCAGCTCTTTATGTCGCTTTCTGATGCTTTTCATTTTATTGTTTAGATAGTCAGCATGTAAAGGCTTGTTGATGTTTCCTTTTGTATCGATATATGTAAAAACAAATTGTTCTGGATTACTGATGATGCCAAACTTTGCTAGTTCATATTTTTGTTGCTCTTTCCAAGAGGTAAGAAGTTGAAGTAAGTCATTAGAAATAGAGAAAATAGTCTTCTTATTTCCCTTAGTTGATTTTACTTGTCCATATCTATCTAAAGCTTGAATTAGCTGAATCTGTGATTTTGAAAAATCGATATGTTTCCATTGAAGAGCATAGGATTCTGATTTTCTATCGCCTAAGAAAAAGGTGAGATAGAATATATGACTTTTTTTCTACAACAAAATAGGCTCCATAATTTCTACAGTAGTTTTACCCACTACAGAAATTATAGAGCCAGATGATTTTCAGTTAGTTCTTAGGAAGTAATTGGAAAGGAAATAGTCCAGAACAACTGTTCTGGACTATTTTTTTATCTTGAGAAATCAGTGACGCTTTTAAACGTTATTAAGAATCAATTTACATAATATTTATAAGTAATTTTTTCTATAAATAATAAAGTATGCCCTTGAACTTTTTTAGTATTCTAGCCTATAAAATATAGGGTATTGATGGAGACTTGTCATCTGAAATGAAATAATAGATCGTTAAGGGATAACAATTGATTTGAGAAGCATTTATCCTGCTAAGTGATGAAAGTGAATTCTGTGAATGGAGATGGCTCGAGTAAGTTTTAGAGGAAACTATGTAAGTAGGAGGCTAGAAAAATATGGGCGTTCAGTACTGTGAATTTATAAAAAGTTCAATTAAATTTTGGGATCCTTTATGGATTTTTTCACACAAGGTTGATCGTGAAAAAAAGAGAAGACCAGATGGTCTTCTCTACGGGGAAACTGAATAATTAGAAAGAATCAATCAAAGAGGGTTATTAGTCTTTGAAATTCTTTTGGAAGATAAGGAGAGACAAGATAGAAGTGATTGCTGCCAAGTAGAGGAAGGCAGTTGCTTCTTGTTCCCCAGTTGCTGGAAGTTGTCTTTCCTTGTCTTCTTTGACTGTAGTTGTAACAGGAGCTTTTTCATCTTTTGATGATGAATTATCTGTTACGACTGGAGCAGGTTTTTCAGTCTCTCTTGGTAGAACATACTCAGGAAGAGTCACAACTGGTGGCGCTTCTGTTCCAACTGAGCTTTGTTTGCTACCTACCTCAATCACTCGATCTTGTGCTGGAGTTGCTTCTGTTTGGAGAACCTTGCGATTGTTACCGTTCACTTCAACATACTCGACTAAGAGACCGTCTTTCCCTTCTGATAGAACTTGCTCTTTTCCTTTGTCTAATTGTGGGTTTTCGCGACGAATCGTCTTAAACGGTACGACCTTATTGACGATTTCCAAGCTTGGAAGTGTAAAGACAAGGTCTTTAACTCCTTCCTCAGGACTTGAAGAAGTAATTGGTTTCTCAGGTTGCGCTGGAGTTTCCGGTTGAGTCGGATTTTCAGGCTGAGCAGGTTTCTCAGGCTGAACTGGCTTTTCAGGCTGGTCAGGTTTCTCAGGTTGAGCAGGTTGTTCAGGTTGAACTGGATTTTCAGGTTGGTCAGGTTTCTCAGGTTGAGCAG
>NZ_JATR01000024.1:0-9018 GCF_000526075.1 Streptococcus sp. SR1
AAAAAACAGTGTATAGACTATCGAAAAATTGAACGATGTCCCCCTCGAAAATCTCGACACCATTTAGGTCTTTGAGTCCTGTTGATTGCATGAGCTCGATTTCATCAAACTCAACTGACATTTCTGTACACCTTTCGGTGTCTCCCTGGTGACAGATATCTAAAAACTTGCTGTCGAATGAAATATTAGTAACATCGCACATCCATTTCAACGACTTCATCCACGCTCTAAATTTCGGAATCATGACATATCCTCCTTAAATAAACAAACTAGCTAACCAAATTAAAAATGCACATGTAATGATTTTCGAAATACTGCTCTTCACAGCATATGAATAATCCTCTTCAGATTCTTTTTTGCTGGGTAACACAGGCCAGATGAAAGATAGTAGTGCATCCATCCCTAATGCTTGCCAGACTGTAATTTTCCCAACTGGAACGATCGTTGTGATGATTTCATTCCAACCATACTGAACCACGAATGGCGATACAACAATTACAAATACAGAACCTAAAACAATACCTAGTTTTTTCATTTTACAAATCCTCCTCTTTCACAAACACCCCATCAACAATCTTGCCCTTTCGGTCTTTGATAGCATCATAGGCAATCTGCAAGCAACTGTCTGCATCTGTCCCGTTGAATAACGAAACAGAACTAATCACACTGTCGAGAAACATCAAGTCAGACTTAATCAGAGGCATCTGTGTCTCATTGTGACAGACATGAGCATATAGCTTCTGAGCAATATTCCCTAAACTCGAAACCATCAACAGCAATTCAAGTTCCTGTTGATTTGCTGAAATCTGAGCACCGTTCTTGATTTGTTGCTCAAGCCCAATCAATACGACTTGAATATCACCAAGCGCATCATAAATCAGCTCAGATTTGTCCTTTGCAATTCCTTCAAACAATTCTCCTGACTCTTCCATCAGCTTCAAGAACTGCTTAACTGGATTTGCTTCATGTAGATTTCTATCAACAAACCACTGTTGAACTTTTTCTTCCAAATTCATTTTTGTATTCATATTACTTTTCCTCCGTTTTCTTCACAATCAGGTAGTAGCAATCAGCTGCTCCGTAATCAATCCTGATGTTTTCTCCACTCATGCTTTTCCGAAAGCGTGGATGGTTGATAGCTGAGTAACTAGCTTGATGTTTCTTTAATTCGTTGATTGCGCTATGTATGTGGCCAAAACTCCCAATGAGTATCTTTCGGTGACCGTTGTAAATGAAATAGAGTTCAATCATCTTTACTAAACTCCTTGTAAATTTTTTTGAATATTTCTGACACCAATTTTTCAGGTATATTAGATCTCTCGTTGTATGATTTTGAGAAAATCTTCCACTCGATATCCTGCTTGATAATTTTATTTTTAAGATTAAGTTCAATATTACTTCCAAAAATCGTCCGTTTTTGTAAAGGATAATCATAATTATTGTATCTAGCTAGATTTTTGTATGGAATTCTGAATCCAATAATATCCTCAATGTAGGGCCACAGTCTGTCAGCTGCTGGATTCTCAATAACCCAAAATTGTGGTCTATATCTTTTTATGATTTCTATTGTGTTGAAAGCTGTTAGCTCGCCATTGACCCTTTTCAAAAATTGCCTGTCGTACTGATAATTTATATAAGCTGACTCGTAATCCTGATTTGCCCTGATCGTGAACGGTGAAGGTCTTACTTGTGGAGCAAACAAGCTATCAGAGACATCATTGCGTTTCCAACAAGCGTTCCCATTTTCCATTGCAGAAGCATTTGACCATGATTCACATGGCGGACTAGCTATTACAAGGTCAGGTTTTGGTAATTTGTCTAACACGTCAAAGAGCGTGTTATCTCCAAATAAACGTTTGTAATCAGCAAGGTCCAGATTTATAAAATGATTGTTCTTGTTTTCTATATCCATTCCGATTGAATAGATTTCAATATTCGCCCCCCCCGAACTATTCAGAGAGTTAGCACCCTTGAAGTAAGAACCATTCCCACTATCGAAGAGTGCCCAGACTGTCATTTTCTTTATGATCGATACCTCCAATCATCCCTTCACCTGAATCACATAAAAATTCCCAAACGATCTTAGCGCCTTCGCAACCTGCAATGCGACCGCACGAGAAACAAACCGAATCGCTCCCCTCTCTTCTGAAAAAGAGATATCAATCCCAGTCACGCCGATTTTAGCAGACATCAAGTACGGTTTTTCCTCTTTTGTTCCATGTTTCAAAATAAACATCAGTTTCTTCCTTTCTCAAGTCTTTCTAGCATTTCTTGTTTCTTCTTCTCAAGGTCCTTTTTGGTCTCATCACTAGTCTTATTGACATAGTCTGGTTGTGACCATTCAGGAACGTTTGATTTTTGATTCCCTGACTGACCCTTGATTTTGCTTTCTTTGTACGCTCGTTCACGTTCCTCGACTGCTGCAATCGTCAAAACTCCATCATTCTTCCAATTCGTCAAAATCGCTCTGATATAACTAAAATTCCTTTTACCATTGTCAGCAGCAAGCCCAATTGCTTTCAGAACAACTTTCGCTTCCATACCATCCAAAGTGATGAATTCTTTCAAGATTTCAAATTGAGTTCCATCCAACGGAGCGATACGAGATTGATATTCTTCCACGATGAGTTCGACTGGATTTTTATCTACATCTTTCTCTATCTCTGTATCTATATCTTTCTCTATATCTATATCTCCGTTACGCTTTGTTACATCGTCGTTACATTGTAACGCTAATTGATTTTCTCGAAACTTACGAACCCTTCTGGCGCTTGCGGTTTCGCTACCTACCATCTCAGGAACTTGCTCCAAAAAATAGTCTCTATCTGATTTTCTAGTCAGCAGACCTTTGCTTTCCAAAAATAGCAAAGTGATTTTAATATCTTCAACGCTCTCATCGATCATAAGAGCGATTTCTTCAGCAATATTATCAGCAAGCCCATCATAGTAGATGTGCCCGCCATCCTCTAAACTAATCAACATCATTTTGAGATAGATGATAGTGTGCGTATCGCCACCTGCAATCTTACGAAGTAATTTCATTTCCTTAGACTTGAAAAAATCCTGAGCCAGTTGAATCCAGTAGTATCGCTTGTTTTTAACTACCATTGATACCCTCCGTTTTAATCCACAAATGTTTCTTTTCGTGTCACGGGATCAATGTCCACACGTCGCCCTGTTTTAAAGTCAATAAACCCTTTCTCAACTTGTGGCGCTTGAAGTTGGATTTTCTTCGGTCTCATGGCCATTTTAAGCTTGATATTCATAATCAGTGATTCAATCAATACCACTGATACTACTGTGCATACTGCGATAATTTGTAAATTGTTCATGTTTTTTATCCTCTTTTTGTGTTATAATAAAATCAAATAATTTTGCTAAGACCTTGTCCAGAAGCCTTTTAGTAAAGTTATTATAGTTGATTAGAGAGCCATTCTTTGATGGCTCTTTTTGACCATTTCTTACCAGGGAGTTCTTTTGGAAATCCCTTCATGTAACGATAATTGTTTGAAAACGTGTCATAGTTAATGCCTAGAAAATCACAGGTAGTGCTCACATCCATTAACTCTGGATAGTGGTCGCTATCTTTTTCTATCTCAACCAATCTTGTAATTGTGTCCTTGATAATGGACTTAATCCAGTCAGATAGTGAAAGTAGAACATTGTCCATCTTCTTCCCCTTCCTACACCTCGTCAAATGAGTTCAATTTCATGATTTTCATCTTAGTATTGGTGCTTGGCTCCCAAGTCATCCAATATTTCAATGCTGCTTCTGCGATTTTTTTTGGTAGCAAGTCATAGCGACTGATGTTGAAGTGGTCTTTGAAATCAATCTCAGCTTGTCTAAATACCGACTGAGCAAAAATCTTATCAGCATAAGCAGGACTATCAATCCCACCCAGGCAAGCCACGACCCGAGCCTTGCGCTTCTTCAGTAGTGACTGAGCATAGCTTGGATGAATCGGTTGCTCACTCTTCAGATAGTCGATATCTTCAAGCATGGTCGCCTGTTGCTCACGAAGCTTTTTCTGGCCAGTGAATAGAGCGATGAAGGCATCCTCATCTAAGTCCTCACGAATGAAACCACCCTGCTTGCGAATAGCTGGCAAGACCTCTGATGTTACCCATCGTTTGAATTCTTTCGCTTGTGGAAGCTTACTTGAAAGAATGAGAGAATAGAGACCAGATTCGTTGATGATGATAGGATTTTGATTTCTACCCATGGCGTCACGAATCGTTACCCCATCTGTCTTATCATCTTCATCTACATGGTCAAAAATTGCTTTTCTTGAATTTGTATACCCCAAGATATCCGCAACATCCTTTCCAACAAACCAAGGCTCGTCATCAATTGTCAAAGTACGGACTTCCTGTCCGTGAAAGTTAAAAATTTCGTTCATAGTATTCCTTCCTAAATTTGGTATAATAAAACAAAAACGATTGGAGATTTTTTATGAAACTTGACGTTTCTATTAAGTTTAGAGATATCCTAAAGACCATTACAATTGACACTCCTTCAAAATGCCCCCACTGTGGTAGAACCATGTCTCCACAACATGTCGGACAGAGCTGGAGTTCTGAAAACGCTGGACTTGACGATCAAGGGAGATTTTCTGTTATTTTTAGATGTACTTATGAAGATTGTCAAAAGTATTTTGTAATAGAGTATATTCACGATGATTATCCGCTCTCTACAATGATTAACTATTCCTATCGCCCTCCAATCAAGGTTAAACTCCCTGAAAATATAGAAAAAGTTTCTCCTGTTTTTGTTGAGATCTATTCGCAAGCAACTGTTGCAGAGTCCGAATCATTAGATCAAATTGCAGGTGTAGGCTATCGCAAAGCAGCCGAATTTCTCATAAAAGATTACGCAATTTCTAAAAATACAGAAGACGAAGAAAAAATCAAATCAATTATGCTTGGTCAAGTAATCGCTGACTACTTAAATGATTTTCCCAAAATTCAAGCCTTAGCAAAATCTGTTGCTTGGATTGGCAATGATGAAACTCATTATGTCCGCAGGCATGACGACAAAGATATCCAAGATTTAAAGAAATTCATTCTCTCAGCAGCTCAATTTATTGCTGCTGATTATGATGCTGATGAAGCCTTGTCTTTCACTGCTTCTAATTGAGAAACCTTAATATCCAACTCATCCAATTTTTCTGCAATATATGTCACGGTCCTCAATATCTCATTGAGGGCGGTTCTTTCTAGTTCGTTCATCTCCCCCTCCTACTCAATCACCTTATTGCCGACTACCAATCGTTTAACGACAACATCCATCTCCTTAAATTCGGCATTCTCTGCACAGTATCGGACGCTCTCGCTGATAATGTGACAAATGGATACCCCGTACTCATTCGCCAGCTCCGTAGCAATATCCCAGGCATCTTTGTCAATCCGTGTTACTTTTTGCGCTGCGTTGTTCATAATGCCATTCTCCTTTTTGCGGTTAAACCGCAATATCATGTAAAAAAATAATGTCATCGATAGACACATCAAAAGCAGTAGCGATTTGATAAGCCTGTGTTACAGTAGGCTCTGTTTTACCTCGCTCCCAATTTCCCCAAGTATCAGCAGAGACATCAAGGGCCTTAGCTGCGTCCACTTGTCGCCAGTTCTTTAGCGTTCGCAATGTTTTAAGAGTCATTTTTGGCATTTTACTGTCCTTTCTATCGTTTTTTTATAATTGACTGACTCAACTATGATTATATTATAATGCGGTTAAACCGCAATGTCAAGTGTTTTTTGCGTTTTTTTCGTATTTTTTTATTTTTTTCTTTACTTTTTTGCGTTTTTGCCGTAATATATACTATATAAAGGAGTGATACAAATGAGCAATAATAAAAGTAAAGAAATTTTCTCTGCGAACTTGGAAAATTTGATGAGCAGCAGAGGGATTGATAGAAATAAGCTCTGTTCTGATCTAGGATTGAAGTACACTACTGTAAGAGATTGGTTAAAAGGCATAACTTATCCTCGGATAGGGAAGATCGAGTTACTTGCAGACTATTTCGGAGTTAATAAATCGGACTTGATAGAGGATAAAACTCAAGAAGTAAAAAAACTAAAAATCCCTACTTCCCCTCTTGTTCAGAAAATAACTGAAAAAGTTGTAAAGTTATCAACTCCAAGAAAACAAAAAATTCTGAACTATGCTAATGAACAATTAAAAGAACAGAATAATAAAGTGATTATGATTGAGGAAAAGCTTTTTGAATACCGTGTTTTTGAAAAGCTATCAGCTGGTACCGGATTTTCATATTTCAACGATGGGAACTATGATACTGTTTTTTACGACAAAGACCTAGACCACGATTTTGCTTCTTGGGTTTTCGGAGATTCCATGGAGCCTAAATATACGAATGGAGAGGTCGTTCTCATCAAAGAAACAGGGTTTGACTACGATGGTGCCATTTATGCGGTTGATTGGGATGGCCAAACTTATATAAAGAAAGTCTATAAAGAAAAAGACGGTCTTAGACTCGTCTCTATCAATAACAAATATAAAGATAAATTCGCACCATATGAAGAAGATCCTAGAATCATTGGAAAAATAGTCGGAAACTTCATGCCGATTGAAAATTAAAAGGAGAAGAAACATGAACAAAAGAAAAAATTCTAAGCCAGTTTATAAAAGAGTGTGGTTTTGGGTGCTGATAGCTTTCTTGGCTATTGGTGTGACAAATAGTATTTTAAAGAACCCATCTAAAAATACTACAACCAAAACTGAAAAAACATCATCAGCAGCAGTTGAACAGAAATTTAAAATGACTAAAGAGTTAGGCGAAGATTTCGCGTTATACTTTAAAGACAACGCTGAAATTATTGACAAAGGGGAAAAGGTTGATTTTGTTCCTGGAGGCGACGATAAATATATTTCAGTGCGAATTGGAGAAAGCTGGAAAAATGAAAACTCTAGTCGTAAAATCTATATTTCAAATGAATTTTTGAAAGCTAAAAATACCATCTTTGAAAAGTGGGCTCAAGAAAAAGGCTACAATGTTGATTTAGAAAAAGATACACCTCAACTGCTTGTTTATACCTCAGACTCTGATAAAACTCAAATATCTCAAGAGTACAAAGGAGAAATGAAAATACTGAAATAAAATAGAAAAATCTCACCCTCTATTAGAGAAAGCTTTAAAAGATAAAGTCAAGAAATAACAAAAAAGCCTCACAATCACCCTCGCCAAAGTTTGATTGTGAAGCTCAACCTTATAAAAAATCAGCCATTAAAAAGGCCTCTTTTCTATACCCTATTTTACACCATGAAAGGGGTGATGTCAATATTCTCAATGTTTAGACCTTGTCCAGAAGCCGATAAACAAGGAGAATACAATGAAATATAATAAAACAAAATACCCAAATATCTATTACTATGAAACTGCAAAAGGCAAACGTTATTACATCAGACGCTCTTACTATTTTTATGGTAAAAAGAAAGAGATTACTAAAAGTGGTCTCACAACCCTTCCACAAGCTCGTGCAGCCTTGACAGAGATTGAGCAACAAATCCAAGAACAAGAATTAGGTATCAATACGAATCTAACACTTGATAATTATTGGGATATCTATTCTGAAAAGAGATTGTCAACAGGGCGCTGGAATGACACTTCCTACTACCTCAATGAAAACCTCTATAAAAACCATATTAAACCAAAGTTTGGTTCTGTTCTGCTTAAAAATTTGGATAGAAATGAGTATGAACTCTTTATTGCTGACAAGTTGCAGAACCATACCAGATACACTGTTCAAACTCTCAATTCCAGCTTCATGGCATTGTTAAACGATGCCGTGAAAAATGGAAATATGCTCTCAAATCGCTTGAAAGGTGTTTTCATCGGCCAGAGTGACATCCCTGCAGCTAACAAGAAAGTGACTCTCAAAGAGTTCAAGACTTGGATAGCAAAGGCAGAAGAGATTATGTCAAAACAATTCTACGCTCTGACCTATCTTACCATCTTTGGACTGAGAAGAGGAGAAGTCTTTGGATTGCGCCCAATGGATGTAACTCAGAACGAAAATGGACGGGCTATACTGCATCTTAGAGACAGTAGGAGCAACCAGACCTTGAAAGGGAAAGGAGGGCTTAAAACAAAGGATTCAGAGCGATATGTCTGCCTTGATGATATCGGAACAGACCTTATCTATTATCTGATAGCTGAAGCTTCTAAGATTAAGCGAAAGTTAGGGATTATCAAGGAGCAACAAAAAGATTATATCACCCTTAATGAAAAAGGTGGTCTCATCAATCCAAACCAGCTAAATAGAAACTTCAATCTAGTGAATGAAGCAACAGGATTGCATGTAACACCTCACATGATGCGCCACTTCTTCACGACTCAAAGCATTATTGCAGGGGTTCCGCTTGAACAATTAAGCCAGGCGCTGGGGCATACAAAGGTTTATATGACGGATCGTTATAACCAAGTTGAGGACGAACTTGCTGAAGCGACAACAGACCTATTTCTTAGTCATATTCGCTAAAAAAGTCCCCGCCAAAATCTCAAAAAGTCCCCGCCAATTCCCCGACCAAATTCCAAAAACTACCGAAATTTATCGGAAAACGATGTTTAGGAAACTTCCGAAAAGCTTGAAATAAAGCAAAAAAACTCCACCTGATTGGGTGGAGTTAAGGGAGATTATTATGAAAAAGAAAAGTTTAGGATTTCATTAAATAAAGTTAGGAGGTCTTTATTTAATGATTATATAATACAAGATGAATCTTAAAGCTATCTTAATTTTTTCTCTGATTTATCATTTTTTTAAAAATTTTTTTCGAATGGAATTTTCCTCTCCAAGCCATAAAAAAGCCACCTGATTGGGTGACTTCTTTAGGAGATTATGATGAAAAAGAAAAGTTTAGGATTTCATTAAATAAATAGGAGGTTATTTAATGAAAATCGAAACCAGACTAGGCAGATAGACGCAAGCATAACTATAGTTAGCTAAGTCGACTCTAACGAAGATTGATGAGATTTTCGAAGAGTATTAGGAGGTCTTTATTAA